>JAIPFP010000094.1 GCA_021736575.1 Pirellula sp. | reverse complement strand
GGATACTGCGAAACGTCCCATTGCCAATTTCCGTTGGAATCTGTCTTGACTCGAATGCGCTCGATTTCGTCTTTGGACATGGATGGATCGAACAGCGATGGCACCAAGTCAACACCAGCGATGGGCTTGCCGTCTTCGTCAACGACCGTTCCAAACGCTCGGTACCGTTCGTTGGGTTGCAAAGAGGTTTCTTGTGAAAACACGCTTTTAGGACAGAGCAGAAAGACGAGCAAGTAAAAGCAAGTGCGAGTTACGAACATGTTGTACGAATATTTCCCGCTGAATTCAGGGGTGTGTGGTTGTTGTGCAGGAGCCTCCGGTCCGTTGGCCTCATGCTACCACTTTCCATCCACACGTGCGAGCAACCCTCACCCCGCCTTCGGCACCCCTCTCCCTCGCGATGCCTTTTCCCATGACGCCGACGCAGTTTACAGTATTAGTGATGGCCTCCATTTTTGCGTCGAACAAGTTGCCGCGAACAAACTCGATCATTTACCGCTCCCAATCCCAACCCGACGCGTGAGCGAGGGACAACACTTCAGTCTATCCATCGCCCCTTGCTTACGCGTCGGGTTGTGATATTTGTCTCCGATCATCTCGACCCATTCTATCCTGAGCTTCAGTAACGTAACGCATGACAGTATCAAGAGACTCTTCGTTCCAAATATATCGAATGCTTCCTCTTTCCGCCCACCAATGCTCCTGTTCAGGCCTCGATCGCTCTCGCAACCGGCGCGTACACCATGCCTTTATGTCCTTGCGAATTTTCTTTGGTGATGTATTTGCCGAACCAATGACAATATGAGAGTGATTGGAACGACAGTCAGACGCGAAATGCACCCACTTTCGATGTTCACAAGTTTCCAAGATTTGACTGAGCACAATTTTACGTTCTTCGGCAGATAACAGACATTGCTTCTCGGTCATACAAGCTCGGCAGTATTGTTCTAGGTTGGTATTTGGCAATTGCCAACCGTGGTGGTATTCAACCCAACCACGCTGATCTCCCGGTAACCATGTGCCATAAGTTGGCCATGTGATAAAGAATGCCAATGGATCAGGCATAACGACGTTGTCATTCAACATTATCTCCCTCGATTCATAACCCGATGCGTAAGCGAGGGACCATTGTCCAGTCGACGCATGGTCCCTCGCTTACGCTTCGGGTTGTGATTGACATGGTTCTTTGAGCATCGATCATGCAGGTTCTTCGACTAATTCGTATTCGGCTTCCGAAAAATCTGCTTCGACAGGTTTGCTATCACCAAGCCCGCGCGTTTTTTGAGCCATCAAGCAAGCCATCGTCGCGGGCTTTGGTGAATGCTTGGTTCCGCCCGATTATTGTGGCGAAGGTACAAAGGTTATTGGCGTTGCAGCAATTGTCAGCCTGTCATTGCCATCGAAGGCTTCAATTGTACAAATGTAAGTTCCCGGATGCGTCGGTCTAGTCGGCAGAATGGACACCTGCATGGCTGGCGGCGGAAGTTCGATTTCAAAATGGACACCTGCATCGTCGTCGCGTCCAATTTTACCATCGAGTTCAACGTACTTTTTGCCGCTAGCAGGATCCTTCAGATGCGATCGAACAATCAGCTTAGCCGGAATTTCTGTGTCTGCGGGAAAGCGAATAACGCCGGTTAGGCTAAAGCGGCCGCCCAATGCATGCAAGCCTTCTGGAACAGGATATTCAATCTTGATTTCGCATACGGGAATCAGCGCTTTGATTTTCTCTTTGATTCGTGAAGCTTCTCGATGTTCAATCGTACCGAAGATGCCCAATGCAACTAACGCTGTCAGCAGCAAAAGTTCTCTGGTCGAGAAGTGTAACGAAGACCGCTTCATGTCATGGCATTTCTTGGTTATCCAAGGGACGTAACTTATTATTATCTCTGTTTGGACTATCGATTTAGGGAGTCATCCTTGATTTGTTTATATCATGAATCTTGCATCCGTCCAATGCTCCCGGTTCCATTGTGAGTGCCAAAATCCCCAGAGCATCAGAGATTATTTATTATTCATGATTACCTGGATGTTGCTTGGAAAAATGTGCAACGCGGCAAGTCTATGGAATGAGCCATTCGGCCAACCCCTAAATGACAGGCTGGAAGCCTATCCCACTGCCCTAGCTTAGCCAATCAGGCAAGACACCAAGTGCCGGTAACTCAACCATTTGAACCTTTTCGATGGCGCTGATCGCCATCAACTGATCGAGCGCGATTTTGGGCGGAATGCCATCTATTCATCCGATTCCGCATCATTCGATTCAGCCGGCGCCCGATAAACATTGCTGAGAGTCTGCCCGTGATCGTCCTTCCATTCGATCCAGCCATTGGCCGAACGACCGAGCACAATAGCGGCTGCGGTGCTAGGAGAAGAGAATAGAAAATCTTGAGTGAAGATATACTCGCCATCGCGTTCTTCCATCACCCCCGATGCTATCAGCTTATCGCGTTGTGGCTTCAAAACACTTGTTGCCGATGGAACGATTTCGATGCGAGCACGACTTCCTTCGAAGACAACAAAGCCGTCTTCAACCAGCTCGCCTTTGCCGTCACTGCCACCGCCGCGCACAAAGAACAGATGCGATGGCGTGCTAGGCTTTACGATCGGTTCGAAGACCGGATAGCCCAACGTCGAGATGAGCATGCGCATCGTATCGAAGATGTCGAGTAACTCAGCGATCATCGGCTCCGTTACGTGAGTCGAGTTCGGAGGTAATTGGCCGTTATCGAGCGCGTAGCGACCCACGTCTTTTGCTTGCTGCATGCAGTACCATTCCAAGTATCGGATATGGGCTTGCGTGAAGTTCTGCGATTTCGAAATACAGAAGATGGCCGTCTTCCAAAATGTCTTGGTTTTGTTGTGGCTATCGAGTCTTTTACGAGCATCTTCGGTTTGTCCGATGTACACGATCGGCTTGGCACCGTCTTCGTCCTCACCGAACAGGAAGTAGACGCCAGGATGATCCAACTCCCATCGCGTTTTTCCGGATGCCAATTCGCTCCGAGGGATCAGCACTGCCAATACCAATCGCGTCGTGATATCCGCGATTCGAATCCCTCGCGGTTCACCCGTTGGCAGGTAGATTTGAATTGTCTTTGCGGTTGCAGTGGTCACGCGCAATTCTCCGCGAAAGCCCTCCATCATAGCGATTCATAAGCGTGACGCTATCTCTTTAGGTGCCCAGATGATCGCTCTTGGGTCACCCAGTGAAGAATTCTCATTTTCTGTTACAATGTTGGGTTTGGATTGACGGTCTCGTGAGTTTGCCTCTGTTTCAGTGAGCATTCCATAATGGCATTCAGAATGAAAAGATTCCGGCGGTAATTTCAGGAACTCATGGCGAAACGTAACTACACAGATTTGACGAAAGCAGAGCTTGTCCAGCTGCTGGAAGCTCGAGACCGACGAGACGCTACACGTTTTGGTCTCGTCTGGGAGGCAAACGAAATTGAACGTGACAAAGCGCTCAACCAAGATTTTGTCGCGCTTGATTTGGATCAATCTCTTTCGTGTGGCGACGCTCCTTGGAAGAATCTCATCATCGAGGGTGATAACTTCGATGCGCTCAGGTATCTTCGGATGACGTTCGCTGGGCGAGTCAAGTGTATCTACATCGACCCTCCGTAAAACACCGGCAACAAGGACTTCGTTTACAACGATCGCTATGTCGACAAAGAAGATCTCTGGCGACATTCCAAGTGGTGCGAGTTCATGTTCCAGCGACTCACTCTGGCTAAGGATTTGCTGAAGCAAGAAGGGGTGTTGGTTGTCTCGATTGACGACAACGAAGTCTTTTCTCTCGGAATGATTCTGAAGCGTGTTTTCGGAGAGAATGCCTTCGTTGCGAATTGCATTTGGCAAAAAAGGTACTCGCGTGAGAATCGTGGAGCAATCGGTGATGCACACGAGTATCTGATGTTCTTTTCACCCAGCCCAGTACTGTTTCAACAGATCCGTGGTCTTATTCCGCTTGGAGAAAAACAGAAGGCAGTATACAAAAACCCAAATAATGATCCGGATGGTCCATGGCAATCAGTGTCGATGACGGCTCAGGGATATCGACCAAATCAGATGTATAAGATTGTCGCGCCGAATGGTAAGGTTCACGAGCCCCCAGAGGGACGATGCTGGGCTCTCATTGAATCCGAATATGCGAAACTCCGCGAAACGGGCGGCTCGATTGGCGATAGCAAAGTTGGTCGCATTTGGTTTGGCAAGGACGGAAATGGTGTTCCTCGACGAGTCTACTACCTTCGCGAAGCTGAAGGACTTGTGCCTTGGACTTGGTGGAATCATGAGGAGGTCGGGCATACCGATGAGGCCAAGCGGGAAATTCGAGATTGGTTCGGAACACAGACTGCGTTCGACACGCCAAAACCACTTCGACTAATCGAGCGCGTACTTCAAATATCATCGCCAAGAAATCATCAAAACGATGATATCATTCTCGATTTCTTTGCTGGTAGCGGCACCACTGCCCATGCGGTTCATAAGCTCAACAAGGAGGATGGAGGCAATCGACGCGTGATACTTGTATCCAATACCGAAGCGACTGTCGACGAACCTGATAAGAATCTCTGCCGCGGTGTTTGCGCGACTCGTGTTCGGCGCGTGATTGAAGGATATGGTGACAATTCAGGCCTTGGTGGAGACTTCGCCTACCTTCGTTGTCGGCGCATCAGCCCCGGCAATATCACCGACGTGGATCACGAACAGGTTTGGATCGCCCTTCAGTTAACGCATATGCCTTCGATGACGCCATTTGATGATATTCAAAAGTTCATGATCGCTGACTTTGAAGGGACTCGGCTGATCTATGTACCGCATCTGAAAGCGCGTGGTTCCCAAGCTTTGCTTGAAGCGGCTATCGATAGCCCATCTACCATCGTTTACACCTGGCAACCGGAACTGGTCCGTCAGCGGTTGGCAAGTGCCACGAACGCTCAGATCGAACCGGTGCCTGAAAGTCTTGCCCAACGCTTTGGATTGAGGATCTAACCTATGTCAATGATCACTCTCAAGCAGTTTCAGCAAGACGCAGTCGAAAGTGCCATCAAAGTATTTAACTTTATGCGTGGGGTACTGAACCAAGCTGGCGAGAACGACGACGCGCGAGCCACTGCAATTCATGACAATGGATATCTGTTGATTGAAGCTCCCACTGGCAGCGGTAAAACGCTAATGGCGGGTAACATTGTCCAGCGCATGTGCCACGATGACCAAATCGTCTGGTTCTGGTTTGCGCCATTTAAAGGTGTCGTGGACCAATCGGCGGCCTTCCTACGTGAGCAATTTCAGGGCTTGCGATTGCGGACGCTAACGGATGACCGTAATCCAATCGGCACGCGTAGCGGTGATGTGTTCGTAACAACTTGGCAATTGGTGGCCACAAAGATTAAAGACCGTCGAAGTGTCCGAACAACCGGGGAACAGAATGCGAGTATTGATGATTTGATTCTCGACTTGCGCGAACAAGGGTATCGAATTGGTGTCGTGATCGACGAAGCCCACCATACATTCAAAGGCGACAATCAAGCAGCGATTTTTTACCGGACGGTTCTCAAACCTGAATATACTATCCTGGTTACTGCAACACCAGATGACAAGGATTTGGATGACCTCAAGTCACGCATGCAGATCAAGCATATTCACAAGATTAGTGTTAGCCGTGCCGATGCGACTGGCAACGGAGCGAATGAGGGTTTGATCAAACGCGGTGTAAAGGCGATTGCATGGCGTGTGGACGAAGGGTCTGAAGCGTTGGTTGATTTCGAGAAGACAGCGCTCAAGAACGCCACCGAGTTGCATCACTTCCTAAAGGGACAACTCAAGCAAGCAGGTATAAGTCTGACACCGTTGATGCTAGTGCAGGTGGATAGTCGAGGAAAGAGCGTTGAACGTGCGCGTGATTTTTTGATTGAACTAGGCTTCAACGAATCGCAGATCGCGACGCACACTTCACAAGAACCTGATCCGACGTTGCTGTCGCTTGCCAATAACGAGCAGGTAGAGGTTCTTATATTCAAGATGGCTGTTGCATTGGGATTCGATGCGCCTCGAGCATGGACATTGGTTTCGATGCGCACGACCAAGGATGAGGACTTTGGAGTACAGTTGATCGGTCGAATTCTACGTGTACATCGTCGATTGCAGGGAAAGACCGTTCCTGACCCTCTGCGTTATGGTTATGTAATGCTGGCCGATATTGATTCGCAGGGAGGTATAGACAAAGCTGGTCAACGTATCAACCAGATTAAGACGCATTACGCAACCGTCAGCCCAACGATGATTGTCTACGCGAATGGTAATGACGTGATGGTGCAGTCCTCCGAAGATGGCAATCAATTGCAATTCATGCCAGAGCCACCGCCCGGCGCACATTTTGCACCGCCGCCTGCCGCAATCCTGGATGCACAGGGTGACGTCGATATCGAACAATTACCCTTGTTTGTTAGTGCGTTCGGTACCTCCGAGATGAGTCGGACCATCCGTTCGGTGATCGGGACAAAGCCTGCGGTTCAAAAGAAGCACTCCTATTCGCTGCAAGAGAATGTGCCTCATGTCTTCAAGACTGAGGAAATGCCGGACGATCAAGAGATAACAGAAGATGAAGTTGCTGCGAATTTTGTCGTCAACTTAAAGACGCTTCGAGATTCGTTGCTTGCTAATTCACCAGTTACAGTACAGAAGAAGACCGTCGAGATTTTCACGCGACAGGTCCAAATTGAAATCGATTTTGCACCGCCATCGATGGAAGAAAAGGCTTTAGCGGCACAGCGAACCATTTTTAAGTTCCGTACATTGAACGCCAAGGTTTTGCGTAGCGCTTTAACACAGGCTGTATTCGATATGATGGTCAAGGAGAATGTGGCCGACGTTACGGAAGCCGGCGCGAGAAACGCTTTAGATGACATTATCTGCTTCCATCCTTACTTGTTGCGAGAAGCATATAAACGTGCTGTGGCTTCGAAAGCTGTTGTGGTCGCAGCCGAGGATTTGCCGGCAACAATTGAGTCGGAGTCGCCACTGACAATTTCACGACTGAATGTCTACAAGGTTTATCCCAAAATGAACAGTTGGGAAATTGAGTTTGCAAGAGTTTTGGACAGCGATGATACGGACACCGTACTTTGGTGGCATCGCAATGAACCCAGGAAACCGTGGTCGATAAACGTTTTGATGGAGAACGGTCAAAACTTCTATCCGGACTTCATCATTGGCATTCGCGATCGCGAGAAAGAGGACAACGGGTTGTTGGCCGATACTAAAGAAGCTTACCAGCGAACAAGTGAGTTACCCAAACTCGTTGCTGAACATCGCGCGTACGGCCGCGTTCTCATTCTGACGAAAGGCAATCCAAAGAAAATTTGGGAGATCGCCAAGTGGAATACGTTGTACGACAAACCGGCAATTGAAGGTCGTTTCTTGATACGAGAAGCCCGTGGGTATTAGCAGTAACCCTTATGCATAAGCCCAAGGATGACTGATGGCCGTCTCGATACCATGGCATTCCTCTAGCAATTGGCAACCGACCGAGGTGACTCAGTTCATCAACCACGTCAATAGTGGCGCGGGAACTCTTATTGTTCGAACCGATGCCGGCTTGGCATACCTGAAGGCGCTAGGGAATCCAGATGGACCGCATGCTTTGGCGAAGGATTTGCTTGGCACACATCTGGCAGCAATGCTTGGCCTGCCGACTTTCGATTATGCCGTGATCGAAATTACGGAACTTGATGAGTTGCAGTTTTTCAAAGGCGGAAATGCGGAACCTGGTCCGGCTTTCGTGACTAGGGGCGAAGAGGGCTCAGTATGGGGAAACGACAAGCGATTACTTGAAAAAATCGATAATCCCGATGCCATCTCAGGCCTGGTGGTGGTTGATACTTGGCTACGAAATACCGATCGCCATTATCTTCCCAAAGGCCGAGTAAACTGGGATAATGTATTTTTCAGCAAGGAAAGCAGCGAGGGCGGGAAACTGTCCTTGCGAGTCATGGATTTCAGCCACGCAATCCAATACGGCGGCGAATTGACCAGTGGTGTCCGTTCAATCGCCAACATTAGGGACGAAGACGTCTTTGGGCTGTTTCCCGAGTTTCGGAAAAAATTATCCCGAGACGCAATCCGGCACTACGCTAGCATTCTCGGCGGTGTGTCGCGGTCACAGATTGAGGATGCTGTGGGACTTGTCCCGCACCAGTGGCATTTGGGTGCGCCCGTTCGGTTGGCCCTCGTTAGCTATTTGCTCCAACGAGCGAGCTTTGTGGCCGAAACGATCGAATCCAGATTGTTTGATCCTCCCCAACTTACTATAGACCTCTCGGATGGAGGTGAATCATGAATCCAGTTAAAGGCCATTACAGCATCGTCCAGTATTGCCCCGATCTCGCTCGCCGTGAGACGGTTAACATTGGCGTTGTCCTACTCGTACCTGAACGCGGGTTTTTGCAAACCCGAATGGTTGCCGACAACGAGCGTGTTCGTCATTTCTTCGGAACCACCGGGTACGATGCAAAACTGCTGAGCGATTTCAAAAAGAGTTTCTCCGCTCGTATCGAAGCCGAACATGGTCGGGTATCCACGCTCGAAACGTTTCAGAAGTTTATTGATACACGTGCTAACCAGATTCAACTAACGGAACCGGCGTTCGTCAAAGTTCGAGAATGCCAAGAGACAATCGACCAATTGTTTGAACAATTGGTCGATGGTAAGGTCAAGTCGCACAAGCGAGAGTCATTTACGAAGTCGTTGCAGACGCGATTCGTTGCAGGTAAAGTGGCGGATCTTATTGAGACGAATGTTCCGATCTCGGTACCGATTCTCGATCGCGAGACAAGAGTCCCTTTTGCATTCCAAAACGGTGCGTTTCATTTATTGCAGCCAGTAACATTTACACCGGATGCGGAAGAATCGAATTTCAACCGCGCTTTGAAGTATTCGATGGAGGGCAAGATTCTTCAAGAGCATCCAGACGACGAATATGGCCCTTTGAAGTTTAATGTGATTGGACGATTCGCCAGTATGTCCGATCCATCGATCCCAATCGTTCGCAAAGTGCTCGCCGAATCCGACGTACGGTTACATCTAGACCATGATCTTTCTGGCTTACTTGACGAAATACGACGAACGGGCAAGCAACGAACCAAACGCGCATAACTAAGAGCCGTCGGGTTCTGGACGCACGACGGCTCGAAACATAGATCAACCAAATTGTCCAAGATCAGCAACCACACCGTGCCTCGGTTTATGGAATAAGCCATTCGGCCAACTCCTAAATGACAGGCTGGAAGCCTATCCCACTGCCTTAGCTTAGCCAATCAGGCAAGACACCAAGTGCAGGTAACTCAACCATTTGAACCTTTTCGATGGCGCTGATCGCCATCAACTGATCGAGCGCGATTTTGGGCGGAATGCCATCTAGATTGAGAACTCCGATCGCGTGACCTCCCGGTTGTTGCGTGGCCCGTCCTACCGACATTTGGCCGATGTTCACTTGATGTTGACCGAACACGGTTCCAACGCGGCCGATGATACCCGGTACGTCCGTGTGTGTGAAGAAAAGCATGTGTCCGTCGAGGTACGCTTCCAATCGATAATCGTCGATCGAAATCAATCGGGACATGTTGTTCCCAAAGACCGTGACACCTGCTTTGACACGTTGACCGCTGCCGCTTACTTCCGCCGTGATCGACGAGCTAAAAGCACCCAATTCTCGATTTCGATTTTCGGTCAATTCAATGCCGCGTTCTCTCAACAGCATCTCGGAGTTGATGATGTTGACGTCGTCGGCCATGGCTTTTTCCAATAGCCCTGCACAGAAAGAAGCTGTTAGTAGCTTCGTGTCCTTGTCCGCTACTTCGCCTCGATAGTTCAATTGGCACGCGCTGATACTGCCGTTGTGCCATTGGGCCATCAGCATTCCCAGGCGATAGGCTGCGTCCAGATAGCCTCGAAGCGCATCGAGCGTTTTCGGGTCGAGCGAGGCAACGTTGACCGCATGTCGAATCTCGCCAGTCTTGAAGAAATTGATAAGAAGCTGAATGCCTTCGATGGCAACTTGCGTTTGGGCTTCCTCGGTGCTCGCACCCAGGTGCGGTGTGCACACAACGCCGGGCATTCCATACAGCGGACTATTCGTGCAAGGCTCCTCTTCGAATACATCTAATGCGACACCTGCGATGATGCCACGCTTTAGGCCTTCCACCAAGGCTGCTTCCTCGTAGATTCCCCCCCGAGCGCAATTGATTAGCCTGACCCCTTTTTTCAAAAGTTCGAGTTGCTTCATACCAACCAAATACTTGGTCTCGTCCGTGAGGGGCGTGTGTACTGTCAAGTAGTCGACGCGCGGCAGTAGCTCGGCGACCACATTGGCCTTTTCAACGCCCATCTTGATGGCCGCTTCGTCCGACAAGAACGGGTCGTATGCAATTACTCGCATTCCAAATGCTAGGCCACGCGTGGCAACCTCGCGGCCAATTCGCCCCATCCCAATGATACCCAACGTCTTGTCCGCCAACTGGGCACCCATAAACGACTTGCGATCCCATTTTCCATCGCACAGACTTTGGTAGGCGGGTGCGATCGATCGAGATAAACCGAGCATGAGCGCAAAGGCATGTTCCGCTGTGCTGAGCGTGTTGCCAGCTGGCGTATTCATGACCACGCATCCAAGTCGTGTTGCAGCATTTTTATCGATATTGTCGGTACCGACGCCCGCTCTCACAATCGCCCTGAGTCGCTTGTTGCCCTCCAGTGATTCGGCTGTGATTTTCACTCCACTGCGCACAATGGCGCCATCAAACTCGTTGAGCGAGCGTCGCAACTCCTCGCCCTTGAGGCCGGTGCGAACTTCGTATTCGAAGCCGTGTTCGGCGTTGAGAAGGTCGAAGCCTTCTTGAGCGATTGGATCAAGAACCAAGATACGAAATGTCATGAATGGACTGCTGTGTGAGTACGAGTATGATTTGCTAAAATGTTTACCAACCAAAACCAAATGAACACTAGTGCTTCGTCCAAATCTAATTTTGGGATTAGCCGAGTGGCGATAGCCACGGTTCTTGCGACAACAACCGGGGCTAGCGCCCAACGGCTAATTTTTTGAACCCTAATTCTTTGCGTTGACAAAGCACTAGGAATGTTTGTTTGCGAATTCATCCATCAACTGCGCGAGAGTTTCAACGCCGGCCATCGGCATCGCGTTGTACATACTCGCTCGTATGCCCCCTACGCTTCGATGTCCTTTGAGTGAGTCTAGATTGTTTGCTTGAGCTTGCGACAGAAATGCTTTTTCGAGCTCTTCGTTTGGCAGTCGAAACGTTGCGTTCATGAGCGAACGGTCTTGTTTGCGAGCGTGCCCCAAATACATGGTCGGATGACGATCCATCGCATCGTACACCGTCCTCGCTTTTTCGATATTGATTTTGTGCATCGCAGCCAAGCCGCCGATTGTATTCTCAAGCCACTCCGCAACCAACCCGAGCACATAGATCGCGAATGTGGGTGGAGTATTCCACATCGAATCTTCTTTCGAGTGATTGTTGTAATTCAAATATCCAGGCAGTGAGTCGCTCGAACGCTGCAATAAGTCTTTGCGGATGATCACCACGGTTACGCCAGCAGGACCTGCATTTTTCTGAGCACACGCGTAGATCAGTCCGTATTTGGAAACATCGATTGGGCGATACATAAAGTCCGACGATGAGTCGCAGACCAAAGGTGTCGGGGTCACCAAATCGCGTTGAAACTGAACCCCCTGAATCGTTTCATTGCTGGTGATGTGCACATACGCCGCATCGGACCGGAACTTGAGCTCGTCATCCGTAGGAAACCGATCGAAGTTGGTGGCGGACGAGTCAAAAAGAACTTCGACGGGGCCTTCTTTTTTCGCTTCGCCGATGGCGTATTTTCCCCACGAACCAGCAACCATGTACTGAGCTGGCCCTTTCTGGCTGCGGAGTAAGTTCATAGGAATCATGGAAAACTGAAGCCGCGAACCACCCTGAATGAACAGAACGTCGTATTCCGCTGGGATGTTCAGCAAACGAATCAGCCGCTGCTTGGCGGCCTCTTGGATCGCAATAAACTGCTTGCTTCGATGCGAAATCTCCATCACGGAGGCTCCGCAACCAGGCAAGCATAACATTTCATCCCGAATGCGCTCCAGCACGGGCACCGGCAGAACCGCTGGCCCCGACGAGAAGTTAAAAAGTCTTTTTTCCATTGTTTCGCTTCAATTCAACTGTTATTAGGCGGGCGCAATCGTCGGATCTCCAAGAACTTCCGGAGATCCCAAGCGATGACGAATTTTACGTTTAGAATGCCATACGCGGAAGGACCAAATAACCGGACCCTTCGGTTCACACCGCCCAAAACCCATTTGCATCTAACCGCTAGCTTTTCGTTTATGCAACGCAGCACACGTCAGGTAGTTGAAGATCTTCGACGTCACGGTCGACTCATCGAAATAACCGAACCACTCTCAACGCATCTTGAGATCGCCGAAGTTCAACGCCGGGTTTACGAACGCAACGGGCCTGCCATTCTTTTTACTAATCCCATCGGAAGTGCGTTTCCAATGGTGAGCAACCTTTTTGGATCGCTCGACCAAGCTCGTTTTCTGTTCCGGAAAACGATCGATCGTGTTCGCCGAGCGATCGAACTCAAAATCGATCCGAACCAGCTCTTCATGAGACCCACTCGTTATTGGACTGCGCCATGGACCGCCTGGACCATGCTACCGCGAAACGTCCGCTCAGGAGCCGTTCAAGGCCATGAAACCTCCATCGAAGCTTTGCCTAAGTTGATTTCTTGGCCAGACGACGGCGGTCCCTTTGTCACGTTGCCCCAAGTACTGAGTCAAGGGCCTTCGAAGTCGTTAATGCAATGCAACTTGGGAATGTATCGCGTTCAGCTTTCGGGAAACGACTACCAAACCAATCGCGAGATCGGCTTGCACTATCAATTGCATCGAGGAATCGGAGTGCACCATCAGCAAGCACTCGCCGAAAATCGTCCTTTTCAAGTTGCGATCAGTGTGGGCGGAACTCCGGCCATGACGCTGGCCGCAGTGATGCCTCTGCCGGAGGGACTGAGTGAATTGACTTTTGCCGGTGCACTAGCAGGTCATCGAATTCCAATGATCACATCCCCTGACCACGCTCCGCTTTACGCCGACGCCGATTTCGTTATTCACGGAACGATCGACCCAACATCCATGAAACGCGAGGGACCTTTTGGTGACCATCTGGGTTACTATGCCAAAGAACATGAGTTCCCGTGGATGAGAGTTGACAAGGTGTACCATCGCGAGGGTGCGATATGGCCATTCACGGTCGTGGGGCGACCACCACAGGAGGACACCACCTTTGGCGAATTGATTCATGAATTGACAGGCCCCATCATTCCGACGGTATTGCCTGGCGTGAAAGCCGTCCATGCCGTTGATGCTGCGGGTGTCCATCCGTTGCTGTTGGCAATCGGCAGCGAACGCTACACTCCCTACCGAAAGCCGAACCGGCCACAAGAGTTGCTGACGCAAGCCAATGCGATTTTGGGCCAAGGCCAAATGTCGTTGGCGAAGTACCTGCTCATTATTAATTCGTTAGACAATCCGACGCTGGATATCCACAAGATCGACGCGTTCTTGATCCATCTCCTAGAACGAATCGATTGGACTCGCGATTTGCATTTCCAAACGCGCACGACAATGGATACCCTCGACTATAGCGGAGAAGGCTTTAATCAAGGGTCCAAAGTCGTCATGGCTGCCAGCGGCAACAAGCGAACCGAGCTGACGACCGAATTGCCATCTACGTTTTTGCTTCCACAAGGATTTCGGAATCCACGTTGGTGCTTGCCAGGCGTGTTGGCAATCGAGTCTACCGATCCAGCGGCAGGCGCACTTCATCGGTTGACGGATTGCTGGGATGAGCTTGCGAAATCCATGGGGAGTCGCTTTGCCGAGGATCCGAGTTGGAACGGGATGCGATTGGTCGTTTTGGTGGACGATGCTCATTTTGCAAGTCGATCACTGAACAACTTTTTATGGGTGACGTTCACACGCAGCAATCCAGCCTTTGATATTGGGGGCGTCAATGGATTTACAGATCACAAACATTGGGGCTGTGCTGGGCCGCTTATCATCGACGCGACGCGAAAACAGCACCATGCGCCGCCGCTAATCGAAGATCCGAGAGTCACGGCCAAGATCGATGCGTTAGCAGCCAAAGGTGGCCCACTCGCGCAGTATTTATAGGGCACGCGTGCTGAGAGTGACTTTGTTCTCGGGCTCCGCGACACGGATCCACGCTTGCACAAAGCGTTCCGCGACAAAGCCTCGCGATTGATAGAGTTGAATCGCAGGCTTGTTCCTGATGTCGACCGCCAACGTCATTCGCTCGAACCCGTGGGTGGTCGCCCATCTATCCAAGTGGTCCATGATCGCTCGAGAGTGGCCCTGGCCGCGACTCGTTGGGGCCAATCCCAAGTACGTCAGTTCGCAGTGTTGGTCATCATTGGGCGTGAGCAACAGACAACCGATGTTCACGCAACCGTCTTGGATGACCCACCAAGTCCCCGGTCTTCTCGGCTGCGTCATTCTCGGCTGCGTCGATGCATACCCTTCTAATGTGTGTTCGATGTTCCTCAAACCATTTAGCTCCGGTACGTCGAGCGTTTCGATGTAGGTCGCCTCGATAATCGAGTGCCAATCGCGAGTTGAGATTTCGTCATGCTGTTTGAAACCAAGTATCCCGTTTTGAATTGTGGGTGAGGCTAAGGGACGCCTAACCTCGTCGCGTTCCATTCGTATGAGTTTGGCCACGGGATTCATTCCCGCAGACGCGAGCGCCGAATCACGAGCGGAATCTGGCTCCGCAAAGGAAACACAACTCCAATCGGTAACGCTATAATCGGTAACGCTATCCGCATTCAACGGCGAGATTGCTTGCACAAGTTCGGCTCCTTGTTCCAACGCAGCGTTGCAAAGAGTGCGAATGACGCTTGCTAACAATTCTCGCTCGATTCGTTCAATCGAAGGAGTGTTGCCGGAGCCCTGTTGTGCACGGAATCGCAATTTGCCGAGCGAACCAAGTGCACCGGGATACAGCACGACGTATCCCGCCGCAACATGCCCTTGCTCCTCCACATGTGCAGAAATGATTGGGGTGCGATACTTTGATCGATCGGACAAATCGATGAGGGTTAGAACCGTTGCATCGATATCGCTTTGACTTTGATCCGCGTGGCACCAGCGGACCCAATCGCTCCACGGCATATTTTCCATTCTAGTGCTTCGTCCAAATCTAATTTTAGGATTAGCCGAACGGCGATAGCCACGGTTTTTGCGACAACAACCGGGGCTAGCGCCCAACGGCTAATTTTTGGAACCCTAGTTCGCATTACTTGCGAGCGAACGAATCGTCCAAATTGGATTCACTCAATCGAACAAGCAGCAATACCGGTTGAATATCACCGTTTTGGGTCTTGGTATGAAAATAGTGTTCGCCGAGCCCTCGAGACTCATTTGTCGGCCCGATTACGATACACTCGCCGTGTTGGATTTTCAAATCGATCGTCAGTTTTTCCCAAGCCACGGACTCTCGTCTCATGTCCGTACGGATCGCAGCTTCGCGAGCAATTACCTTTCGGATTGGGTCGCCATATTGTAGCTCGGGCGTCAAACGAATCGTTGCCGACGAATCCCCGCGAGGGGCCGCTTGAATCGAGTAAAGAAAATGAGGAGAGTCAAAGGTGCGCCCTTTGGTGGTTCCGTCGACGTAGAATACGGTTGCAGGTTCGGTTGCAAATTTCCGGAGGGTTAACTCTTTCCTTGAGTTGGCCCTGCATCGCCAGAGTTGCGAAAAGGAGGAGATGTCGGCGGCAAATCCAGTTTGCTCCAAAGGATCTTCGCCAATTCGCCGAACGGTTTCCCGGATCCAGTCCTCAAGCAGCAGTGGGAGGTTGGCCGAAAGTTTGCCCGCCCGCATTCCGTTTCGATCCAATGCGATTCGGAGCTCGGGCGCTAGCACTTGTTCGTCTATCTGCGTCCAAAGTTCAGGTAGTCGTTGGGATTGTTGTTGATCCAAACGCACCAAAATGGTTTCAATCCCAGCCGCTTCCGGAGAAGGGGGAGTCGGTACAAATCCATGCTTGATGGGATTCGGCTCCTCACCCGTGGGAAGCCAAGTCGCGCAGCCTAGGTGAAACACCATGCAAACGCAGGCTGCGATCACGCGACAACTTGGTGCGCAATTTCGACTCTTCCGCTTTTAACGTTCGTCGAGCTTACTTGCCTGGATTGTTCCGTTTTAGGCCGGCTGGTGGTATTCCTGCAGCTCGAAAACCTTCTTGCGCCGGTGGAGCATAAGGTATTTCGATTGTCTTCCAGTCTGACGGAACATCAAATGGGATGAACTCTTTGCGAAACAACACGTCGCTGATCTTCTGCATCAAGTTCGCATTCTTCTCGCGATCGGTAAATTCGAAAATTTCGCGTTTGTCGCTGAGTACTTTGCCTGCTTCATCTTGATGCTCGGTATCGAATTTGATGAGCATCGCCGGAAGTCCTGCTTGTCGGTCTAGATAGATCTGCACATGGTCATAGTTCACCGCATCCGATTGAAACTTGGGATAAGCCTCGATAACCACCAAGTCATTATTCGGCTTGCCCGTTGCGTCTGTTGGTGTGAAGGAACGTACCCAGTAGCGTTCTTTGATCTTGTCGGCTTTCACTCCGAACACAAAAGGCATAGGCGAATCAAGAATCGCGGAACCTTGCATTTCAGGCGGCAGCGTATGTTTTGTGCACTGCTTGTTCTTGCGATCGTACTCATACACTTCCTTTCCATTGCATAGCCACCATTCGCCAAATCCGTTGTCAAACTCTTTGTACTCAGGACGATTGTTTGCAATCTGTCCGGAAAGTGAGAGCAACTTATCTATTTTGAACATTCCCTTGTCGGGTGCCATGTACTTCACTTCACCTGCAGCCACGGTGGTGTTGACGGACCGGATGTCAACTTTTAAGTCTTTGGAAAGTTGCGCGACAAAGTTGTCGTTGGAGTTGTATTTCCATCGTTTGAATTTACATGAATACCTGGTGATATCCGCAGTTGATTTTTCCCAAAAGTTGAGGACTTGATCCAGATACGCGATTTCCTGTTGCGATAGTGGTTTGGCCGCATATGGGTCGGCCGTCGCTATTTCCTTGCCAGTGCCACCCCCAGGTACTTGACCACCGGCAGGCACTGGATTGAGCGGCTGATTGAAGTTTGGGTTCAGGTTTGGATTCAGGTTTGGGTTTGCACCGTTTGCCGCGCCTTGCTGGTTGGGCTGCATTCCCTGCTGCTGCGGCGTTTGTCGTGGTTGTGGGTTACCGTTGGAGGAAGCGTTTCCGTTGTTGGTTTGAGCACCGGTCGATGGTCGGTTCCCGTAACCTGCCGCCGGAGGTGCTACGCTTTGATTTCCATTGGGATTTCCAGTGGGATTTCCAGTGGCTTGGCTTCCGGTACCTTGGCTCCCGGTACCTGGCACCTTTTGGCCTGGCGTGTATGGGCCTTGCGGGCCTTGTTGGCCTGGGCGTTGTTGTCCCCATGCCATGGAACCAAGATTTGAAATCGTCATCGCGCCCAACAGGCACCCCGCCAGGGCGCGTTGGCTGAACCGCTTCCAGTAATTCTTCATCTTCAACATCCATTACGTAACTGAAAACGCACCCGCCGACCTTGAGTGTCATCCGTGAGCACCTTGGGCGAACGCTGATCGCTCGCAACGATAGCGACTTCGATCCCATGGACCTAGGCCGGTTTGGGTGGTTCTATGCACATCCGCATATGTTTTTCATGACAATGAGTCGTTGGGCGACAGCCCTGGTATTCCAAGTGCTCCACATTCTTTACCCAACTCTTCTGATCTTCCTCCCCTCGCCCTGTACTCGGGGAGAGGGGGAGAAAAAATCGCTGGGATCACGCAAATCCATTGGGATTTTCGAGTCTGGCGTGCTTCAAAATGTGGGTAAAGATGGGGCTATCGCCCTTCGGCTATCAGTTTGTTTCACTCGAAGACTCATACCGATGTGTTTAGCGAGCAAACTGCCCATTTCCCAACAAGGTTCGCGTTATTAGCTATCAATGGACAAACAGATCTTGAGTTTGGTATGCCTTAACGCTCTCGTTCCGTCATCGCTTACCCTCGTTGATCGATGGGTTTCCAGTTTCGTTGCTCTGGACCGATGTAGTCGGCGGATGGGCGTATCAATCGATTGTCGGCTCTTTGCTCAAAGATATGGGCTGCCCATCCTGAGATGCGGGACAAAACGAACAAAGGAGTGAACATGGCCGTCGGTATGCCCAAGCAACGATAAGCCGACGCGCTATAAAAATCTAAATTCGGAAACATTCGTTTCTCGCGGCGCATCACCTGTTCGATTCTCTCGGAAACGGGATAAAGTCGCTGATCCCCACAGGCCTCGCATAGCCGTTTGGACCAAACTTGGATAATGTCAGAGCGCGGGTCACATTTTTTATAAACTCGATGCCCAAAGCCCATGATCTTTTCCTTACGAGCTAGCATTTCCAATAGACTCGCTTCGGCCGCATCCGGATCTTGAAATCGATCGATGAGCTCCATCGCGGCTTCGTTCGCGCCGCCGTGCAGAGGACCTCGCAGGGCTCCAATACCTGCGGTGATCGCGGAATGGAAGTCCGACAGAGTGGATGCGACAATGCGAGCGGTAAAGGTCGAGGCATTGAATTCGTGCTCCGCATACAAGATCAACGAAACGTCCATCGCACGTTGATGTAACTCCGACGGTGGATGTCCGTGCAACAGTTCTAAAAAGTGCCCTGCGATGCTATCTGATTTTGTCTCGACCTCAATGCGTCGGCTCGAATTGTGAAAGTGGTACCAATAAACCAAGACCGATGGCATGCATGCTAGCATTCGTTCCGCAGCCTGATACTGTTCTGAGAAATTGGCTTCCGGTTCCAAGCAACCCAGTACGGAACAACCCGTCCGAAGCACGTCCATCGGATGCGACTGCTTAGGCAATTGCTCAAGTACCATTTTCAATGGAACTGGAATATCGCGTTGCTTGCAAAGACGTTCACGAAAACTTTTAAGCTCGATTGCGTTGGGGAGTTTTTTATAGAGAAGCAGGTAGGCGGTTTCTTCAAAACACGCGTGCTCGGAAAGATCTTCGATCGTATAACCAAGGTAGGTTAGTCCTACCCCATCCACACCGACGGTGCAAAGACTCGTTTGACCAGCCACAATGCCTTCTAAGCCGCCCCGGTTGATCTGGTTCATGATTTCGGTCTTTGTTGATCGATTCGTTTTTCATCGGAATAGTAATTGAGCAATTTGTAGAGCTGATCGCGGGTTTGCAATTTGTCAAGAACGGATCGCTGAGTGCCTTGTGTGCGAATCGTCTCGTAAGTCAACTTGGCAGCTGCATTCATTGCCCGAAAGGCGGTCAAGGGATAGAGGGCCAAGTGTACTCCAACCGAGGCCAGTTCTTGGGCGGTGAAGGCGGGTGTCTTTCCGAATTCCGTCATGTTCGCAAGAATCGGAACGCCGACCTGGTCGACAAACCGACGGAAATCTTCAAGTGTTTCAACGGCTTCGGCAAAAATCATGTCAGCCCCCGCTTCTACATACGCTTTCGCGCGGGCAATGGCGGAACCAAGGCCTTCGACATGAACGGCATCGGTACGCGCCATGATGACAAAGGATGGATTGCGAGGTGCGTCGACTGCTGCTTCGATTCGAGCTTGCATCTCTTGGACCTCAACCAGTTCTTTACCCGGTCGATGCCCGCAGCGTTTGGCGGCCACTTGGTCTTCCATGTGAATTGCAGCGACGCCAGCCCGTTCCAACTCTCGAATCGCGCGATGGATGGTCAGGTCGGTTCCCCATCCTGTATCGATGTCGACCAACAGCGGCAACGAACATGCAGCGGTGATTCGAGATGCATCTGTCACGACATCGTTCAGGCTGGTGACTCCCAAATCGGGCAGGCCATACGATGCGTTTGCAACTCCAGCTCCGGAAAGATAGATTGCTCGAAAGCCGGCCGCCTCGGCTTGCATCGCACAAAGAGCATTGATTGTGCCGGCAATTTGCAGTGGCTTCTCAGCGAGCAACGAATCGCGAAATCGTTGCCCTGGACTCAATTCGGGCATGAAACCATCTCGATGAAAAAGGTCTTTTGACAGAGTACAAATCGATCGCCATCTCAATTGTTCCTCGCGGACACTTTGGCGAACGATTTACTATCTCTATCTTACCTTACACGAGAACCGTACGAGCCCACCTTCGCCTGGCTTGAGCCCGTTTTCTAGCTCCCAACGCAGAACGGAGGAACCGGCGTTGTTTGCCGTTATCGAGAAATCGGCTGGCACACTCGCTTGTTGACTCTTGTCTAGGTACTCAAGACGTGGAGCTAGCGAGTCCGTGATAACCAAGCTCTTGAGCGGCTGTTCACCTACGTTGTCAAACCGAATCGTGAACGAAATGACATCCCCAGGATTGGCCATCTGCTCGGATGCGACTTTGCACAGGCGAATTCTCGCACCCTTATATTCGTAAATGGTAACGTCGGCGGCACGCTGGATGGACACGTTTTCAATGGCTTCCTGCCCGTCGATCAAGACGTTCAATTCGTCCACATTGGTCCAAGTGCGGGCTGCAGCAGTCGACTTAGCAAGTTTTGCCAAGTCGGTCATCTTCAAGTCACCGTTGCGAATCAAGCTCAAATCTTCATAGAGCTTAAACGTGTCGCTGACGGTAACGGCTGGCAAGATCAGCTCTGCAGGAATCGGACGATTTCTGTCTCGGAATGCTTCTACAATTCGAACATTGTCGCTGTTCAACGACTTCAATGGTTGCGACACCTTGGCAGATGGAAGTTGGTCGCGAATGACGCCCGGTCCATCTGGACGCTCGGCCGTTCGCAGACGCATTGCCAATTCGCTCTCCAATGTGGATTGACGCTTGCGAACGCTTGCGAAACGAGGAGCATAGACGGAAACTCGGCAACCGCTCACGACACTTGTTTTTCCGTCTACCGTTTCATACTGAATAACGGTGTCCTCGGGATCGAGCCCGACTTGTGTTAAATCCGCTTTGAGCCGTACTTGCGGGTCATGATCGCCGCCGTCGAAGATGTACTCTTGCGGGTCCGAAGTGCGAGGTACCGCACATCCTTGATCGACCATGACTCCACCGCATTCGCCTGAACAAGCGGCGACTCCACATGCCGAACAGCCGGAATTGCCCGAAAGGCGTGGAAAGACAGGCCTGTATGCACCCGTCCCATGCTTGCAAGCGCAGTTGCTGCCCGTGTGCACATGCCCCTGAGGGCCCGGAGGCCCGGCCATAGGCGTGCGAGGGGCGTGCATGGACGGGTTGTTAACCCCCGGCGGAACCGCCATTCCTGGAGGCACAGCCATTCCTGGAGGCACAGTCATTCCTGGAGGCACAGTCATTCCTGGAGGCACAGTCATTCCTGGAGGCACAGTCATTCCTGGAGGCACAGTCATTCCTGGAGGCATCGCCATCGCAGGAGTCGCCATCGCAACCCGTGGCACATTCTCGGATCCTCTGGTCGGACCAATAGGCGCGTATCGATCGGGTTTGTACTGAGCTGGAGTGACTTGCGAAGCAGCTGCGCCCCCGCGAGGCGAATAAACTGCGTTCTGAGTCACTTCCACGTTTGGTTTAGGTGTTCGCAAAGCGTTTGTCGCGGGCGTTTGCGGCGAGTTCGCCGATGTGAGTCGTACGGGTCGTTCTGGTTGTACTGGCTCAACGCCTTGAGATGCGGATGGGTCCGCATACGAGTTGCTATTGGGCGCTCCCGCATCTTTTTTCGCTAAAGCGATC
>JAIPFP010000093.1 GCA_021736575.1 Pirellula sp. | reverse complement strand
CTCTGCCTGGTAACTCAATGCAAGCGAGGCTCCGCCTCGCCGAAATGCATCCTTCGTTTGTGAACTCGGGAGGCAGGAGCCTCCACACCAATGCGTTCCCAGGCAGAGCCTGGGAACGAGTAGTCTCCTGTGCGACGTTAATTCCAATCAGTGGCACTAGTCAGCACGCGTGTCCTAAATCAAGTCGTCTTTGTTCGTTCCCTTTTTGTCTTCGTTTCTTCGATCCAAGCCCGCTCGCTCCATCAGGGACGCTCGTTGAGAGAGGTCGAGTTGATCGTCATCCCCGGGAGGCGGTCCCATCGCACCCAGGTCCTCCGGATTGTAGCGGATTTCGTATTGGTGTTTAGCGATTGAAAGGATGATGCCGGGGTCAAGTCGCTTTCTTACCACACGGTACCCATTCACCTTAGTACCATTTCGGCTATCCAGATCCTTCACAAACCAATATCCTTGTTCGAGCGTCAACCGACAGTGTTGGCCTGACACATTCGAGAATCGCAAGACAATATCGCAGTTGTCCCTACGACCGATTAAGATGCGGTCTTTTTTCAGAGGAATATCTTCGCCGCCACCGGTTGGAACGAGGAATCCGTAGTCTGCCATAGCTGCACTCTAAAAAAGAAACGGGAAAAGCGTTTTGTGGGCGATTCGGAATCGACCTTTTGAGTTCCTAAACTTTACGTTCGATAAAATCGCGCGTCAAACGATTCATTCGCGAATCCCGCGCAGTCCAATGAAATTTCAGTCGAAAGGCTTAGCTCGTGCCGAAAGTAACCGTTTTATTTGGTCTTCTGCTTTGCGGGTTGTCCGCAGTCGTCGTGATCCTCAAGCAGAGCTTTAGCCTTGGTACTTGGCTCATTCCAACCGGATTCGGACTGCCGCTCGTCATTTTAGGCCTCTTGGCGGCACAGAGTCCAACGTCCAGGAAACACTACATGCATGCCGCCGTGACGATTGGGCTGCTTGGTGGACTCATCGCTTTGTTCCAGGGAATATCTCAGCTCGTGAAACTCGCCAGGGGAATAGAAGTGAACGCGCTAGCTGCCGGCATGGTTTGGGCGATGGCGGTCCTATGCATTGCATTTGTCGGACTGTGCATTCAATCGTTCATCGCAGCCAGAAAGGCCCGCGAGCAAAAGGTTTAGGTACATTCCACGTGCCGTCCACCCAAAGTAGTAGGCACATTCCATGTGCCGTCCACCTAGAATCCTGGCAAAAGCTCGACTGCGAACGGCACGGCGGAGCGTGCCTGCGCCTTTTGTCGGCTGTGCCAAAACTGACTTAACCAATTATTTCGTTGACGAAAATGCTTCACGGCATTGCCCTTACCCTCTAACCCCTTACATGTAAATGTGGATCTCGATCAAACAAGCCCGGCAACCCGGGTCCATTGGCCAGCAAGCACAAGTGCGAGGATGGGTTCGCACTCGGCGTGATAGCAAGGGAGGCTTCAGCTTCATCGAAGTAAACGATGGTAGTTGCCTTGGCAATTTGCAGATCATTGCAGACGGCAGTCTTGCAAACTACAAGTCGGAAATTACTGCGCTCTCGGTAGGAAGTAGTGTTGTTATCACCGGGGAAATCAAAGCCAGCGCCGGACAAGGTCAATCCACGGAGATGGTAGCTAGCGAAGTGCGAATCACCGGCATCGCAAGTGCAACCGACTACCCTTTGCAAAAGAAGCAACATACGTTTGAGAAGCTGCGGGAGTGGGCTCACTTGCGGCCTCGCACCAATACATTTGGTGCGGTAGCCCGCGTACGAAACCGATTGAGCTTTGCGACTCATCAGTTTTTTCAGAATGATGGCTTTTTGTACGTGCACACGCCAATCATTACTGCCAGCGATTGTGAAGGTGCAGGGCAAATGTTTCGAGTCACCACTCTGCCGATCGACAAGCTACCAATGGTTAACGGCAAGGTGGATATGAGCCAGGACTTTTTCGGCAAGGCATCGTATTTAACCGTCAGCGGACAACTCGAAGGCGAAACCTATGCGACAGCCTTGAGTAAGATTTACACGTTCGGTCCGACCTTTCGAGCGGAGAACTCGCATACATCCAGGCATTTGTCGGAGTTTTGGATGATTGAGCCGGAGATGGCGTTCTTTGAACTTGCGGACAACATGACCTTGGCCGAACGCTATCTGAAATACATGATCCACGATGTGTTGACCCATTGCGCCGAAGACATGGAGTTCTTCGAGAAACGAATTCAACCCGGAGTCACCGCCGCATTGCAACTTGTATTGGATACGCCCTTCACTCGTCTGTCCTATACGGAGGCTGTGGAGATTCTTACTAAGTGCGATGAAAAGTTCGAGTACCCAGTCTCGTGGGGCATCGATTTGCAAGCCGAACATGAAAGGTACATAACCGAAAAGCACGTGCAAGGCCCAGTCGTTTTGTACAACTATCCCAAGGAAATCAAATCGTTCTATATGCGCCTCAACGACGATGACAGAACTGTCGCTGCGATGGATGTGCTCGTTCCTGGCGTCGGCGAAATCATCGGCGGCAGCCAACGCGAAGAGAGACTCGACGTACTCACCGAACGCATGCTTGCTTCGGGATTGAAGACAGAAGACTACTGGTGGTATCTCGATCTGCGTCGGTTCGGTACGGTACCTCATGCGGGCTTCGGTTTAGGGCTTGAACGCATGGTACAGTACACCACTGGAATGACGAACATACGCGATGTAATTCCGTTTCCTCGGGCTCCGGGAAGTTGTGATTTCTAAAGCGATCGAAGCATTAGCGATCGAAGCAATTCAGTCTCCCGCATTTCCGCCTTCCGCATTGCAGCCTGAATCGTTACGATTCGGGTGAGCGACACATTTAGAAGTCAAGCATCTTTACCCACCTCTAATTGCCCTGTTTGAGTGGCCTATGTCCTCATTGTTTGCCCGATCAAGCGGTTTGCTGCTCCATCTAACTTCCCTCCCAGCAAGGCCGCTTGGCGCACCTGTCGACGGACTGCCGGGTACAGATGGTGTTTGGAGTTCGGGCGATTTGGGTTCAGGAGATCTAGGTCCTTCGGCTTACGAGTTTATTCGTTTCTTGCACGCTGCGGGCCAGCGCTGGTGGCAAATACTTCCGACGGGCCCAACGGGTTATGGCTTTTCTCCGTATCAATCTCCTTCGTCGTTCGCAGGCAATCCGCTTCTGATCAGTCCAGCTCTGCTAGCTCGCGATGGTTTGTTGCGAATGGAAGACTGGCAGGAGGCCGCCAGGTTGAGCTCGACGGATTCGCGAATCGATTTAGGTAAGTCGCATTTCTCGGTGTCGTCCGGCAAACGCATGGAGCTATTGAGGTTAGCCTATCGTCGATTTCAAAACATTCCGTCGGACATGCATGCTCAATTTGCAGAATTTCGCCACAATCAATCCGACTGGCTGGTGGAGCACTGCCTGTTTATTGCTTGCAAGAACTACCATAACGATCAGGCTTGGAACGATTGGGACCAAGGACTAGTCCGCCGCGATCCGCAATCGATTTCGCAATGGTCGGAAAGACTCAGGGTCGCGTGTGAGTTCGAAGCGTTCATCCAGTTTCTATTCGAGCGTCAATGGCAAGAGTTGCGACAGTATGCAATCGCAAACGGCGTCGGAATCATCGGCGACATCCCGATTTTCGTTGCGATGGATAGCTCCGACGTGTGGTCGATGCAGCATCTTTTTGAGTTGGATGATCATGGCAATCCAACCGTGGTTGCCGGAGTTCCGCCCGACTATTTTGCCACACTAGGACAGCGCTGGGGCAATCCGCTTTACCGTTGGGATGTCCATAAAAGCACTGGTTACGAATGGTGGATGCGACGCATCAAGCGTACGCTCCAACTGTGCGACTTGTTGCGAATCGATCACTTCCGTGGCTTTGAGTCCTATTGGGAAATACCTACCAACATGCCAGATGCAAGGGTCGGTCAATGGCGACCCGGTCCTGGCGACCACTTCTTTGAAACATTGCAACGCTCCATCCATGGGACATTGCCGGTGATTGCCGAGGACTTAGGATTTATCACCGACGAAGTTCGTCAACTTCGAGATCGTTTTCATTTCCCTGGCATGAAAATTATCCAATTTGGATTTGGCGATGGGGACAGCAAATCGCTCGATCTGCCACATAACTATCCTGTCCACTGTATTGCCTATACCGGAACGCATGACAATGACACGACGGTGGGTTGGTTTCACAGCAGAGCTGGCGAGGGGAATACACGATCCCAAAGCGAGCTCGACCGAGAAATTGCGTTTGCGCTTCGATATTTGAATTGTGCGCCGGAACAAATCCATTGGGCAACGATACGCGCGATCTGGAGCTCCGTGGCGACCATGGCGATAACGCCCGTGCAGGACTTGTTGGGATTGCCGAAAGACGCTCGCATGAACACTCCTGGTACAGTAGAGGGGAATTGGACTTGGCGATGCGAGCCAGGGTGTTTGACCGAGCACAAAAGCCATCAACTTCGTGAGCTAACACAACTCTACAATCGGATTGTGGGCGATGGTCGTTGAAGAAGCATGCCAGACCATTTTGCAACGTTGCGACGGGTTCAAGCCACAAGTCGGTTTGATTCTCGGAAGTGGACTTGGAAATCTTGCCGACCACATCGATCGAGCTTCTCGAATTCCCTACGGAACGATCCCCGGCTTTCCGGTATCCCAGGTTGCAGGCCATGCCGGCAACTTAGTGCTCGGCTATCTAGGCGGTACACCCGTTGTAGCGATGCAAGGCCGTGCGCATTTGTACGAAGGATGGCATGCTTCGAAGGCAACATTTCCAGTTCGTTGCATGCATTCGCTCGGCATCGATTCCTTGATAGTCTCCAACGCTTCGGGCGGTATCAACGCACGCTTTCATAGCGGGCAAGTCGTAATGATTGACGACCACATCGACTGGATGAATCGATGTGGTTCGAATGAAAAAGAAATCAATGCGGGCGCAGCCTCGATCGGTTTGCCACATCGCACGGGAAATCCATACGATGCAGAACTCATGGAGTCCGCAGAGAGGCTGGCTCTCAAGTTAGGTTTTATGCTTTCACGCGGCACGTATTTGGCAACGCTGGGCCCCAATTACGAAACGCGTGCTGAATATCGAGCCTTTGCGAAAATGGGTGCGGACATGGTTGGAATGAGCACCGTTCCAGAAGTGTTACTCGCACAGCAACTAGGATTGAGAGTTCTTGCGTTCTCCATCATCACCAACGTAGCCAAACCGGACGTGCAGAAGGTTACGGAACATAGCGACGTGCTCGATTGGTCTTACAAAGCTCAGAACCAACTCGTTCCGCTCATCATGCGCATTCTCAATAGCATTTCCGAAACTCGGTAGAATTATTCAGATGCGGCCAAAAAATTTTTAACGGTTAGCCGACCAAACTTTGCTTCTCATGACACGAGGTCATGAGGGGCAAGAGCCGCCTGCTTCGCGGCATACTCCGTGATTCTGTTCGCATTCGACGCAAGCGTAGCGAGCGGTCCTGCCCCTACGACCTTGAGTCGTTGGACAGCGAGTTTGGTCAGCTAAACCTTGGTTGACTGCAACTCATGCTAAACTGAAGTGATCCGTCCCAACCATTCCACCGAGAAACAACCCATGCGAACATTCTTCCTAACCCTACTCGCCACTCTTGCTGTTAGTTCCGTCCATGGCCAGTTGAACGCCCAGGACAAAGCGTTACCCCGTAGCTCCCCCGAATCACAAGGCATTTCCTCTACGGGAATCCTTGAGTTTGTCGATGCAGCAACCAATCAAATTACCTCGTTGCATAGCTTCATGTTAGTGCGTCACGGCCAGGTTGTGACGGAAGCTTGGTGGGAGCCAGAATCTGCTATCAAGCCCCATGTGCTCTGGTCTTTGAGCAAGAGCTTTACGTCGACCGCTGTAGGGCTCGCCGTGGCAGAGGGGAAGTTATCCATTGATGATCCCGTGCTCAAGTTCTTTCCAGATCAAGCGCCCACGGAACCGCCCGCCAACCTAAAGGCGATGCGAGTCCGCGATTTGCTGACGATGTCGACTGGCCATCAAGACGAAGTCAATTTGCGCAACGAAAAGGATTGGACGCGTGCATTTCTTGCTCAAAGCGTACCACACAAACCTGGAACGCATTTCAAGTACAATACGCCCGCAACCTACATGCAGTCGGCGATCGTTCAAAAAGTCACCGGCCAAACGGTGCTCGATTATTTGAAGCCTCGTTTATTCGAACCGCTCGGTATCGAGTCGCCCAAGTGGGATTCAAGTCCCGAAGGCATTTCACTCGGCGGCTACGGATTGTTTCTTCGCACAGAAGATATCGCCAAGTTTGGCCAACTCTATTTGCAAAAGGGTCAATGGCAAGGCAAACAACTTGTCCCTGCGGAATGGATCGAGCAAGCGACTTCCAAGCAAGTTTCCAATGGCAGCGATCCGAGCCGCGACTGGGATCAAGGATACGGCTTCCAATTCTGGCGTTGCCGTCACGATGCCTATCGAGGCGATGGAAGAGACGGGCAATTCTGTATTGTGTTACCGAAATTAGACGCTGTGATCGCCATCACGGCAAACACAGGAGACATGCAAGCCGAACTCAACGTTGTCTGGGACAAGTTGCTACCTGCTTTTAGTGACAAGCCGCTTGCCGAGAACCCAGCGGGAGTCGCGAAGTTAAAGGAGTCGATTGCAAAACTGAAAGCGACCAAATAGGCAGCTAATCACTTCCGCATAGTAGGCTATCAAATGTAGTTTGGGACCATTGTCCCGAACGAATCATCGGACGGGACATTGGTCCCATCCTACGGTATGGCACCTCGTGGAACAGGGCCAAATTCCACCAAAAGATTTATGCACTTGTGCTTAGTTAACATCGCCTGACATCAACGGTCAACCTTCTATTGTTTCAACTCTTGATGGACAAGGCAATGAAAATCGTTATCCCTGGCGGGTCCGGACAACTCGGAACCATTCTTGCTCGCGAGTTGATCGCCCAAAAACATGAAGTGATCGTCTTGAGCCGAAAGCCCTATTTGGCTCCCTGGCCCGTTGTCCTCTGGGACGCGAAAAACTTGGGAGGGTGGCAAGCCAGCTTCGACAATGCGGATGTTGTGATCAACTTGGCTGGACGATCGGTCAACTGCCGATACAGTCAAGAGAACCGACGCCAAATTCTCAACTCGCGAGTGGACGCAACTCGCGTCGTTGGCAAAGCCATTTCAAACGCGTCAACGCCTCCGAGGGTCTGGCTCCAAACCTCGACGGCAACGATTTACTCGCATCGCTTTGACTCTCCCAATGACGATATACGAGGACTCCTTGGTGGCAATGAGCCGAATGTCCCTGACACTTGGAAATTTAGTATTGATGTTGCCAGGGCTTGGGAGCAAGCTGCGGAAGAACTCGATTTGCCCGGTACGAGACGCGTATTGATGCGAGCGGCGATGACGATGAGCCCAGAGCCAGACGGTGTATTCGCTGTTCTGGTGGGGTTAGTCAAGCGTGGGCTCGGTGGAACGAACGGCGATGGAAGGCAGTATGTTTCTTGGATACATGAATTTGATTTCATACGTTCTGTGTTTTGGCTCATCGATCATGATCTTTCTGGACCGGTCAATCTTGCCTCTCCAAATCCACTTCCCAATGCAGACTTCATGAGAATTCTGAGAAAGGTCTCCAAGATACCGATCGGATTACCTGCAACACGCTGGATGCTTGAGATAGGTGCGATTTTATTAAAGACCGAAACCGAGCTGATCTTGAAGAGTCGACGGGTTGTGCCGAGCAGATTGCTGGCTTCTGGATTTAAGTTCCAGTTTCCAACATGGGAGCAAGCAGCCGAGGACCTGATGATACGATGGAACAGTCGCCGACTTACTTGCTAAGTTTTTGCTCCAACCCGACGCGTAGCGGCTCGTTGCTTAAATGGATTGTGAGACGGGGTATTCGAAAGTGGTATGGGCGTCTCGCCTCATCTTTACCCACATCTTTTGATCTTGCTCCCCTCGCCCTGTTCTCGGGGAGAGGGGGAGAAAACGCACGTATATCACGCAAATCCATTCGGATTTCGAGTCTGGCGTGTTCTGAATTGTGGGTAAAGATGAGGCGTCTCGCCCATGGATTCACGAGCGAGTGCGCTCGTGCCACGCGATGGTAACCCGTGCCCGTAAGCGATGAGCCGACTGCAATCCCTCGCTCACGCGCTCACGCGTCGGGGTACTAAAATCTCAGACTCGATGAGGCTGTTGAGGCAACACGAAATGGAGTTCTAACTGTCGTCGAACAGTCTTGAAGAGATGCAGCAATAAGGGGACGCCGCTCATTGATTTGGTCTAACAGACGATCGGCTATGAAGGGGTTTTGAAGCGGGCAACTACGATCATGGTAGCTCACATGCGGCTGCGCTCTGGGCTTCCGCCTCCTGAGTTCAGCCAGTTAGGCCAGGTTGAGGGCCAGAGGCCGAACGAGTGAGTGGTTCTCATAGGATACCGAGGGGCGGATACCGAGGGACTGGGCCGAAGAGAACCAACGAACGAAGTGAGGCTCGCAATTTTTTTCCTTACCATTTTTCCTAGCCACAAAAAATCACAAAAGCCACAAACCGGATGATCTGTTGAATCGGACTTCCAAACTTTTTGGCAGGTCGCCATTCCGTACAATGGACCGGAAGGGATCGAAATCATCGAAGCTTTTTAGGCGATCTCGTTTGGCTTCTCCGCTTCGAAGGTGAATTTTCGCGATTCGCTGGCAGGTGGACCCGTGAATCGAATCTTCCATCGTGAAGACTTGCCATCGAAGTCTTGGTGGGAGGATGACTATTCGAATGCAGATAAGATTTTAGACAGAAAGCTGTTTTCCTAGTACCAGAATCCAGCTTGTTCAGGGTTGGGCTTCGTAAGGTTCTGGTAAAGCGATTCTCGAAAACGTAACCGCAAAGTGCTGGGCCAAGTGTTCTCGGTAAGGAGAATTTAATCGAGCTGCCCGTCGACCATCATCTACGAGTTGCTGGAGTAGTTCTCTAGATACCGTATGTATATCTCGAAAGTCAACGATCGACTCGCGAAACACATCGACAAACTCTGGAAGAAAGTAGAGCCCATACACTCGGTGGGTGCGGCCCTGCTCGCTGACCGTTGCGGCTTTCAAGACTCCGGACTTGACCAGCCACTCAGCTTCATGCACAACAGCAACTTGGACCCTAGTCGTCCTCGAGTTTGCTAGACAAGAGAATGCAACTGTCAATCAGGTCACCCTGCGTGAGAGGGGATTCAATCGCGGGCTGGTTATACTACTTTGACGTTGGTCGTCTGTGTCTACTGTTCGCTTCGCGTTTAGGTGCGTTGGTGATGAGCGAACCGTCTCTTAACTGAGAAGTCTCTTAACTTTTCTTTAACGTCATCAAATACTCGACGAGATCGACTAAGCCTTGTTCGTTCATCGTCTCTTGCAGGTTCTCGGGCATCAAGGACTTTTCTTGCTTCTTGATCTCTCCAAGATTCTTTCGATTGATCGTTCGTTCAATCCCTTTGGCATCCTTGATCGTTACGCTTTCCGGAGTATCGGATACCATCAATCCAATGATCGTCTCGTCGTCGTCGGTTCGGACCGCAAACGATTCGTAGTTGTGACTGATGCCGGCGCTTGGGGCCAAAATGGAAACATACATCGCATCCTTCGAAAGCTTGCTGCCGATCTCGGTTAATCCAGGCCCCACATTCTTGCCTTCTGTGCCGACCATATGGCATTGCGAGCATGTGGCGACGCCGTTGTACAGCGCCTTGCCGTTTGCTGGATTGCCATTCTTTTTGATCAGAATTTCCAAAGGTGGAAGTTGCGTTTGCGATGTCTTGAGGGCTGGAAACAACTCGTTGGCTGCGCTCTTGATGGCCGCGTCCTCCGAGTTCCGAAGGGTTGCACCGATCAGCGTCATTGCGTCGGCTGGCAACTGTTTCGATTTGGCAAACTCGATGAGCTTGCCGTGCATGGCCTTGCTCCGAGCGAGTCCAACCGCCGCATCCACTTTGATTACCTTGGAAACATCCGCGTTTTCAATCAACGATCGCAACGCCTCATGAACGTCCTTGCGATTGCTGAGGGTGAGCACTTTCGCAATGGCTAAACTTCGCTCGTCGGGCACTTTCGCCATTAACGCATTTGTCAGCGATGGCAAACTACCTTGGTCGATCGCCAAATCCATGGCTTGTACCGACTGCGTGTTTGCTCCCCAAGAAACAGCCAGATCAACCAGTTTGTCCGATAGTCCGCCGATCTTGAGTTTCTGAATGATCTTCAATTGGCTGGGGTCGTTGTTAAGCTGATTCAAATAACGACGCACCGCCTGGGACAATTTTGGATCTGCGTTGACATCGACATCGTCGAGACGCATGAGGGCTTCGACGACAATTCGGTCCCTACGCGATTGGTCGCTGGTTGAGTCTTCTGCCGCGACGGACAAGGAGTAACCAACAGGGATTGCAATCGCAATACCGAGCGAAAACCAAAGTGGGTAAATGAACTTTTTCATGATGATGGAGAGTGCTTGAGTTGGTTGTTGATGTGTTTGTGTGGAGAGCAAACCGGGTGCTAACAGGCTATTGATTTAGTGAAGTCGTTATTGGGTAAGTGCGGTACGACGGACTTCCAAGTCCGTCAATGGAGAATTCGACGGACTAGGAAGTCCGTCGTACTATTAAATCAACTGCCCGCCATCGGGCTGTCACGATGCACTAATTCTTGCTAGCCAAATCGAGCAGTGTTCGAAGGGCCTTGTTACGATTCTCAGCGTCTTGGAAATCAAGGGCGCGGAAAATTGCCGGAATATCGCTGTCATTCAGTTTCGGACTACGCAACATGACCGCCTGCATTTCCGCAGCCAACGGACCTCGCGCTCTCCAAGCAATGTTCTGACTTGCTTTGCTCTCCAAATTGCCATTCGTCGATTGACTCCAAACACTCAAGCATTCGTCCCAGCGATCTGTGGCGGCAATGCCGAGCGCCTCGAGATACCATCGATCGACCCCATCGTATTTTGCAGCCAGAGCGGTCCAATAGCTAGGCATGTCGCTCGACTTGTCTTCCCTCAACGCGATGGCCAATTCGCGTAGAACGGCTGGACTTGAATCCTTTAGCAACGACGGGATGTAATCCTTGGTTGCAAGTTTTGCTTGCCTGGCGATACGAATACCAGTTAGCCGCACATCGGAATCCGAATCGCGGGCCGCTTGTTGTACGACTTGCTTGGCGTCGCTGATTTTGCTTAGCAGCCACAGAGCGCGTGCTCGCATTCTTGGGTTGGTGTCCTTTGCGAGTTTATTCAATTCGCTCGTTGCATTACTACCAATTTTTAGAATTGCTTTGTAGGCCATGTATCGAGTTGAGTTGTTCGGGCTACGCAACGCGTCTACGGCCCCAGCCGCTGTTGACAATTCGATTTTCGGAACGATGTATTTCGTGCCTGGCGGTGCAATTCGGAAAAGTCGACCGCGTTCCATGTCTTCCATGTTGTGGCCACCCACGCCTGGATCATACCAATCGGATACAAACAGGGAGCCGTCGGGTGCCACACAGACATCGGCTGGCCGAAACCAACGATCAAATTCGCCGACGGCGACGTTTTCAATTTTCGCCGAGTAGCCTGCGCCATCCGGTTGGGTCACGTAGGCGCGAACCACATTTGGGCCTGCGTCGCAGTGGATCACTTGATTCCGGAATTTTTCCGGCAAGAGACTTCCTTCGTAAACCGTTATGCCAGTCGGCGAACCAGCTCCTGTAATCAAAACGTTCGGAACGACTCCTGGGTCGTTGAGGTGCCAATGGCGGTTCGGAATTTCGGATTCCCTATTGGCGCGTTCCGCTTGCCAGCCTGCCCCATTCATTTCATCCGTGTAACCGTAGTTACCAAATTCCATCACGAAATTGATGCGAGTTGCTCGATTACCATCATCGTCATTGTCGGACTGCCACAGTGTTCCAAAGGAGTCTACCGAAATTTCATAGTTGTTCCGGAAGTTATTGCCCAAGACTTCCATGTCGCTTAAATCTTCGTTGCATCGAAAAACCATTCCTTGCCGATAGGGTTTTCCTGAGTCGTTGATATCGCGGCCCCATCGGTCTTGGATGGGGTTGCCGTTCGCATCGCAAAGTCGGTGTCCCGTGTTTCCAAAATTGAAAAGCATTTTTCCATCCGGTCCAAACACAAACGAATGGACTGAGTGGTCGTGTTGCGGATCGCCGGTATTGGTCAGAATGGCTCGCTTGGAGTCCGGCACATCGTCGCCGTTTTCGTCGATAAATTCCCAAACGTAGGGAGCGGCACTCACCAAAACGCGATTGCCTAGGACGCACAGTCCCAAAGCCGAGTCGATATCGCGTCCTTGATAGAAGACTTTCGAGCTATCCACCACGCCATCTTGATTTGTATCTTCCAGGATCAGGATTCGATCCCCTTCTGCTCGATCGTTTTTGTGTTTGCGATAGTTGACCACTTCGCAGACCCAGATTCGACCTTTATGATCGATATCGATATTCGTCAGACTCTTGAGCAACGGCTCGGAGGCAGCCAACGACGCTTGCAGTCCATCGGCAACAACCAGACCAGCGACTGCATTTTGGCTGTTGTGAACTTGACCGTTGGCTGGATTGGTGGGGCTAGCAGTGCTGGCACCCCAATTGTTGAGCCCCTCCGGAATCCCTTCGGCTGCAATGTGGAATCGAACCGTTGTTGGTCCTCGGGATACGCCATTGTTGTCCAATGCGCACGTCACTTGGAATCGTTCGTAGCCGGCTGGCAGTTCATAGCCGATAACGCTGTAGGCGTGTGTGCCAATCCCTTTTACGGCCTGATTTCGAACTTGAAGCGGTCCCCCTTCGGCGTTGGCATTTTTGGAAACTTTGCCGTATTCTGCCGAGGCTTCAAACCATTCGAGGTCTAGCAGGGATTTTTCACCTTGCTTGCCAACAAGCTTGGGCTCAACCCAGTCCGCCCAATCAAAACCAAAGCCGTCTGCTCCAGGAGTCACGATCAGATAGAGCTTCTTTACGCCCGCTACATCCACATCGACATCGATTTGGTGTCTCGACGTTTTCTCGTCGATCGTTTGCGAGGAAAAGAGCGTCTTTCCTTTTGCTGTTGTCGTGGGTTTGGCAGCCGGTGTGGGATTACCATTTGGATTTGCATTCGCTGAGATGAGTTGAAAGGACTTTGCGATCTGCTCTGGGTTGAAATTCTTAGGAATCGCTTCGTCTTGATTTTCTTTGAGCTGTTCGACCGACCTGGGTTCTACGACCGCTCCAGCTTCGGGAACGGGCAAGTGAGCCGACCAGAGAATGGCATTGGCCACAAGCTTGGTTGGTTCGGTCCGGCCCCAGTTCCAATGAAAGTGCCCGCCGGTAAATCCGAACGACCTACCTCCATCGGGACGTTCGGTTGCCCAAGCCACATGCTGCATGTCACCCCTTGCAACCGCTTTCCGGACCGTGGGGTTACCGCTATGCGCACCGTCTGGACGGTCCATGGTTTGTGCGGGTGGTACAGCCGACAAGATCGGCGTTACACCCTTCATGTCGTTAGGAAACCGCATATGGAAATACCATTCGTCGCGCGTTTCAAATGGTTTTACGCCGGAAGTGATTGGGTGCTTCGGGAGTGTGGCGAACTTAGCGTCCCAGTGCGGATTGACCGACCAGTTGGTTTCGAAATATCCGCCCAACCAACTGAGAAACTCTTTGCCGCCACGATCTGCAGGCACTTCGACTGCATAGTGGATACAAACGAAACCTGCTCCTCGATCCATTTGTTTCTTCAAACGGTCCAAATGGGCCAGCGACGGGTGGCCCCCACCACCGTCCGAATAGATCACAATCGTATCGGCGGAATCCAGCATCGAGTCGTCGGCAGGCCAACCGTTCTGGATGACTTCGCATTTTGCGTTTGGATCGGTCCGCTGAATCGTATCCGCCAAAATGCGGCAACCTGCATAATGTTCGTGTGAACCAAAGTCATGGCTCCTACCACCGGCAATAAAAACGATACGTTTTGTAGGTGCCGGTTCGGCAGCATTTAACGCCACGGAATCAAAAAACTGGGTAACGCATGCGATGCTGGAAAGCATTAAGAGACAGGGTCTAAGTAACATCAATATTTTCCAATCGTAATGAAGTGCGTGGAAGCCGAACATCGGCAAGGCGGGAGTCTGCTGAAGGGGGAATCAGATCACACTCTGACCATTGTAGCGTGGAAATGCAAGCCAGCCAAGGATCCGCGCGGCCAGTCAAAGTCGATTCGACAAGTTGCTCCGCCTGGGTATCCCCAGTGCAAAGTCATTCTCGGCAAGAATGACCTAACATGAGAACGGCACTCGACCTAACGTTTCGAGCTCAAACAAAACAAATGCTCTTCGCCGCGAATGAAAAGCTCGTTGTCGACGGGCGCTGGAGTCGCATCGACTGTCTCCCCCATATTGTTGGTGGCCACGATTTTCAGTTCCTTCGAGTCCGAGATCACCACGATCGTGCCATCGCGGTCTGTCAAATAGAGATGCCCGCCGGCTGCAAAAGGGGAAGCATATGTGCTCTTCATTCCAGGAACTCGGCTTGCCATGTAAAAGGGCTTGCCAGTTGCAGCGTCGAGGCAGGAAAGTTGACCGGTTTTGCCCTTGTAGAAGTAGAGTCGGCCATTCGACAAAATGGGGGACGCGACATCCGGAGCGTCACGATCCAGCGACCAAGCCAGGCTCTTTGTTTTAGCGATATCACCCGACCCATCGAGTCGAAACGCTGCGAGGAAATCCCCTTTATGCCCCCCGCCGACGAACACGAGTCCATCTCCTGCAACCGCCGACGAGCAAGGCCGTTCGGACTTCATGCCACATCGCCAAAGCTCTTTGCCCGTCTCCAGGTCATACGATCGAGCGCAGTTTTGTCCGTTCATGACCACTTGTTTTTTACCTGCATGGTCAACCAACAGCGGCGTGGCCCAACACGTTGGTTCATCGCGTTTTGTCTCCCAAATCGTTTTGCCTGTTTTTTTGTCTAACGCATACAAAAGAGACGGACCGTCATGATCCCAAGGCACCAGAATCATATTGCCAACAAGCGTCGGTGAACTCCCCTCACCGAAATCGTTGCGAGTTTTCATTTGTCCGAAATTTCTCTCCCAAACCAGCTTGCCGTCCATGGTGTAGCAAAACAATCCGCGAGAACCGAAGTGCGCGTAGACATGTTCCCCATCCGTGCATGGCGATGCGGACGCAAAGTTGTTTGTTTGATGCGTTTTTTGATGAGGTGCCGCTTCGACAGCCGTCTGATCCCACAGCAGCTTTCCCGTTTGTCGATCAAAACACATCAAATGAAAACCAAAATTGTTTTGCTTTGTCGGAACCGCTGTAACCACAAAGACTTGCTGTTCCCAAACGACTGGCGACCCCGATCCGCGCCCAGGAATTTTGGTTTTCCACTTCACATTTTTTTTGTCGGAAAATTCCACAGGTGGATTTGCGTTGACAGCCACCCCATTTCCGGTTGGGCCACGCCAATGCCCCCAATTATCCGCTTGAGCCATGCAAGCAAAAACTGCTAAAAACGCGGTAACAAAAACAATTCGAATCATTTCATTTCCTTTTGCTGTGATCGCCGTTTCAAACCATGCCCAGCTTATGATACCCACGAATGGTTATTCTTGCTGGGCTACGATACTCGCAACATCGATTAAGTAAACTTGCCGACCGTTGCCGCCGTGGGGCGAATCGACCAGCACCGACTTGCCATCGCGACTCGCGCTCGGGTGATTGTCGCAACGAAACTCACCTTGGTATTTCGCGGGCGACAGGAGATGCGCGAGCGGTACCCGGCGGTTCGTGCTGACTTGAAAAAGGTAAGGGTGCTGCTCGCGACCTTTGTCGGGATAAGTGTCGTTGAGAATCCAATCGTTGTTCATTCCCGGCAGATAAGTATTGTGGCCGTTTGCGGTCATCACGTCGGGGCCGACCACTGAAACGCGACTGCTTTGATCTTCGTAAAGATAGAATCGCTCTTGATGGGACGGATGCCAAGCCCAAGCGCAAATCGTCGTTGCGTCGCGCCACACAAAGTGCGATGTCTTGCCATAAGGATCGACCACATGCAGATCGGATCCGTCCTCATTGGCTGTCCACATTCGCGTCGAGAAGCCCGTCTTGGACAATTTCTCGCGAGTCGCATCGGCGGGTGTTTCTCTCCAGCGGTGTAGAAACAAGAATCGCTTGCCGTCGGGCGCGATCAGCAAATGATTGAACCAATGCTTGGATCGGGCAGGATCAAATTGCAACTTGACATCATTCCGGTACTCCATGGCGGCAATCTGCGCGTAGCTCAGCAACAATCGGGATGCACCCGTTTGAAGATCGACCCGCCAGATGCCTGTCTCGTCTGGAGCAATACGGTCTGCATACGGATCGGCGATCCCAGCGTAGCCGTATCCAGGTCGGCAATCATTGAGTCTGCGAAAATCGACGCTTAGCCCCCACAGGCCATCGGGCGAAACGCAATAGATCGGCATCGGTAAAGTTCTAACCGCACGATCCGCAACATGGAGTATCTTCGAGACGAAATTGCCATCCTGCCGATCGTTCCAAAGAACCGAGGGTTTGTCCCCTGGTAGCCATTGCAACATGCAGCCTTGTTGCCAATTCCAAGCCGTCGTGGTTCCCAACTCGGTCCATGCGTCGTTGTTTTGCAAATCGATCATACCGACCCGCAACACATCGTTCGCCTCCGGCGTGCGACCTTCGAAGTCGATTTCGTTTGCTAGAACGTAGCGATCCGAGGGGTCGAACAAATTCTTGTCGTAATAGCCTCGCCAATGAAAACGCGGCCCGCGAGTTATCGCGCGAATCGGCGGGAGGCTACCTGAAGGTTGCGTCACCGATGCCGTGGCAAAGCCCGGGTTCAATTGCATGAGAGCGTTGAGCGAAACGGCCCCAAGGGAGCAAATGCAAAAATCTCGTCGATTCATAAATTATCCTGGACTATCCTGGACGCTTAATGCCATTAACGTACGCCTGCGGCTAACAGAGCCTAGCACGAAGGTAACGATCCCCTGGGATAAACCCAGGGGCATTTTCTATTCATGCCATCCGGCTTTATGCCAGTGGTATTTGACCTTCTCGCTAGCACGAAGGTAATGATCCCCTGGGATAAACCCAGGGGCATTTTCTATTCATGCCATCAGGCTTTATGCCAGTGGTATTTGACCCTCTCGCCAGCACGAAGGTAATGATCCCCTGGGATAAACCCAGGGGCATTTTTTATTCATGCCATCTGGCTTTATGCCAGTGGTATTTGACCTTCTCGCCAGCACGAAGGTAACGATCCCCTGGGATAAACCCAGGGGCATTTTCTATTCATGCCATCTGGCTTTATGCCAGTGGTATTTGACCTTCTCGCCAGCACGAAGGTAACGATCCCCTGGGATAAACCTAGGGGCATTTTCTATTCATGCCATCTGGCTTTATGCCAGTGGTATTTGACCCTCTCGCTAGCATGAAGGTAACGATCCCCTGGGATAAACCCAGGGGCATTTTCTATTCATGCCATCTGGCTTTATGCCAGTGGTATTTGACCCTCTCGCTAGCACGAACGGATCTTTAATGCACGCGTTGGCCAGGCACCGCTCCCGAATCGATTCCGAGCAAAAACACTTCGGTACCGCCCGGCCCGGCTGCCGTTACCATCCCTTCGCTGAGCCCGAACTTCATTTGCCTTGGTTGCAAGTTCGCAACAATCACCACCAATCGTCCCTGTAGCTGCTCCAGGGTGTAAGCGGCCTTGATGCCTGCAAATAAGGTGCGTGTGTTGTCCCCACCCAGGCTTACGGTCAGCTTGACCAGCTTCTTTGCTTCTGGCACTTCTTCGGCCTTGATAATACGCGCAACTCGCAAATCCACTTTGGTGAAGTCATCAATGGTGCAAGTCGGTGCCATGGGCTCTGCCAGCAAAGCATCTCCGGAATCGTTGAAACCGGTCGAGGCAGGGGTTTCTGAAGTCGTGGCTGGAGCTGCTGGAGTCGCGGCTGGAGCTGCTTCTTTGCTTTCGTCGATCATGGCTTGGACTTTCTCGGGAGCAATACGTTGTAAGAGATGTTCGAATTTGGATAAGTTGGTTCCAACCAGCGGAGTTTGGCTATCGTTCCAATGTTGGATTTTAACGTTGAGCAGATCGCCACACTGTTGTGCAAGCTTTGGCAACACGGGCGTTAGGTAAATACAGATTTGTCGGAAGAGGTTGAGTACGATCGTGCAAACTTCTTGCAACCGATGATGTTGGGTTGGATCTTTTTTGAGAGTCCAGGGTGCCGTGTTTTCCACGTAGCCGTTCGCTTGATCGGCTAATTCCATGATGAGGCGTGTCGCGCGGGCGTAGTCGAGTTGTTCGTATGCGGATGCAATGCGTTCACCGGCAGCGGCTGCGGCTGCGAAAAGTCCACCATCATGTGGGTACTCAACCGACAAACCCACGGATTCAACGAAGCGGGCCGAACGACTTGCTAAGTTGACAACTTTGCCGACTAAGTCCGAGTTGACTTTGTTAATAAACTCCGTGACGTTCAAGTCGATGTCGTCTAGTTTCGGCCCAAGCTTCGAGGCATAAAAATAGCGAAGAAACGCTGGATCAAGATGTTTGAGGTACGTGCTCGCTTGAACTTGCGTACCTTTGCTTTTGGACATCTTCTCGCCATCCACTGTGAGGAAACCGTGGATATGCACAAACTCAGGAAGCGAATAACCAGCGGATTTCAGCACGCCTGGCCAGAACAACGTATGAAAGTAAGTGATGTCCTTGCCGATGAAGTGATGGATTTCGGTTCGCTCGCTTTGCCACCAATCCGCCAGCGACTCGTTGTTGCGTTTGCACCATTGCCATGTCGATGCGATGTAACCGATCGGGGCATCGAACCAAACGTACCAGTAGTTATCGGGACTATCCGGGATGGCGAACCCAAAATACGGATTCGGACGAGAGACGTCCCAGTCTCGCAATGGGTTTCCAAGAAAATGGCCCTTAAGATAGTTCGCCACTTCGGGCTGCAAGTGTTTGCCGCCCTGCGTCCACTCATCCAAAAAGGGATGCATCTTTTCCAGTTCAACAAACAGATGGCTGGCCGACTTGGTAATCGGTTTCGCACCACTAAGAGTGCTGATGGGATCGATAAGATCGGTTGGGGAATAGGTTTCGCCGCATTTGCTGCAATTGTCTCCGTATTGGTCGGGCGCTTTGCAGAGAGGGCACGACCCTTTCACAAACCGATCGGCCAAAAAAGTCCCTGCGACCGGATCGAACAACTGTTCAACATCCCGTTCGGCGATCAAATCGGCTTTGCGAAGCGACTTCCAAATATCCTTACATAGCTCAAAGTTCTCGACCGAGTTGGTGCTGCCATAGTGATCGAACGCGATGTCGAAACCGGCAAAGTCTCGCTCGTGGGCGGCTTGCATATCGGCGATTAGTTCGGTCTCCGGTCGTCCCTCCTGACGGGCACGAATCATGATGGCCGTGCCGTGTGTGTCGTCAGCACATACGAAGACACACTTGCGGCCTCGAAGTTTTTGGAATCGAACCCAAATATCGGTTTGGATGTATTCGACCAAATGACCAATGTGAATATGTCCATTGGCGTAGGGTAAGGCTGCTGTAACGAGAAGCTGTCGGTCAGTCATTGCAATTTTTGGTTAACGGTCCTTTTAGCTCAAGACGCCGGAAAGGGTGATGAATCGAGGATTGTACTTTGTTCCAGCTTGGACCACGAAAAAACGAAAGACACGAACATAAATACTAGAAATTAACCTTGTCAAATCGTCCACTCTCTTTTCGTGTTTTTTGTGCCTTTCGTGGTTCCCGATTTCTTTACGAGCAGGTCTTGCGATCTTGGAGTACGAGTGAAAAGTGTTGTTTATTTGGACCAATCCAAAATCACTTTTCCAGATAGTCCGCTTTGCATGGCGCTGAAGCCTTTTTCAAATTCCGTGAAGTGAAAACGATGTGTGATGACAGGCGAGATGTCGAGCCCGCTCTCTAGGAGGACTGTCATCTTGTACCAAGTCTCATACATTTCGCGTCCATAGATGCCACGAATGGTAAGCATGTTGAATACAACAAGGTTCCAATCGATGGCGATTGGTTCCGACGGAATTCCCAGCATCGCAATCTTACCGCCGTGGCACATGTTCTCAAGCATGGAGCGTAGCGCCGCCGGTGAACCCGACATTTCGAGTCCAACATCGAAGCCCTCACGCATGTGAAGCTCCGACTGAACGTCGGCCATGGAACGTTCGCGAGGGTTGACCGCAATCGTGGCTCCCATGCGCTGTGCAAGTTCTAATCGAAAGGGATTCAAATCGGAAACCACGATGTGGCGCGCGCCAGCATGCCGAACGACTGCAGTGGCCATCAGACCGATTGGGCCAGCCCCTGTAATGAAAACGTCTTCGCCAAGGCAATCAAAGCTGAGAGCCGTGTGAACGGCATTTCCCAATGGATCGAAGATAGAAGCGATATCTTTGTCGATAGACGAGTCGTGATGCCATACGTTGGTCATCGGCAGAGCGATGTACTCGGCAAATGCCCCGGTTCGGTTGACTCCAACTCCTTGAGTATCCTTGCAAAGATGACGTCGACCCGCCAAGCAGTTGCGGCAGCGACCACAAACGACGTGTCCTTCTCCCGAAACAATCTCTCCAGGGAAAAAATCCGTTACATTCGATCCCACTTCCACGATTTCGCCGACGAACTCATGCCCGACAACCATTGGAACCGGAATCGTTTTCTGAGCCCAAGCATCCCAGTTGTAGATGTGCAAATCGGTGCCGCAGATCCCGGTTTTGTCGATGCGAATCAGGCAGTCATTGATGCCGATGGTCGGAAAAGGGACATCTTGTAGCTCGAGACCCACATCTCGTCGGGATTTTACCAAAGCTTTCATGGCTGCTCGATCGTTCGGGGAACTTCCTTTGTGAAATTGTAGCGTACCCGGGATTGCCGTATACCGCCTTGTACTTTTTCCAAAAAAACATTAGTTTTCTCGTTTTCGACAGGACGTCTCGTTTACACCGCTGAGCCATCGCGGCCAAGCATTATGAGCCAGTTTCTCTTCCATTACGTTAGGCTTGAGCCACCCACATGGGTGTTTCTCTCAACATTACTGGTGGTGGGTCTGTTTTTGATGTTCCATCGGTTTTGGTCCCTTCGGAATCTCGATATCTTCTTGGTTTTGGCGTTCACCCCTGGAATGATGATGGTTTACGAAGGGCGACAAAAAGCCTTTCGCAATTCGGAACACGAAGGCATCCCAGCCATGGTTGGGGTGGGTAGGCAAACCGAAAGCGACGCATCCGCATCCCCAGTTCCGCTGCCAAAGTCGAATGGTTCGCAAGGAACTTGGACGCCCGAGAGGCTTCTTTATTGGGGATTTCTTTGGCTTATTGTTTGTGCCGGATTGCTCGTGATCCGGATGTTACTCGATACGACGATTGTTCGCCGTCCGTTGCTGGACCCAAATTTGAGTAGCGGCGGAATGCTTTTTCTGGGGACTTCTTTGCTGCTTTACCTGATGATCAACGTCGCCACGAGCAGTCCTGTTGAACAACGTCTGAGCAGTCCTGAGATGGGGCCAGGTTACGTTTTGCTTAGCGCCTTGCCCCAAATTGCGACCACGCCTCAACTGAATGATGCGAATGAGCTGACAAAAGGACGTTCGGACTACAAGCTCACTCTCGCGAGAATACTGGCGATTGGAGCCAATTTAACGTTGGTATTCTGCATTCTCGCGATTGGGTATTGGCACTTCGGGAACTTGAAAACAGGTGTCGGTGCCGCCACGTTTTATCTTCTTTTGCCGTATACGGCGCACATGACCGGCAGAGTGGACCATGTGGTTCCAAGCGCACTATTGCTTTTGGCGTTGCTCATGTATCGTCAGCCGTTTGTTGCCGGACTTTTCCTGGGGTGTGCGGCTGGCG
>JAIPFP010000092.1 GCA_021736575.1 Pirellula sp. | reverse complement strand
GAAGCGTTAGCGAGGGCCAGGCCGTCCCTCGCTAACGCTTCGGGTTGGGATTAAATCAGCAGGCTCCTTTGGGGAGAGGGGTTGGAGGGTGAGGGTGAAGGTGAGAGCCCTGACTGCAAGGCTCCGGTTCAGTTATTTGTTGATGCTCTAGGCACCAACCTTGGGGATCTCAAAACCAGCTCGCTGGACGCGGGCTTGCATCGAAGCTGCGAGAGCATCCCCCTCGATCTGTTCGGTCTTTGGATTCCAACGAATCTTGCGCTTTAATCGGGCTGCGATCGCGGACAGGTGACACATGTTCATCGTTTGCAAGTGCGAGTAGACATCCGACACCGGCAACCCACCTTCGCGGATACATGTGTAGAAGTTTTCTTTGTGCCCTTCGTATTTCTTGCTCTTGTACAATGCACTTACATCCGCATCGGTATATGCGTCCTTGTCCCAAGCCTCTTCAATCGGAGTACCTGTGATCTTGCCGCGATTCACAAATATCTGGCCCTTGCTACCCTCGATCAAAAGGCCATTGTCGCCTCGACTGGTGACGACGATCTCAAGCCCATTGGCCATCTTGTGGATGATGTTGAAATCGTGCGAGGTGTTGTAGTAGTTGTCGGCGGTTGGAAAGCCATCTTTGAACTCGACAGGGTGTTTTGAGTCGGTGCCATCGATATCGACTGGCCCGGTCCCCTCCTCGGTCAGTTTCGCCGCCCACAAAGCAATATCGATGTGGTGAGCGCCCCAATCGGTGAACTTGCCACCCGAGTACTCGTACCACCAACGGAATTCGTAGTGACAACGTTTTTCCATGTAGTCGACCTTCGGTGCTTGTCCCAACCACATGTCCCAATTGAGATTGGCTGGCGGTGCAACCTTTTCAAAGGGGCCGCCTGTTGGGCTGCCGTTGATTCCGCAAGTGATTTTCTTGAGATCGCCTAGCAGGCCTTTGTGAGCCATGTTGACGGCTCGCATGAATAGTTTTTTATCCGAGCGTTGTTGTGTGCCAACGACAAAGACGAGACTGGGATTGGCTTTGCAAGCCGCTCGGATTCGTAAGTTCTCTTCCAGCGTCAGTGTCAATGGCTTTTGGCAAAAGACGTGCTTGCCAGCCTGGAGAGCTTCGATGGCGATCTTGGTGTGCCAGTGGTCTGGAGTTACCACGCTGATGACGTTGATGTCTTTGCGATCGAGGAGTTTGCGGTAGTCGGTAAAAGCCTCTGCTTTGCCCTTGCCGATTTTTTCATCGTTCTTGGCTTTGTCCGCTCGCGAGGAGTCTACATCACAGACGGCCACAATGTCGCCAAATTTGGCGTGACCATGTGCATCGCCGGTCCCCATGCTGCCCACACCGATGCAACCGATGGTGAATCGATCGTTCGCAGACAACGGAGCTGAAGATGCTGAAGTCTGAATGTAAGGCACAAACGAAGCAGCTGCGGCTGCAACAGAAGTGTTTTTGATAAACTCGCGACGGTTACGTTGGGTCATGATCGAAATTGGCTCCGATTGGCTTGAAATAAAGGCAACGACAAAAATGGGCTGACAGCAACCCCTATTCTGCACAGTGGTCACGCATAGGGAACCCCCTGCGGTTGTTTTTCCCACTTAAAGAAGGTGCGGAGGGGGGCTGCTGAGCTCGAAATCAAGGACTTAGGCGCAAGTGTGGCACTTCTATCGCTTAAACCAGCCCGATGATTCTGGGCGGAGCAAGCCGGATGCCGTCCTCAAAGGGGGCTGCGACCCATCGTTCAAAACGCTGTTTTGTGGACTGCCTAGAACGTCGGCACCTGAATTGGCAAACACACCCCGGTCGGTGCGAATAGGCAAGGCCGGTTCGGATAGGTGCTGAAAGGACAAGTCGAGCATGGATTGCAACCTCAATACTTCGGGGTCGCTGGTATTGGAAGCAATGAGTCTCCCAAGCGTCATTCGAGCAGGCACTAGTTCGCCGATGCGATGTTGTGCGTGGACAAGTTGAATCTGCTTGTCGACGCGATTGCTTGGCATCCGTTCCGAAGCCTTGGCGAGCGCCTCGGCAGCTTCTTCGCGACGATTAAGGTCAGCGAGCGCTTGGCCGCGAATCAGGAGTACTTCGGGGTCGGTCGTTGCAGTTGCTCGCTGATCGGACATGTGGTCCAACGTGGCGAGCGTCCGCTGTGGCCGCCCCGTATGACGGTAGAGCTCGGCAACCGATAACTGCACACGCGGATAGTCGCTGCGAACCAACAATGCACGATGGTAACATTCCAGGGCCGCTGGCCAATCGCGTTCGGATTGGTGGGTGTCGCCAAGCAGGGCCCATGCTTCCGCGTGATTGCGATTGGCGGACAGCACGCTGAGTGCGGACTCACTGGCAGATTTTCGATCGCCCATTTCAAGAGACATTTCGCCCAGCCGGATCGCATACTCGGGGTTCTTTCCGGAGAGCCTCAGGGCTTCACGCATATGTTTGACCGCTCGTTCCCGGTCACCACGATTCCAAAGTGTCGTCGCATACCCCCAATGCGCTCGCTCATCTAGCGGAGACTGTTGCAACGCTTCGGAGAATAGGATTTCGGCATCTTGTTGGCGTGAACGCTGCAATGCATCCGCGCCTCGCAACGAAAGCTGGCGGGCTGCTACCAATGGAGAATTCGATGTTCGCTGAACGAAGCTGCGACAGCCAGAGTTTAGGCTAGCAATCAACGCAATACATAGCCACCAAAACAACCAACGAACGAGCTGTGGCTCGCGTTTTTGGAGTTCTAGGTGGCAAAAAGGCATAATTTTTCGCGGAGGCTGATTCTGACATTTTGGCCGAACGCGTTCCGTGCGCACAGCCCCAACAGTGGCTTAGTCCTTTTGGTAAGAACTCTCAAGATAAGCCAGGTAGTTTAGAGGGACTACATGCGTTCCGAACCCAGCTGAGCTTGTTATTATGTCGTTGGCAGTGAAAGGCAGGGAGGCGAATTACAGTCCACCCAGCCGTCAGAGCGAGAAGTGATTCGCAAGATCGACCAACTCGGATCATCGTCTCGCTGGTCATTAAGTCACCCAAAGCGACCGTTGGCGCAAACTCAACGAAGGTCGAGCGACAAGGCTGTTCAATGCCACGGAACGATGATGCGGCTCCCCAGCCCCGGTAGGGGCGTCAGCGATTAGCCCACGGCGTGAGCCGTGGGATTATTTTCACCCATGATGTTCCTCCTCGAAAACGAATTTTGGGTCGTATTCGATCCCATGGGCAACCAAGATCTGAATGAACTCGTCCTGAAACGTTTTCTTTTGATGATGCTGTTCCTGATTCTGAATGTAACTTTGAACCGCAGACTTTTGTGAATGGCTGACGGTGAATGCGCCGTACCCCGGTTGCCAAGCAAACTTAAGTGTGGGTTGGATCGTCTCGTTGACCCAACCAGACGAATTCGATTTGATGAATTTCAACATGTCTGAAACAAGAATCGTTGGGGGAATGCCTGCCATGATATGAATATGATCTTCAATGCCACCGATTTCCAAAAGCACGCCCTCTTTCTCTCGGATGATACCGCCAATGTATTGATAGAGTCGTTCTCGAAATTCAGGACGAATGGTTTTCAGGCGGTATTTCGTGCTAAATATCAAATGATAGGTCAACGATGTATAGGTTCGCCCCATGCTGTCACTCGCTGTCGCCCCTACCGGGGCTGTTGGGTTTTGAATTTCGGGTTCCCATGGCTTACGCCATGGGCTAATCGCTCTCGCCCCTACCGGGGCTGTTGGTGATTGAATTTCGGGTTCCCATGGCTTACGCCATGGGCTAATCGCTGTCGCCCCTACCGGGGCTGTTGGTGGCGATACCAGATGCCTGCGGACGGGAAAAAGTTGTACCCACGAACGGTTGCACCTGCTGCCCTACTTTTGTGTCAAAAACCAGTCCATTCCTGACATTTTTGGAGGCAAACCACAAGAGCGATCTGGACACGAAAAAAGCCTTGTTTCTCAAGGAAAAACAAGGCTTTTAAGCAGTCGGGGTGATAGGATTCGAACCTACGACCCTCTGGTCCCAAACCAGATGCGCTAGCCAGGCTGCGCTACACCCCGATCCGAAGTCATTGAAACGCCATTCCTGGCGGCCAATTTCTCCGACTTCTCAACTTTTTACTTTATCCGCTCGCTTTCTGCTAGGCCATTTAGATCCGTTTTGCCCCTGCAGTGCTCTGGAATTCCTGACTCTACGGACTTCCAGCCCACAATATCCTAGAAATGTAAAGACAATTCTCGTTTCGAATTGGTTCGTGCAAGGTTTTACCCCGCACAATTCATTGATCCGTGCCTCCAAACATTCGCGTTAAGGCTATTTCGTGGCTTCTCGACTTTGTAATTAGCCGGGCTTTGTGCAATTAGCCGGGAATCCATCGAGGATGATCGGCGCCAAGGTCGTCCAGCCCCCGCGTTACCATCCGCATATTGGAGCCGTCGTCGTTCATCATCCAAATCGCGGGCGCCTCGCCTGTTTCCGCTCGGCAAAAAACAATGTGCCGACCGTCAAGCGACTGGCTTGCTCGAAAATCCCAGCATGGAATATCTCTAGCAGTAAGCGACTTGATCGATCCAGTCACGGGATCGAGGCGACAAATCTGGGTGCCACCCCGTGCCAGTTCCGGCTTGAAGTCGCGATTGAAATGGTCAAGGTCGGGTTGGCCAACCCGATATTCCCAAGCGACTTTGGCACCTTGGGTTCGTTGCGGAAAAAGAATATTGCCGTCACGCGTCCAAGATGGAACGTTGGAACCACCACCTCGGGTTTTCAGGTCGCCATAAGTTGCTGCAAACCACATGCTTTGACCAGTCGTTAACACAACATGCTCGGAGCCGTCAGGTCGACCGATACAAACATCGCACCAGTCATGCCCAGGATCATTCTCATGCAAGCAATCGACATAGAGAACCCACTTGCCATCCGGCGACCATTGCGTTCCAAAGTACAAATGTCCGGCTTGGGCTGCGACGCGAATGCGATTAGAGCCGTCGACATCGCATGTCCAGATTTGGTATCCCTGTGGACTTGCCAAATGAAATGCGACACGTTTGCCGTCCGGACTGAGGCTCATCCCATAGGGAAGTCCTTCGCCCGCTTTCGTAAATTCTTTTGCATCGCTACCGTCTAAATTTACGCTATAGATTTGACCAATCTTGTTCTTCACGACTTGAACCAGCAGGCGTTCGTTCGATAGAAGTAATGCGGGGGTTGTGAATGGCGCAATCCGTTCTTGGGTGCAAATTTCTTCGAGCGAGTCTTTCTCCAAGTCGTATTGCCATAGATGAGTTGGCGTCTGCGTGTAGAACTCTTCGAAGGGGCGTCCTGGCCCATCTCGTCTTGGCTCCATGCTGAGTACTATGACGCGACGACCATCGTCAAAGAAAGCGCCCGGTTGCCAAGTCGCTTGACCTGGCATGTCCCAGCTCAAGGTCTTGAGTTCGCCCGCATTAAGATCGAACCAACCTGTTTTGCCCATCGATGTAAAAAAGAAGCCAGCGATTTTGGCCGTTGTCGAATTCCCCAAGTTCCATTGCGCAAGCGACTGTTGCCGCACCCATGGGATCGATGCCATCGAAATCAAGACATCACGTCGACGAATCGCGTTGTATTTCGTTTGATTCATGTTCATTCGGTTTACAGGTCCCAGTGAAAGACGGTTTTAGGCGGCTTGGTGCGTTCTGCATGCGCGAGAACTTCGTCGATCGGGGTTGGATGTTGAATCAGATCGCTCCCTAGCCCGCGTCCGACGACCGCTTCGGCTTCGAGGAGATCAAAATGATTGACCATGATGGCTCCCGAGCCTTGGGCGTCGATGATATGAATTTTCCTGCCCAACTCTTGCAAATGGACTGCCGCTGCAATGACTTCGCCGATGGTCTCGTAAAGTCCTTGAGTCACTCCCGCAGTTTGATCTGTCACTACATAGCGTTTCATGGTGATTTTTCCATTAAACCGGAAGCATTCTAGGTCCGAAACGCGTTAAGCGTCCCGCTAGGCATCGAATAACGCTTCCCGGCCACCTCCTCAACGTATCATTCATTCTATCGCATTCCATCCGCAACGATCCATCGCCCAGCAGACATTCGTTCGGGAACCGGTACTGCACAATAATTGATAGCGCCGGATGATTGCATTTAGGTTAAAATAGGATTCCCTACCTAAACTCCTGCCCCGTCTTGCGATTCTTTCCGTTATGAAAAACGCTCAAATTTTCGTCTCGCCCAATCGCTCTTTTCTGAAATGCGTCCGCTGCGTTTTATTTGCTGTGATTTCGGCCGGGCTTTTCGTAGCGTGCTTTGCACAGCAACCCTCACCAACGAAAACACTCAAAACAAATCAACCGGACACCATCACCTTTGAAAAACACGTTCGGCCCATTCTGAAGGCACACTGTTTTCAATGTCATGGCGAAGACGCAGAACTAGCCGGTGGTTTGGATGTGCGATTGGCGCGGCTCATCACTGCGGGTGGCGAATCGGGGCCGGCTGTAACGGTTGGTGAATTCGAAAAGTCATTGCTCTGGAGCCGCATCTCGACCGATGAGATGCCGCCGAAAGGCAAGAAACTTTCCAATTTAGAAAAGCAAGCCATCGCCGATTGGATTCAGCAAGGAGCCAAGACAGCGAGGGCTGAACCCGAGCGTCCCGAAGAGGCACGTTTTACGGAAGAGGAATTGAGCTACTGGGCGTTTCAAAGCGTCCAAGCTTTTGTTCCACCAGAGAGTCCAAGTTCCAACGACGGCGGTGCTATCGACGCTTTCGTCGCATCGAAACTTGCAAAGAATGGTTTAGCGTTCTCGCCTGCTGCCGATCGCTCAACCTTGATTCGGCGACTGACGCTGGACCTCCATGGCTTGCCACCGACCGTTGAGCAAATGGACCAGTTTCTTCAGGACAGTGGACCGGATGCAACCGAACGATTGGTTGATCGATTACTGGCGTCGCCGCAATACGGAGTGCGGTGGGGGAGACATTGGCTAGATGTCGCGGGTTATGCAGAGAGCGATGGCAATATCGGCAAAGACCAAGCTCGTCCAAATGCATGGCACTATCGAGATTATGTCATTCGTGCCTTGAACACCGATCTGCCTTACGATCAATTTTTAACGGAACAATTGGCTGGAGATGAATTGATCGAGGGAATACCGGATCGCAACAACCCCAAGCACGCTGATTTGTTGGCCGCAACTGGATTGTTGCGAATGTCTCCCGACATTACACAGACGGATGACACGCTCATGGATCGAAATCAAGCGGTTGCCGATGCGCTGAGTGTTGTTAGCACGGCAGTTTTGGGACTGACGGTAGGTTGTGCACAGTGTCATGATCATCGTTACGATCCGATTACCATCGAAGATTACTACCGATTTCGCGCCGTATTTGATCCTGTGTTTCCAATCCACAAGTGGAAAAAACCGAATCAGCGATTGATCGATATGACCGACGATGCGACCCGTGAACGTTCTGCGGCCATCGAATCACAAGCCGTTGCGGTGCAAGAAGACATCAACACGCGGCGCCGCGCACACTGCCAAACGATCCAAGATCGCGAGATTGCGCTTGCACCGGAAGCGGTCCGCGAGTCCTTGCGAACGGCTGCCAATGCCAAGCCTGCTGAGCTGACCGACGAGCAAAAAAAATTGCTTGACCAATATCCTAAAGTGCGTTCGATCGCTTGGATTGTTGGGCAGTTAGTCGAATATGACATGCCAGCCCATCGAGCCTTCGAAGCCGAAGAGAAGAAGGTCGCTGAAATTCGCAAAACCAAACCTTTGAATCGCATGCTTATGGCGGTCGAAGAGTCTCGCGATGCTGTTCCCGCGAGTCATGTGTTTTTTCGGGGTAGCCCCGAGTCACCCACGACGGTCGTAACTCCTGGAGAATTAACGGTCTTGGTATCGGCTCGATCGGACACAGCGATCCCGTCACAAATGGAAACATCGAGTCGAACGACCGGCCGACGCCTGGCCTATGCTCGGCAGTTGACGGACGGAACCCATCCACTGGTCGCCCGCGTCGCGGTCAATCGAATTTGGATGCATCATTTTGGACGTGGCATCGTCGCAACACCTGGCGATTTTGGCTTGTTCGGTGAGGCTCCCTCGCATCCCGAACTACTTGACTGGTTGGCGAGTGAATTCGTTCAACACGGCTGGAGCATGAAGCGACTTCACAGGCAGATTGTATTGTCGCGAACCTATCAACAAACTGCGGCGCGCATGCCAAATGTGGATTCTGGAAACGACCCTGACAATCGTTATTTGAGTCGAATGAATTTGCGTCGGCTTGAAGCTGAGTCCATTCGGGACAGCATTCTTTTGGCTAGTGGTCAATTGAATTCTGCGTTGGATGGGCCAAGCGTGCCCGTCGCCGAAGACGGCGAAGGAAAAGCAGTTGTTGGAACGCGATTGCTGCGCGATGGGCTGTTCGCGGGGATCGAAAGCGCTGGCGGACAAGCCTTTCGTCGCAGTGTCTATTTGAGTTCACCAAGGGCGCTGCCGCTGAACATGTTGCAAACGTTCGATCTACCGGCGATGACTCCGAATTGCCAACGTCGCGACTCATCGACTGCAGCGCCGCAATCGCTGTGGTTTCTGAACGACGAATCGTTAGTGGCGTCGTCGCAAAAGATGGCGGAGTTGCTTTGGAGTGAAGAGAACGATGCGACGGCTCAAATTCAGGCAGCTTTCGTTCGCACCTTCGCTTGCAGGGCGACTGCCGATGAAGTTGCATTTTGTATTGAGTTCTTGACGACGCAGGCAGAGGTTTTCCGCAAGGATGCCAATGCGGCATGGCAAGAGGAACTCGGAAAGCGTCCGGAAGCAGCCAATCTGCGTTCATTGGCCAGTTTGTGCCAGATGCTCCTTTCGTCGAATCGTTTTTTATTCCAGCAGTGAGGCGAAAAGTTATGGCGACAACACCGAATGCATCGAAATCGAACGTGCAGGGACTTTGCTCGCGTCGGCATCTTTTGCAATCATCCACCTACGGTCTTGCGACTCTTGGAGCTGCGTGGCTATTGCGTCAGGATGGATTGCTGGCCGCAGATCCACCGCAGAAACCATTGCTGGAACCTCAGAAGTTTGACTTGCTCCCCAAAAGCCCGCCGAAGCCTGCCCATGCGACTGCCATGATCTCGATGTTCATGATGGGTGGGCCGAGCCAGATTGATCTGTTTGATCCAAAGCCAGAGTTAACCAAGCGAAATGGTCAACAGTTTGAGGGTGATATTAAGTTCGACAACGCAGCACAAGCCAGTCGACAAATCATGGGACCGCAGTGGAAGTTCCAGCCGCGAGGCAGTTGTGGTATGGAGATATCCGATCTTTTGCCTAGCTTGGGTGAAGTTGCGGATGACATCACACTGATTCGTTCGATGCATTCGGCCGTTAATAACCACTTCCCTGGTTTTTACGCCATGAATTCGGGAGCGGGAGTCGGTGGTTGCGCGACCGTTGGCAGTTGGCTGGTGTATGCATTAGGAAGTGAAACTCAAGAATTGCCTGCGTACATCGCATTGACACATCCGTCGGGATTGCCCATCGTTGGCGGCGACAGTTGGACCAGCGGACGCCTACCCTCCATTTACCAGGGAACCGTGGTTCGTCCGAAGGAACCTCGCATGTTCAATCTCGAACCCCCAATCCACTTGCGTGGGGAAGCCCAGCGACAGCAGTTAGCATTTCTCGATCGATTGAATCAACAACATGCACAGGGCTTTCCGGGAGAGAACGAACTGACGGCGCGGATGGCCAGCTACGGATTGGCAGCCAAAATGCAAACGTCGGCCAGTGAGGTCTTCGATATCTCGGGAGAGTCGGAAGAAACCATTCGATTGTACGGAATCGATCAAGATGTCACTCGCGATTATGGAACGCGTTGCTTAATCGCTCGCCGCTTAGTTGAGCGAGGTGTGCGTTTCGTGCAGATTTTCAACAACGGACAGAGCTGGGATCACCATTCATCTATAGCAACGGAGTTACCGAAACGCTGTCGGGAGATCGATCGCCCCGCAGCCGCTTTGGTCCAAGATCTCAAGCGTCGCGGCTTGCTCGATTCGACGCTAGTCCATTGGGGCGGTGAGATGGGGCGTCTGCCGACTATCCAAGTTCCTGTGGGAGACGAGGGGATGAAGAAGGTCGGTCGCGATCACAACACGTATGGTTTCAGCATGTGGGTCGCGGGCGGCGGGCTGAAAGGTGGTTGCGTTCATGGCAAGACAGACGAATTTTCACATCATGCCATTGAGGATTTGGTTTCGAATCACGATTGGCTCGCGACCGTGCTACATCAGTTTGGCCTCGATCATCACGATCTTAAATTTCGAGTTGGCACACGCAACCTGGCGCTTGTTGAAAACCCCGCTGCGGCTGTGGTTGAGAAGATTCTGCGGACGGGTTAAAAGCGTCGATCATTTGCGGATGATGGGCGCGGGAGTTGTTTTCGAAGCCGACTGCGACGGCGCTGTTTCCTTCGTTTGGTTAAGAATTTCTTTGATGCGAGCGTTGTAGAGTCCGACCGCTCTGGTGGCGTGACCACGTGGACCGATTGGCCATTTGTTGTCGCGTTGGTCGTAGATTTTGGAGAGCAGGAAATCGATTCCTTTGGCGACCTTGGGGCTCTTGAGTTCGTCGTCCGACATCGTGAACATCAGCCATTCGAGCATGTGGCCCGACGTTTGAACCTTGCGTTCGTCATTGGGTTCATTGCTGCGACCCTCGTACCAGTTGGTGCTAAAGCTACCGTCTGGATTCTGCAATTGCCAAGTATAAGCAACATAGTCTCGCACGAACTTGGCGGCCCGTGCGTACTGACCATCGATCGGTTGGCCTTGAAGCTGACGTTGCCTGACTGAGAACGAAAAGCCCATGAGTCGATGCGTTCCGCCGCACGCCGAGCCAATGATGGGTTGAGCCAATTCTTCCTGGATCAGTTTTGGAATGCTCCAAATTCTTCCGTCATTTGCCTTCCACTGTTTGTTGGAGTCCAAGTAGTAGGACAAGCCAATCAGCTTGAATGTCAGTTCCGACTTTTCTTTGCAAGTCGCCATTTCGTAACGCACAAGATCTTCGACCTTGTACATGGCGGAACCAATTTGAATGGGGTAGTCGAGCGGGACGTTGGATTGCGCTAGGATCGCCAGGAACTGACCTTCGTGACCTTGGACGCCACCACCGACATTAGGAACGAAGCCTTTACCTTTCGGCGTGAACATGCGTTGCGTTCGACAAGTACCATTGTGGCACATCCAACCGATTGCGTTAACGCGTCCTTGCCCATGAATCATTTCATATTCGGCACCGAACGCCAGCAAAGCGTGCATGACAGCCCAAGGCGACCGAATGGAAGTTGATTCGGGATTCTCGAGATAGAATCGAAGGCAAGCTTCGGTGCGCTTTAGTCGCATTGCCAGTACCGGATCCGCTGATGGGCGTTGAACGATCGGCGGAACTTCTTTGGTGTCCGATGCGTCGTCGATACGAATCTCCCGGCGATGCGCAACGGGCTTCGATGCCTTCATCGCATCGATTCCTTGGAGTTCGCGTCCGCTGGGTCTTGTCACAGGATCGAGTTGTGGCTCCTCTTGCTCGCGCTGAGAGTCGGAATTCCGAGCGACCGTCCGAGACTGATTTTTGGATGCATCCGAATTAGCTGGGGGAATAATTGGCGAGTTTAATGGCTTCGCACTTTCAACCAGCTGTTCTTCAAATGGAATTTTCAATGGTCGAGGCGCGGGCTTGCTAACCATTTTAGGGGCTCCCCCGTCCAGCTCGATTGGTTCGAGTTGAACTTGTTTTTCCAGATCGGATCTCGCGTCGGAAGGGTCGATCGACACTGCTAGGTTATCCGTTCCGTTTTCCTCAACAGCCATGTGGGGTGGCTCCTCCGAGGTGATCTCCGGATCGGTGAACGACTCATGCGTTCGGAAGAGATTGCTAGTCGGACCGGCCATCCACCAACAGAAGGGGGATGCATGCGACATGCTAGCAATCGCGATCTCAAGGACGATCGAAGGATCGATACCCTCTTCGTTGGGCTCGTCTGCGGAGATGAGCGAATCGGAGTCCCCCTCGCTTACGAGTATTGTCGAAGCAGAGCCGATAATGAGGATCTCTAAGTCCTCTTTCTTATTCTTGGGTTCTTGGATGAGGGGACCCAGTGGCTCGCCTCGGAACGCTGGTGGTTCCATACTTTCAAACGTGGACGGCTGCCTAAGGCGAAGCGAATTTGGCTTGCCCTGTGTTCCCGATGGCTGCTGTGCATGCAATCGAAAATGATCGGGGTGCAGCAATGCCAACAAGAAAGGTACGAAATAGATTAGGCAAGGTTGACGAGACCACGGCTGCATTGTTTCCTAGCACCATTCTTAAGCGAATCATAGGGATATCCCGACTCCATCGGTGTATCGGCCAAGATCAAGCATTCAAACCAGTCTTTAAAATCGGAAAATTTTTGGGGCGTCTATCTCAAGAAGGGAACGTAAGACTGGATAGACTCGGCAAGTGAGGGTGCAGTCGGTTCAACGGGTTCCCCTTCCATATAACGTTTCAACAATGGAATATCGCCTCTAAAGTCTTTGCCCGTGAAATCCTTGAGGGCCAGCGAAGCGGAATATTGCATCGCGGGCGAGCGATCATTCAATTGTTTGTTGAGAAACTGCTTGACGTCGTCCGTTTTATGCATCCCAAGAGACTCCGTAGCTGCCTCGCGAACGCTTGGGCTACTATCCGCAGACGCAAGAGCAAATAGGGTTTGAGTTGTCTCAGGCGTAGCGTGGTTGCGAAGCGAGCGAGCAACAGCCAATCGGACTTTTTCCTCTTTATCCTGAGCGAGCTGAATCAAAGTCGCCGAAGCATCCGAACGATGAATGACTTCCGACAAGGCTAGCACAGCCTCTCGTCGAATCTCGGAACTTGTTTCTTTCTGAACAACCGAGTTGATAACACTGACCAAATGCGATTGTTCGTCGTCCGACATTTTTTTGATTTGAGATCTAACTAGGCCGAATTCTTTAACTCGTTGTGAGAAAACGTCACCACGCTTGCGATCTTCTTTCCATTGATTCTGGATGATCGGGTTCAGTTTCTTCAGTTCGAAAAATGGGCCGTCCATGCAACCAACCAAGGTTGAGAATGTTACAGGAACAAGCAAAACGCTCATTCGGAATGATTTAGGGGAAAATCGTTTGTCGTCCACGGAATCCATCCCTGTGCCTATGAAACCGACGAGTGTCGTCTTTTTTTGGACGATACCAAAGTGTATTGCTAGGTATCTAGACCAATTCTAAGTTGGTAACTGCGGGGGGCCAAGGAGCCGAAAAAAAAACGGGTCGAACGGGTAAAGTTCAATCCACCGTTAAAGCCTTTGTCAGCCGCGTTGGCGGTTATCGGAAGTGTTGTTAGTTGGCTCGAACCGTGCCATGATACTGCTATACTGCGCTCCCCAATTTGCCTACATTATTAACCTTCAATGACGGGAAAAACCAATGACGAGAACAAGTCGCCGCAAGTTTATTCAAAATGCTTCGGTTGTCAGCGCCGGATACTTCGTGGCTGCAGGCTTCAGCTCGCCAACCCAATCGTCAACAGGTTCGACTGTTCAGCCTACAAACAAACCGCAAGAGTCGCTATTGGGCACGGACTGGCCGGTCGGTCGAGGGAATTCTGCGTCGACGGGGGTTGCTAGCGGTAAAATAACTGAGCGTCCCGAAGTGCTTTGGGAATTCAAAACCAACTCAGAAAAGTCGGGTTTCGAAGGCACACCGGTGATCGCAGACGGTCGAGTCTTCGTTGGCGACTTCGAAGGAACCATGCATGCAATTGAATTGGGGACAGGAAAAGAGTTGTGGTCTGTCAAGACAAAAGATGGTTTTGTAACGGCCGCCGCTGTTCATAAGGGCAAAGTTGTCATCGGAGATTTCAGCGGTCAAGTCTATTGTTTTGACACATCGACTGGCAATCAAATTTGGTCTCGCGAAATCGAACAGCAAGTCGCGTCGGGCGCCAATTTTTTTGAAGAAAATGTGCTTCTAACAAGCGAAAGCGGTTCGATGATTGCGCTCGACCTGAACACGGGTGAGCCCAAATGGAGCTATGCGACGGGTGATCAATTGCGTTCGTCGCCAACGATCTGGAAGACATTTTCGTTGCTTGGTGGATGCGATGGCCGATTACACAAGATCGATCTGAAAGCTGGTTCTGCCATTGGAGATGGAGTTCCTTTGGATGCTCCAACGCTCAGCACACCGAGTGTTATTGGGAATATTGCAATTGTTCCGACGCAGCCAGGAGTTGTGTTTGCAATCGACGTAGAGACAGACAAAGTGCTTTGGACATTTTCGGACCCAGCCCAGTCAAGCGATATTCGCTCGTCTCCTGCGACCCTTGGCAAACTCGAAGCAGGTGTACTCAAGGGTACGACCGTCGTTACGACACGAAATCGACGTGTGCTAGGCCTCGATCTGGAAAACGGCAAAGTCGTTTGGGAGGCGGTGTTAAAAAAGCGGAGCGACAGCTCGCCAATCATTTGCGATGGCAGGGCGTGGGTTGGGGCCCTCGATGGAATGGTTTATGCGATCGAGTTGAAAACTGGGGGTGAAAAGTGGTCTTATCAATTGGCCGGTCAGATTTTGGCATCTCCAGCCATTTCCGATGGAAAACTCATTGTTGCAACTGAGAAAGGGAGTATTTTCTGTTTTGGCCAGAAGTGAATTGACCTATCGTTGCATGCGCGGATTTGTTAACCCCTAACCAAGCGATAGATCAAACCGTGTCCATCGTATCCACTGCTAATGATTGCAATTCATCCACCTCGCCATGGCAAGCCGACAAACGATCTCCAATTCGGTCACCTCTGATTTCATCAGGTCGGCTGCGCGAAAGTGGCGCATAGCGTCCGCAGTGTTAATGCTGAGTTCGGTCGTGCTCTCGGGTTGCCAACAGATGCCCGGCGGACAGGCGATGAGGCAATACCAGCTAGAAAGCGATAGGCTGCTCAATGAATTTCGTGCGCAGAAAAAGAGGGCAGAGGATCTAGAAGTTCGCAACGCGCAATTGGAACAACGTCTTGCGGAGAGTGAAAAGCAACTTGCTTCGAATAACCGAACTAGCGGCAAGAGTTCCAAGTCCAGAAGCGAAACGGAATTGCTGATCGGGGAAGCGAACGGTGAGCGACGAAATGGCAATCCACTTTCGGAATCCGGTTCGTCTCGATCGCCAGGACTCCGAAATCCACTTGGGCGAACCGGGCTGCCTGATGTTTCGCCATCGACGGCGGGCCAATTGACGTCGGGGAGCAATCGCGACCCGCTCTCGTTGGGGGGCGGACCTCGCGATTTGAAAGGCGATCGGAATCGCGAGTCGCAATGGCGACCCGTTTCGGATTCTCAACGGTAGTCTATTCCTACATATTCCTACATGTAGAGGTGCTTTATGCACAATTGCGACCAGTTTTCCAAACTCTGCACGTCGGACTTGATCAAGTCGACGCTCATGAAACCGCTGTCTTCAAGGTGGTCTTCGCGTGTTTGAACTTTGCACGACGCGAGTTGCATGATGTGGACAATTCCCAGGTGCACTCGTCCTACCTCGGACGAATCATCGTAGATCAGACCGACCACGCGTTGTTGGCCATTGCATTCGATCAATACTTCCTCGTCAAGTTCGCGCTGCATGCCGGTGCGGTACCAGTCGTCACCGACGGCATCCTCGACCGAGATGTGTCCTCCGATTCCGACGGATCGAAATGCGTGCAAGCGTTTTTCGCCTTGGCCTTTGCCTCGGGTGTATTGGAAGAGCCGGGTCTCATTTGCATCGCTGCATTCGAGAATCACATAAGGAATCAATTGCTTAAACGACGGATCTGTTTCAACGAGACTTCGCGGGCGAAAGGACTGATTGTTGCGATCGAGAATCGCTGGCAAATAACGATCTACGTTTGGCTGAAATCCCGAAAAGGGCCCCAGTTGATCGAGCAATTGCGCTGGAATTACAAGAACTTCTTCGTCTTTAGGCATGTTCAATTGCAATTTCTATGGGTTTTCGTGGACTTCGAGGAACAGCCACGGGGAAACAGGGTTCCCTTGACCTGTTGATTTGCGATACGATACACGTTTTGCGGAGTGCTGACTATTCGCTTTTCCAATCAATTTGGAATCGGGTAGTGCGATCCGTTTGGCCTTCCTGCATTCGTCACTACCTACAACCACAATCCAATTCGCATGAATTCCACTTTCGTTTCATTTGCATCCTGGATTGGATGTATCGTCGCAGGCCATTCGTCTGCCTACGGACAACGCCAGCGTTTTCGTCTGGGCTCTTTCGCGGGGCTTATTTTCTTAGTTGGGATTGAAGCGTTTGGAAACGACCAAACGCCCACGGTCGCCCAGGAAAAAGCGCCCGCATTGGTCTCTGCAGCATCGATGCTTTCGGCGGACACACAAGCGATGTTTTCTTTGCCAAACTCGAAACGATTCCTGGAATCGTGGGGTACGACACAATTAGGAATGCTCGCAGCGGATGCCAAGCTAAAGGACTTCTGGGACACGCAACGGCAAGAGATACAAGCTCGTTTCAAAGAGGCAGGCTGGCAGCTTAGTCTCGAAATCGAAGAGCTAAACGATTTGTCGAGTGGCCAAACCGCATTGGCCTGGATATCGCGCACGAAGGTTGCGGCCAAGCCATTTTCCATTGCGATGATCATCGACGTTGCAGGACGTCGCGAACAGACTAAGGAATTCTTGAAGCGTGTGGACACACAACTCAAGGCCGCCAATGCAACCGTCAAAATTGTCGAAAACTCCGGCAAAACGGTTGTGCAGTACACGATGCCAAAAGTCGTTGGCGAATCCAGAATTTTGGAGTCCTTCTACACAGTCTCCAACGATCAGTTGTTGGCAGCCGATGATATGGCCACGATCACAGAACTTATCAACGCTCAAACCGGTGACAAAGCCGATTCGCTCGCCAAATCTGCTTTGTATCAGACCGTGCAGGCCAAGGTTCAGATTGAAGGCGAAGCACCCGAGATCGAGTACTTCGTACGCCCCATCGGGTTTGCCAAGTTGCTTCGATCGATGTCTGCCAAGCCATCCAACAACCAAGCCGATATTCTCAAGATACTGGACAATCAAGGATTCAGCGATTTAGAGTGCTTTTCCGGCAACATTCAAATGGCTAGCGACTCGTTCGACTTTTTCCACAACGGTTATCTCATCGCCAAGAAACCCGCTCAAAAATCGGTGCAAATTCTCGACTTTCCAAACCTGGGCAAACTCGCTGCACCCGATTGGATCAGCAAGGAAACGGCGTCGGTATTGTCATTCTCTTGGGACATCAAAAAAGCATTCCCGAAATTCAAAGGGATCGTGGACGATTACGTTGGCGATGGTACGTTCGAAACGGTGATGGAAGGAATTCGCGACGACCCAAACGGGCCTCAAATCGATTTTACCAAAGAAGTTTTGCCATTCGTGACGTCTGAGTTTCACATTGTCACTGAAATCGTGAAACCGATTGGGCCGACGAGCAAACGCTCCATGGTTATTCTTAGACTAAATGACACCCAAGGCAAGTTACCGGGCGTTCTGGATCGATTTGGAAAGGCCGAACCGAATGCAAAGGCCATCGATGAGGATGGTTTCCGCGTTTGGCGCATCAAGAACGATGTCGAGGAAGAAGTCGTTCTCGACTTCGGGACCAAGGAAACCGACAAAAACAAGGTGAAGGAAGAGGATGCTGAAGAGCCTTTGCTTGACCAATGGGCAATCGCCATCATGGATGATTACTTTATCTTTGCTTCGGATGCCGAAATGATCATCGATACGATTCGAAATGCCAAGAAAAATAGTGGCACTTTTGTGAAGGAGGCGGATGTCATTCGCGCATCGCAGATGCTGGGGTCGGTTGCAGGGAACGATGGACTTAGTTTTAATGAGATGACCCGAAACGATCGCGCCTTCGAAATGCAGTATGAACTGTTTCGACAAGACATTCTGCCCGAGTCAAAAAGTATGCTCGCAACCATTCTCGATCGAATCCTAAAGCCAAAGAATTCGCGGCAAGGACAACCGCAAAAAGTGAAAGGGGATAAACTTCCTCAGTTCGACGCGATACAACACTACTTTACTCCAAGTGGTGGCGTAGTACGAACCGAAGAAGATGGCTGGTCCTTTCAGAGCTTTATCTTGAGCAAGTAACCCATATGTCATCCAGTTCGGATTCTTTGAGGAATGGACATCCGTCGTCACATCGACCGGTTGAAGCCAGGGTACAAGAGCTCGAGTACATCGTATCTCATCTTCAAAAAACGGTTGATGACCTGAATGATGCACTTCTTTTGCAACAGCGCAAGCTAGATAGTTTGAGCCGACAAATGGAACAGGCCAAGTCGGTGGTTCAATCGGTTTTGAATGCCGACAACACGCCGCGTTCGCTGGCCGATGACAAGCCTCCCCACTATTGATTTGGCAACTAATTTCTTATGCATGAGCTTCGCACTGTTACCGTCCAACGTCATTTCACCGAACAAACTGCGGGTAGCGTGCTATATCGTTGTGGCAACACGGTCGTGTTATGCACGGCCAGTCTGGAAAACAAAGTTCCTGATTGGATGGTGGGCAAGGGCAAAGGCTGGATCACTGCGGAATACAACATGCTACCTGGAAGCACTTCACCTCGTAAAGCTCGCGAAAGGGCTGGCAAGGTGGACGGTCGCACCACGGAAATCCAGCGATTGATCGGCCGGTCGTTTCGGGCGGTAGCCGACTTGAAGAAGCTTGGCGAACGATCGTTAACGATCGACTGCGATGTGTTGCAAGCGGACGGCGGAACGCGTACCGCTGCGATTACCGGTGGTTTTATCGCATTGGTCGACGCGGTCAATTCCGCCTTTCGCGGTGTGCCAGCCGACGCTTATCCGCTTCGCTGTAGCGTCGCCGCAATCAGCGTGGGTATTGTCGATGGGGAAGCTTCGTTGGATCTCGACTATGCTCGTGATGTTCGTGCGGATGTGGATATGAATGTCGTCATGACGGGCGCGGGTCGATTCATTGAGATTCAAGGAACGGGTGAAGAATCTACGTTCGATGACGAACAGCTTTCCACTCTTTTGAAGTTAGCCAAGCAAGGTATCGTGGAATTAACAGAAACACAACGCAGGGCACTAGGCAACGACTGGCCTTGGTAAAAGGCATGCATCTTAGTTCTTGGTTCTTAGTTCTTGGTTCTTGGTTCTTGGTTCTTGGTTCTTGGTTCTTGGTTCTTGGTTCTTAGTTCTTAGTTCTTGGTTCTTGGTTCTTAGTTCCACCAAGCACTAAGCACCAAGCACAAAGCACTAAGCACAAAGCACAAAGCACAAAGCACAAAGCACAAAGCACCAAGCACCAAGCACAAAGCACCAAGCACTAAGCACGAAGCACTAAGCACTAAAACATCTGTGCATTTTCCATGGTGTACTTGATCGCTTTGTCACTGATGTCCTTGCGACACCAAGCGCCTGGCCATCGGATGGCTTGCACGGCTGTGTAGGCTTGTAATTTAGCGGCGGCCAAACTTGTCCCCAAGGCGGTTACGCCAAGCACGCGACCTCCGTCGGTTGTCACTTGGCCATCGACGAGCTTTGTTCCGGCGTGAAAGACTTTTACGTCAGGGATCGCAGCGGCGTCATCCAAGCCTGTTATGACTCGGCCCGTTTCGTATTCACCGGGATAGCCCTGACTGGCCATCACGACGCAAATGGCTGGACGAGGGTCCCAGGTTGGCGCGTCGATTTCGTCCAGTCGTCCATCCACCGTGGCTTCGAGAATATCGAGCAAGTCGCTTTGCAATCGCATCAGGAGCGGCTGGCATTCCGGGTCACCAAACCGAACGTTGTACTCAAGCACTTTCGGTCCGGTTTGCGTAAGCATGAGACCTGCGTAGAGCAACCCTCGAAAAGGTTTGCGATTGCGTTTCATCGTGTGAATGGTCGGTACCAAAATATGGTCTTCGATGGTCTCGATCATTTCTGGATTAACGACAGGCGTTGGCGAATAAGCCCCCATGCCACCTGTGTTTGGACCTTTGTCTCCGTCGAACGCTGCCTTGTGGTCTTGGGCGGCTGGCAAGGTAAGAATGGTTTTTCCATCGGTAATGACAAGCACGCTGACCTCCGGTCCTTCCAGTCGCTCTTCGATGATCAATTGAGAGCCAGCCTTTCCGAACTCATTTTTTCGAGCGATGCGATCGATGGCTTCGAGCGCGTCGTCGCGACGCGAACAAACGATGACCCCTTTGCCGCTGGCTAAACCATCTGCTTTAACGACCACAGGTGCCTTGTCACGTTCGTTTGGGTAGCGAGCTTTGATGTACCGCATGGCGCTATCCGCATCGCGAAACGCTTGGTATTCGGCGGTCGGCACATCTGCCTGTCGCAACAGCAACTTACAGAAAACCTTGCTCCCTTCGAGTTGTGCAGCCGCTCGGCTCGGCCCAAAGGCTCGGATCTTCTCTTTGGCCAAAGCATCGACGAGTCCGAGCGAAAGCGGGACTTCGGGCCCCACCACAACTAGATCGACACTCTCTTTTTTTGCGAACGCGACCAATCCAGCGATGTCGTCGGCTGCGATCGGGACATTTTCGGCTTCTAGTGCGGTGCCTGCATTTCCAGGCGCCACCCAAAGCCGAGTCAACCGCGGACTTTGGCGTATTTTCCAAGCCAATGCATGCTCACGGCCACCGTTTCCAACTACCAAAACCTTCATTTTACGTTCCAAAACACTGCGGAGAAACTCTCGGAAAGGGGGCATTCTAAACCCATTGTGACATCCCTACGAGGTGAAAAGAATGGGAATCGCTTTGGTTGTGGCTGTTTACGCTTTACGGTCCGCTAAAATAGAAAGAGGCTGTCGTCCTGGTTAGGCCAGAGGCAGGTGGGGCATCACCGGCGGGCTCGCGCCCTGCCGCCATACTTTGGTAGCGGAACGGCGAAAGCCGTCCGGTAAGTCGAATGGAACCATTGACAGCCCGTCAAGCTTACCCCTCCTTAACACTCAATCTGCAACATCCAATTTCGAATATGCTTCGCAACTTTCAAATTGTACTAATCGCCGTTACCCATTGGTTCGTCGTTCAAGCTTCGTATGCCGATAGCCCCGAACTCGACCGTCCAGAGCCTTTGACGCACTCTGAGGCCGAGTCGAACGCAAAGACCATACTTGATAGTCTGCGCGAGCAATATGCGTCGCTTTGGAACGGAATGTCGAGCGATGCGCAAGCGGGGTATCGCAATTTAGTCAATAACGCCTATTTGCCAGCGGACTTCGATGAAGAAGTGCTGAGCGAACTGGACAAGGTCAAGCACGCATGGAGTTTGTCCGACGCGCCGCTCGAAGCGGATTCTCGCCAAAGCACGTGGTTGGCTTACGGATTGGCACCTCGGCCTGACGACGCGACTCGCCCTTTGCAATACGTCGTGACGGACGAAAAACAATATGTCATGAATTGTTTTGCGTGCCATGGAGGAAACCTCTACGGTGCAACCTATCCGGGGGCACCGAATACGACCTATGCACTTGAGTCATTGATCGAACAAGTGCGTCGGATCAAGGTGCCGTTGAACAAACCGCTCACGCACATGGACGTCGGTTCGGTTTTCATGCCGTTGGGAAAAACCGTCGGCACCAGCAATGCAGTCATGTTTGGCGTTGCGCTCATGAACTACCGCGACGCAGATTTGAATGTGCACACAAATCGCGTTCCAGCCTCGATGGTGCATCACGATATGGACGCTCCAGCTTGGTGGCATTTTCACCGAAAGCACCATATCTATATCGACGGCTTCGCCGAAAAGGGGCATCGCGGTTTAATGCAGTTCATGCTGGTTCGACAAAATGGTCCTGAAAAGTTTAAGAGTTGGGAGAACGACTTTCGACAAGTCTACGCATTCCTCTCGGAGCTGCGTCCCCCCAAATATCCGCTGGCGATCGACGAGCACAGAGCCATGCGAGGTAAGCAAATTTTTGAGAACAATTGCGCTTCCTGCCACGGAACCTACGGTGACCAATCCGACTATCCTGAACTGAGAGTACCCATCGAAGACATTGGCACCGACCGAATCCGCTTGGATGCGTTGAGTCCCAAAAATCGAGAGCACTACGGAGATAGTTGGTTCGCGGATCTTGGCGGGCAAGAAACCTTTGCAGATGTCGACGGCTATGTTGCACCACCGCTCGATGGCATCTGGGCCTCTGCTCCTTATTTGCACAACGGGAGCGTTCCCACGCTGTGGCATCTCTTGCATCCAAGCGAACGACCGAAACAATGGAAGCGGACAGCACTCGGCTTAGACACAGTCAAGATGGGCCTGCAAGTTGAGACGGATATGGAATTGCCTCGCAGGCTCAAACCAGCCGAGCGACGTTGGTATTTCGACACAGCGCAGTTTGGCAAATCCG
>JAIPFP010000091.1 GCA_021736575.1 Pirellula sp. | reverse complement strand
AAGTACTGGTGGACTGGTAAGAATGAGCGCGTCAAAGACGAGGATAAGCCGGATGAACCAGCTACTTTTTTGGTCTGGGCATGGACGCTTGGGATTCTGATGGACCCAGCATCCAAATTAGAGGTGATTCCGGACGTCGTCGAGTCGAACAAGGCTGCTATTGGGCTGCGCGTCAGCGGATCAGTAACGCCGCCGATGGAAATCTATTTCGACAAGGCCGAGAGTCACATAGTTCGGATAGATTGGCGAAGTGATATTCACCGGTTCAGTGATTGGAAAGAAGTTGACGGAGTGAAGTATCCGGCGAAGTGCATCGGCTTTAAGAAAAACACGGATAAGCCGTGGTACTTCAGTGAAATTATCGAGCTTGAACGGCTCAACGAATTGCCTGGTGAGTTGAAACGCAGGTAGAGCATGACCTTGACAGCATTACCATCGGTTCCCGCCGTTCGAATTCGCACCCTTAACGAATGGCCCAAAGACATCTCGAAACCATTTGTCCTTTATTGGATGACTGCATTTCGAAGAACGCGAACCAACTTTGCTTTGCAACGCGCCGTCGAGCTGGCGGAGCAGCTTCGTAAGCCGTTGGTGATCTTAGAAGCCGTGCGATGCAACTATCGCTGGGCGAACGACCGATTTCATCGGTTTATTCTCGACGGAATGATCGATAACGAAGCGGATACTCGCAAGACCAATGCGATGTATTGTTGCTACGTTGAGCCAAATTCGAATCATGGCCATGGCTTGTTGGAAGCGTTTGCGAGTCATTCCTGTGCAATTGTGAGCGACGACTTCCCTTGCTTCTTTCACCCAGCACTGTATCAACACATCGCTCGACGTTGGAATTGTTGCGTTGAATTGGTGGATAGCAATACGATTCTACCGATGCGTTCCACGGATAGAACGTTTACGGTGGCTCATTCCTACCGCCGGTATATGCAAAAGGAGATCGCTCAAGGGCTCCCGGATTTCCCGATCGAAGAGCCGCTATCGTTTCTCACCGTAAAGCGTTTGCAGTCTCTACCAGCAGAAATCGTGCAACATTGGCCTGTTTGGACCAACGACCAAGTAAGCCAACAATTGCCGAAAGTCGCTTTGACCTCGTTGCCGATCGACCACGCGATCCAGCCCACCGATGAGCGAGGCGGTCCCGTGGAGGCGGCAAAGGTACTTGATCGATTCATCCAACAACGGCTTGCGAACTACGCTCAAGCAAGGAACGAACCCGAGCAAGCTGGCTCGAGTGGGTTGTCGCCGTACTTTCACTTTGGGCACGTTAGTCCGCAAGAACTGTTCCAACGATTGGCTTCCGCCACGGGCTGGAGTTGGGAACAGCTCGGAAAGCCCAACGGCAAGATGAATGGCTTTTGGAATATGGGAACCGATGCGGAAGCGATTCTAGATCAGCTCATGACTTGGCGTGAAATCGGCTTTAATCTGTGTTGGCGGAACCCGCATTTTGATCGATTTGAATCGCTGCCCGATTGGGCGCAAGTGACATTGCAAGAACATGAACAAGACAAACGCCCGTTCGTTTATGATCTTGAACAATTCGACGCGGCCAATACCCATGACCCGCTTTGGAACGCAGCTCAAACGCAGCTCGTTCTCGAGGGACGTATTCACAATTATCTACGCATGCTCTGGGGAAAAAAGATCTTGCACTGGACACGCTCGCCTCGCGAAGCGCTTCGTATCATGATCGAGCTGAACAACAAGTATGCTCTCGATGGACGCGATCCAAATTCCTACAGCGGCATCTTCTGGGTGCTTGGGCGGTACGATCGAGCTTGGGGGCCAGAACGCCCGATCTTTGGCAAGGTTCGCTACATGACGAGTGAGTCCACTCAAAACAAATTCCATGTCAAGCAATACTTGGCGAAGTATGCGACAAAAGGCGATCGGCAGACAGAAAACTACCAATCATAACCCGATACGTAACGGCTTGTTGCTTTAATGGATTCTGAGACGGTGTATTCGAAAGTGGCATGGGCGTCTCGCGGGGTAACCCCAGGGGCATTCAATGCATGCCATCTGGCTTTATGCCAGTGGTAATTGACCTTCGCCCTAGCATGAAGGTAATGATCCCCAGTGGTAAACCGGTGCAACGCCTCATCTTTACCCACATTTCAGGGCATCGAAAACCAAGATCCGTTGTTTTTCGTGCTCGTGCTCAGTCCGAAGGACGGTGCTCGTGCAAGAAAGAAGTGGGTAAAGATGAGGCGTCTCGCCCATGGATTCACGAGCGAGCGCGCTCGTGCCACGCAAAAGTAACCCGAAGCGTGAGAGCGTGAGCGAGGAGCCGACTGCAATCCCTCGCTAACTAAGTGAGGGACCTGCGCAATTGTCCCTCGCTAACGCGTCGGGTTGGGATACGGCAATCTGCCGCTCGCCTAAGAACTGAATCGCAAAAGAACCTTGCGAACTCCAGGGCGATGTGCGTGTTGAAAAGCTTTTAGGGCATCCTCCACCGCGTACTCACATTCCAGCAATGCCAAAACGTCGATCGACTTGCGCTCCATAAGCCGCAGTGCAGGTGCAAAGGGACCGCAACGTGAACCTACGACGCGCAGTTCATTCACGACAATCGGGGTAAGATCGATTTTGGTCGGATCTGCGTAAGTGCTCTTCATCACGATAGTGCCACAAGGCTTTGTTATCCGCATTGCATGCCGCAGTCCGTCGGAATTGCCGGTTGCCTCGACCACCATATCAAAACAATGCGAATCGACCTGTTCGGTCATTCCGGTCCTCATGCCCCATTGCTTTGCAAGCTCAAGCGAATGCGAATTCCTCGCGATTACCGTGACTTGAGCCCCACCCAGCGAAAGCACCCCTGCAACCAGCATCCCTAATCGCCCCGCCCCGATGACTGCGATTTGTGAGTCGGGACGTATCGGTAGTTGCTGTGCAATTCTCAACGCTGCCGCAAGTGGTTCGGTAAACACGGCTTGACTGTCCGTCACGCTATCGGGGACTTCAAGAAGATATCGCTCGGGGATCGCGACCCAATCCGCCATCGCACCGTCTCGATTAAAAATACCCAAAACCTGTCGGTTGGGATGATGTTCGGCACCCGTTGAGGCAAAGTCAAGCGAGTCGAGGGGCACAAAATTGATCGAACTAACGACTCGCTTTCCGATCCATTTCGGGTCGCTTGATGCGTCGACTACTCCCACAAACTCATGTCCAAGCACGCCGCAGAAACCAAAATAACCCTTTATAATTTCGAGATCCGTCGAACAGATACCAGCCAATCGCACTCGAACGAGAGCTTCGCCTACTTTGCGTTCGGGACATGCAACGTCATGGCGAAATTCCAGTTCCTTGCCGTTAAAGGCTATTGCTCGCATCAATCAATTTCTCCGCGAATACCACCAGGGGGTCTCAAGTTCCTACGAATTGGGAAAGGTATCGATAGCTTTGCGCTAGCGATTCCACTCGTGCTGCGACGGTCCCCTCGTAGATGCGGTCCTCAACTTCGACGCACACCGGGCCTTGGTATCCTGCGTCGCCTAGGACGGAAAAGAACTGGCCCCAATTGATCTCACCCAGGCCTGGCAATTTCGGAGTATGGTAAAGCTTCGGATGGGCAAAGACTCCAACGTCGTTTAGTTTGTGCCGATCAATGCGTACGTCTTTTGCATGGATATGAAAGATGCGATCGATGAATTCTCGCATTGGGTTAAGGTAGTCCATGCATTGAAAAACCATATGCGATGGGTCATAGTTCAGACCGAGATTAGGGCTCCCCAAATCGCGGAACAAGCGTCGCCAAATAGCTGGTGAAGTGGCGATGTTTTTTCCGCCTGGCCACTCATCATCACCAAAGAGCATCGGGCAGTTTTCGATGCCGATTCGTACATTGCACTTTTCCGCCATATCCACAATCGGCTTCCAGGTGGTCAGAAGGCGATTCCAGTTGTCGTCCACACCCTTGGTAAAATCGCGACCAATAAAGGTGTTGACTTGGGTCAAGCCAAGTTTTGGAGCCGCTTGAATGACTTGCATCAAGTGCTCAACACTTCGTTCGGCTTCGCTTAGATCCGGCGAAAGGCAATTCGGATAGTAGCCTAAGCCGCTGATCTGCACGCCCGTTGTTTGCACCAAGTTTTTGATCGAGGCAACTCGGGCGTTGTCCAGTGACAGGACGTCGATGTGCGTCACGCCTGCATAACGGCGTTCCGCTTGACTCGGCGGCCAGCACATCACCTCGATGTACTTATAGCCGATGGTGACCGCTGTCGCGAACAATTGTTCCAGCGATTCATTGGGCAGGATAGCGCTAACAAAACCAAGCTGCATCATGATGAATAACGATCCGAAATTAGATTTCAAGGAAAAGGCGAGACGGATCTTCGATGACTTCTTTGATGGTTTTCAGGAACGTAACCGCTTCGCGACCATCGATGACCCTGTGATCATAGGTCAGAGCGAGGTACATCATCGGGCGTATGACAACTTCGCCATTGAGTGCAATCGGTCGCTCTTGAATGGAGTGCAGTCCTAGGATACCGCTTTGGGGTGGATTGACGATCGGAGTTGAAAGCAACGAGCCATAGATGCCGCCATTGCTGATCGTAAACGTCCCGCCTTCAAGATCTTCGGGCATGAGTTTATTTGCAGTCGCTCTGGATGCGAACTCACCAATGCTGCGTTCAATCTCTGCAAAACTCATCTTTTCGACGTTGCGCAGAACTGGAACGACGAGTCCTTTTCCGCCGCCGATGGCGATACCGATATCACAGTAGTGGCGGTATACGACGTTGTTACCGCGAATTTCTGAATTGACGGACGGATAACGCTTGAGTCCTTCGCAAGCCGCTTTTGCAAAGAATGACATGAATCCCAACTTGACGCCATGCTTGTCGACAAACGCCTCTTTGTATTTATTTCGAAGCTGCATGACGGGTTGCATATCGACTTCATTGAAGGTCGTTAACAACGCGGCATTGTGCTGTGCTTGAACCAAACGCGTTGCAATCGTTCGACGGATCATGCTCATAGGCTTGATCTCTTCGCTGCGGTTCGGTGTTCCCTGGATGAGGTTTTGCGATTGGGCAGCGGACGCTTGCTTGGGCGGGGCGGAGCTCGTAACGCCTGTTACTGTTTTCGAGGGAGCTGTCACCGGTGCGGGAGCAGTCACCGGTGCGGGAGCAGTCGCTGTCGCGACATTTTGCGAAACGAACCGGGCGACGTCTTCTTTGAGCAATCGACCGCCAGGTCCCGACGCGGAAACCTGCGATGCGGAAAGGTGATTGTCGTCAAGCATGCGACTTGCAGCCGGCATCACGCGAGCGGGCTCTGCACCGACACTTTGAGGAGGCGCAGCGAACGCAGTGGTCGGTGTCGGTGTCAAACTTGCGTTTGGAACGCTTGGCGATTGAACCGGCGTCGGTGCGGCTGCTCCCTTGGGAGACGGTTGGAAAGTTGCAATGACGTCGCCAACGGTCGCGAATTCTTCGCTCTGACGAAGAATCTTAACCAAAATCCCATCCTCGGGAGCCGAGATCTGAACCGAGGCTTTTTCCGTTTCAAGGTCAACTAGGTCTGTACCTCCAGCGACCCAGTCCCCTTCTTTTTTGAGCCATTGGCCAATCTGGACTTCGGAAACGCTCTCGCCAACGGATGGAACGATAATTTCGGTCATAAAACGTAATGGTTGAGGGAGTAATAATCTACGGAAAAGCATCGCAATATTTGCAAGTAAAAGCATATAGTAAGAGCCGATCCATGTCACCCGTCACTTGGCCGCGAACCCCAAGAATGAACCGAACTAGGAAAACCAACGCGTTATGACGAGCAATCCACAACTTTCAGCCCCGAAAGCGACTTCCCCTGCATCTCCGATTCAAGCGAAACACCACGTCCAACTAGGAAATTCGGATCTTTTTGTGAGCCGTATCGGACTTGGCTGCTGGCCTATGGCCGGAATTACTTCGTTGGGCATTTCCGACCAGGAATCCATCGCGACCGTTCAAGCCGCCCTCGACCACGGAATCAATTTTTTCGATACAGCCTACGCTTATGGTTACGACGGACGAAGCGATCATGTCCTGCGAAGCGCTTTGCAAACGAGGCGTGGCGACGCAATCATTGCTCACAAGGTGGGTACGCATTGGGATGCCCAACGTCAGCGGTGCGTCGACGGAACGCCGGCAACACTGATCAAGAATGCACAGGAATGCCTGAAGCGACTGGATACCGACTACGTGGATGTGATGTATTTGCACACTCCCGATCCGAATGTCCCGATCGAGGACTCGGCGGGTGCGATCGCTGAGATATGCAAGCGAGGCTGGGCTCGCTACGCGGCGGTTTCAAATGTCGATTTGGAACAGGCCATACGATTCAATGCAATTTGCCCGCTGGTTGCGATCCAACCCTACTTCAACATGTTTCAGCAGGATGCGGTTCAAGCATTGCTGCCGATTGCGAAGTCGCAGAACATCTCAATGGTCTGTTATTGGGTGCTCATGAAAGGTCTGTTATCTGGCAAACTACAACGCGATCATGTATTTGATCCTGCCGATCGTCGGTTAACTTACCCGATCTTTCAGGGCCAGGCATGGCAAAGGGCTCAGGACTTGCTCGACCGGCTTCGTTCCCTTTCAAGCGAGCTGGGTTGCACCGTGGCTCAAGTAGTGATCGCGTGGACGCTTACCAAGCAAGGTGTTGATGTCGTACTTCTAGGTGCCAAACGGCCCGAGCAATTGATCGAATCTGCTCACGCTTTAGAATTGCAACTTAGTCCAGATTTAGCCGCACGAATTGATGGTTGGATTGAAGCAGAATGATTGGCGTTTCGGTCGACGTTGATCCGCCAAACCGAAACCCAATCGTTGAATGGGAAGTGTTGTTTCAGTAAGATTAAGCAAAGGAGAACGCTTCATGCCACTGCGCGATCATTTTCGAACACCCTTGAGCCAAAGTTCATCTTGGGAGGAAGTACACGGTCAATGGCCAGCGGTTATCGTACAGCAACTTGGGAAAATCTTGCCTGCTCAATATGTCGCTGGACCACGAATTCATTTAGGGTCACAAGCGGAAGTCGACGTGGCAAGTTTCGAACATTATCGCAAAGAAGAGAGAGAGGTTCAGCCGTTTGCTGATAATGGCGGTTCTGTTGCGACGATTGTCTTGGCTCCGTCTGTCTTGGCTCCGTCTGTCTGGGCTCCTTCGCAACCGACGTTGGTCATGGAAACGGATTTGGGTGATTACGACGAATACGAGGTTCGCGTTTATGATGCCAGCAGAAATCGACGGCTGGTTGCGGCGATTGAGCTCATAAGTCCTGCGAACAAAGACCGGCCTCAAAGTCGACGTCAATTAGTAGCTAAATGCGCAGCGTTGCTACGTGAGCAGGTTTCGGTGATGTTGGTCGATATTGTCGGATCGCGAGCGTTCAACCTCTATGCGGAGTTGTTGGAGATAACGGGGCAACGCGACCCTGCGCTTGGCAATAAACCTCCATCGATGTACGCGTGCGCATGCCGTTGGCGTCCACGAGGAGAGAGCCACGTACTAGAAACGTGGAACTCGGAGCTCGTCTTAGCCCAGTCGCTTCCAACACTGCCGCTGTGGTTAAGCGAAGATTTAGCTGTCCCTTTGAATCTTGAGTCAAGCTACGAACAGACTTGCTGCGATTTAAGAATTGCATAATTGAAGTCGAATAGGCAAAATCCAACCGAATCTATTACGTCAACACAGAGACTTCTAACTTGCTGTAGAATGTGCGGCGCAGCGAGACCGAAACGACCGAAACGAATCATTTTTAAGAGTGCTTGCCAAGGAATGAGCACATCTCGCGGTCGTGGGCAAACCGGAACGAGAATGAAACGATGAATTCGGAAACAAAGGAAAATGGTGTCGGCCTAGCCCTTCATTGGAAGATTCTCATCGGGTTGGCCGTTGGAGCGGTTGCAGGGCTAATTTGCAACGTTTATCTTGACCCTGAGAGTTCAAAAATACTCTCGGCAATCGCAGAAACGGTCGGTCAAGTCTTCCTCCGGCTCATCTTTATGGTGGTCGTGCCTTTGGTGTTTTGCGCGCTTACGTTAGGGGTTGCGGGAATAGGTGATGCTCGCAAACTTGGCCGTCTAGGTCTTCGGACACTCTTCATGACGATCGTTTTTTCCAGTTGTTCTGTTCTGATTGGCCTTACACTGGCCAATGTCATTCGACCTGGAGGGCGGTTGTCCGTTGAATCGCGAGATCAATTGCGAGAGAAATACGCCGTTGAAGCAAATACCACCACTGCGAAAGCGAAAGGGGCTAAATCACTCAAAGACGCCCTTATGGACATTATTCCAAAAAACCCTCTGCAAGAAGCGGTGGGTTCGCTGGACGGTAGCTCACCTGGAAGCGGCATGTTGGGTGTCATGTTCTTTTCGCTGTGCATGGGCGTTGCGTTGACTGTCATTGGCGACAAAGCCAAACCCGTTTTAGAGTTCTTAGATGGATTCTATGAAGCGGTCATGGCGATCATTCGATTCGCAATGCGACTCGCCCCTTTTGGCGTTGCTGGACTCGTCTTTGCAATGACCGCTACCCTGGGATTGGATATCATCCAAGCTTTGTTCTGGTTTGTATTAACGGTAATCTGTGGTTTGCTGATCCAGTTGCTGGTTGTCTATTCGCTCGCGATTTATTTCATTGCACGCAAATCTCCCATGGCTTTCTTCAGGGATATCTCAGAAGTGCTCTTAACCGCGTTTGCCACGTCTTCATCGAACGTAACGCTGCCAACTTCTTTGAGAGTGGTCGATGAAAAATTGAAGCTCGATCGACGAGTATCTCACTTCGTGCTCACCGTAGGATCTACGGCCAATCAGAATGGTACCGCACTTTACGAAGGGCTGACGGTACTTTTTATTGCACAAGTTTTTGGTATCGAGTTGTCGATTTCGCAGCAAATAGTAGTTGTGTTGATGTCTATCCTCGCGGGTTTGGGGACTGCCGGCGTCCCTGGAGGTTCGCTGCCACTTGTTGTGCTGGTGTTGCAATCGATTCAAGTCCCGGTCGAGGGAATTGGAATCATTATGGGGGTTGATCGATTGCTTGACATGTCCCGAACGACGGTCAACGTCGCCGGTGACGTTGTGGTAGCGACCTGCGTGAATCGCTGGGAAGTTGATGATCTTCGGGACGATGTGGGACAGTCGAACTAGTGCGACATCACCCTTCTCGCTTGGATTTCAACCCGGAATTGAGCATGGAACAAGCGGTGCAAATCACCACGACCTCGACAAGCCATTTTGCCGCGTCAAGCGTAGGCTAACTCTGAACTTGAAGTGCAATTTGTTCGGCGGTGATCTTGAAGTGATCGTACAACTGGTTGAACGGGGCAGACGCTCCGAACGTGCTCATGCCTACAAATTTTCCGTCGAACCCAAGGTATTTATCCCAGCATTGCCGAATACCTGCTTCGCAAGCCACTCGCAACGTTCCGTCGTTCGGTAACACGCTGGCTCGGTAATCCGGCGTCTGGTCATCAAAAAGTTCGAAACAGGGCATGCTTACAACGCGAGTCGCGATTCCCGCTGCTGCCAGAAGTTCTTGAGCTTTGAGACAAATTGGGATTTCAGTTCCTGTCCCCATGATGATCGCTTTGGGTTTGCCTGAGCAATCGCTAAGGATGTAGCCTCCTTTTTCTGTACCGGCCGCGTCACCCATCTTGGTTCGATCGAGTGTTGGAACGTTTTGGCGGGACAACACCATTGCCGACGGATGTTTAGTCAACTTCATCGCAGCTTTGTAACTGTACAAAACTTCATTCGCATCTGCGGGACGGAACACATACAAACCGGGAATGGCACGGCATGCGGCCAAGTGCTCAACGGGTTGGTGAGTTGGCCCATCCTCTCCCAGTCCGATCGAGTCGTGAGTCAAGACGTACAACACCGGTTGATGCATGATGCTACTGAGCCGCATCGACGGACGCATGTAGTCGGTAAAGACGAAGAAGGTTGCACCATAGGCTCGAAGGCCTGCCAAGCTCATGCCGTTCAATGCCGCGGCCATTCCGTGTTCACGGATCCCCCAGTGCATGTTGCGGTTTGCATAATGGTTAGGTCCAAAGTCCCCTTGGCCATCGAGCAACGTCATCGTCGACGGGGCCAAGTCAGCGGACCCTCCGATTAAGCTTGGCAAAAAGGGTGCTAACATGTTGAGTACTTTGCCGCTGCTAACGCGAGTCGCAAGCCCCTTTGGGTCGGCAGCAAATGGCTTTAGTCCGCTGTCCCAGCCGAGCGGCAATTCGCGATGCACGATGCTATGGACTTCTGCGGCTTCCTTGGGGAACTTGGCTTGGTAGTCTGCAAACAATTTCGACCAAGCGGTGCTTGCTTGCTTGCCTCGTTTCCCCATCGTATCGGCAAAAACCTTGCGAACTTCATCCGGCACATAGAACTTTTCGTTTTCAGGCCAACCGTAGGCTTTTTTCGTGAGTTTGATTTCGTCCTCACCGAGCGGAGCCCCGTGTGCATTGTGCGTGTTGGCTTTGTTGGGGGATCCGAACCCGATCACCGATCGGACGATAATTAGTGTCGGTTTGTCTTTGGTTGCTTTGAACTCGTCAAAAGCCTTTTTTAAAGCGACAAGATCGTTCGCATCTTCGACGAGTATGGTATGCCATCCGTACCCTTGGAAACGGTGTCCGACGTTTTCGTTGAAGGCAAGATCGGTGTGGCCTTCGATTGTGATGCCATTGTCATCGTAGATCCAGCAAAGATTGGATAGCTTGAGATGCCCAGCGATGGAGGCGGCTTCGGAGGCCACGCCCTCCATCATGTCGCCGTCGCTGCAAAGGGCGTAAACGTCATAGTCGAACAGGTCAAAGCCGGGGCGATTGTATCTGGCTCCAAGGTGTTTGGCGGCGATTGCCATTCCAACCGCATTGCCAACTCCTTGTCCGAGCGGCCCCGTCGTCGTTTCGATACCAGCGGCATACCCCAGTTCTGGGTGGCCCGCACAGGGGCTATGCAATTGGCGAAAGTTTTTAATGTTTTCGATGGTAATGGATTCGTCGCTAGTGACTTTCCCGTGGGCATCCACGCCTCGAATTCCAGCCAAGTGAATCATCGAATACAGCAACATCGAAGCGTGACCGCACGAGAGCACAAATCGATCCCGGTTCGCCCATTCGGGGTTTTGGGGGTCGTAGGTTAGCGCATCGGTCCATAACTGGAAAGTCACGGGAGCCAGAGCCATCGGTGTTCCGGGATGTCCGCTGTTCGCCGCTTGAACGCCATCCATGCTTAATGTGCGAATGGTATCGACCGCTAGTCGCGAAATGGTTGGGATTGAAGCGTTCATCAGATAGACTTTGACTTTAGGGGTTTGCCGGACCGTGGACGAGCAGGAAACAACACGAATTAACTCGCGAGAATACCTATTTCGCAACGAATTCGCAATCCATGGTCCAGGACGATTTGGAATGGTGTTGGTATTAAAGGACCTTCTTCCGTGCGGTCCATCGTTGACATGGGTGCTCGTTCACAGGTACAATTAAGGGCTTTCCCAAGCGTGATCCCATTTCGCTTCCTAGCTGAAAAATGGAAAACCAACATCGCCGGCTCGATCGGAATCGCGTCGGCGTTGTTAATTTATTGGACCTGCAAGATCGTTGCGTACGCAGGCAAAAAAGAGATCAGGACCCAACGTGAACGTAAACGAGCAAAAGGAAGCGATTGCCAAAGCCGATACACTCATCGAAGCGATGGGCTGGATCCGCAGGTTTCGCGGCAAAACGACGGTCATCAAGCTCGGTGGCTCCTTGATGGGAAACAGCGATGCGTTGCGACATACGTTGCTCGATATCATTTTTATGGAATCGGTCGGAATGCGTCCTGTCGTAGTTCACGGTGGAGGTCCGTCGATCAACAAGGCGATGGAGGCCGCGAAGATCGAACCTGTCTGGGTAAAGGGTCGCCGATTGACCGACGCTCGCACGCTTGAGATCGTCGAAAATGTTTTGGCCTACGAATTGAATGAACAGCTAACGCAAGAGGTCGAACGTTTTGGTGGGCGGGCGATGAACCTTAATTTCCGCACAACAAACGTTCTCTTTGGCGAAAAGCTGCTTCTTGAGGAGGCTGGCTCGGAACCGATCGATTTGGGGTTCGTCGGTCAAGTGACTCGCGTCGATCGTCCTACGATAGAGAGTCTCACGTACACCGAACAGATTCCTATTATCCCGTCGATGTGCATCGATGCAAACGGTCAGAAGTACAATGTCAACGCAGACACTGCCGCGATGGCGGTCGCGGAGGCTTTAGGTGCGGAGAAGCTGATATTTATTAGCGATGTCAACGGAGTGCGACGCGACAAAGCGGATCCCGAGAGCGTCATCCATTCCATGACTGCGGCCGAAGCACGCCAGCTAATCGCCGATGGAGTCATCGTGGGAGGCATGATTCCGAAGGTCGAAGCCTGTTTGTCTACCTTGGACCGTGGCGTTGGAAAAGTGCATATCATCGACGGGCAATTGCGTCATTCCTTGCTGCTCGAAATTTACACGACCGCTGGAGTTGGGACCGAGATAGTCCAAAGCCGACAGTCGGCTGCCACGCGCATCGGCCTGACAAACACATGAAGCACCTGCGTTCCTTATTCGACCTGAGCATCGACGAGTTTCACGACATTCTCAACTTGGCGGACTCGCTAAAACAAAAGTTGGCCGATGGTCAGCGTCCCGATTTGCTAAAGAACCGAAGTCTGGCGTTGTTGTTTGAAAAGGCCAGCTTGCGCACAAGGGTTAGCTTTGAAGCAGGCATGATCCAGCTTGGCGGTGCCGCGATTTATTTGACCAACGATGTCGGTTGGCGAGAACGTGAAACGATTGGGGACTTCGTGCGAGTCCTCAGCGAGTATTGCGATTTTGTCGTCTGTCGCGCCATCTCGCAAGCAACGGTTGACCAGCTCGCGGCCTACAACGTTTTGCCCGTCATCAATGGACTTACCGACCAATCGCACCCTTGCCAAGCCATGGCGGACATTATGACCATGCGCGAGCAATGCGGGGGAGAACTGAAAGGCAAACAATTGACTTTTGTTGGCGACGGAAACAATGTTGCACGCTCGTTATTGAAGAGCGCTGCGATTTGCGGAATGAAGTTTCGACTGGTTGGACCTACCAAATTTCAAATCGAAGCCAAGTTGGTACAACGTGTTCGACAGCACTTTGGCAACCTCGATTTTGACCAAAGCCCTGATATTCCAGCGATGGTTCGCGATTCCGATTTTCTCTACACCGATGTGTGGACAAGTATGGGGCAGGAGATGGAGGCCAAAGAACGCACGGCCTCGTTCACCCCTTACCAAATCAACGCTGCCATGATGAAACATGCTCCCACCCACTGCAAAGTGCTTCACTGTTTGCCCGCCCGGCGCGGCCTGGAAATCACCGATGAAGTCATCGATTCGCCGAGCAGTATCGTTTTTCTGCAGGCGGCAAACCGGTTGCATCTTCAAAAAGGCTTGCTCGTTTGGCTGGGAATCCAGAATGGAATCATCCCCTCGGACGAAGTAACGAAGTAAGATAAAGAGTGCTACGAAGCTCCGAGCTAACATTCGCGATGCGCCTGCTGTCTCGACTGAATCGCTCAACATTGGTACGGAGCTTCGCTGTCGATCCTTGTCCCCAAGCGTATGACGGTGGTGCCCCCTTTGGAATCTATTTGCAACATCAATCTCGAAACGGTTTCGCCGTTGGAGATGCTTTTTGCCATTCAAAAACAAAAGCGAGAACTACTGCTCGCATCTTGCGATGATGCCGACGGCGCTCCACTACAAAACGTGAGCGTGGTTGGCGCCAAAGGGCAAGACTACATCGGCTCTGGAATCCGCAGCGTTCACTCGATCACTATCCAAGGCTCGATTGGCGATTTCGGAATGTGTTCGTTCGGCGATGGCGAATGCAATATCGACGGAAACGTCGGCAGTTTCTTTGGACATTCCATTCATTCCGGAATTCTTGTTGTCCGAGGGTACGCATTGCATAGCGTTGGTGCGATGGGAGTTGGCGGTTTGATCACCATTTATGGCAACGCGGGCGATCGCGTCGCGATCGGAATGCAAGGAGCCGACGTTATCATTCGTGGCTCGGTAGCGGACTACGCTTGTCTCGGAATGCAAAGCGGAAGCTTAGTCGTAGGGGGCAACGCTGGTCAGCATCTCGGAAAAGCGATGCGAGGAGGAACGATCTATCTTCGTGGAGAGGCCGAATCCGTAAGCGCGGATGTCGAAGAACATCGATTGCGAGAACCTGATCGCCTCAAGATCGGTCTATTGATGCTCAAGGCGGGTATCAAAATCACAGGCAAGGAATTTCGCGTGTTCCGACCTGTCCAAGGAGAGACTTAAATGCAAAACAAGAAACCATCAGGCGATTCACCCGCCAAAAAGGTCACCGTGCAATCCAATACGCTCTGCGAGCCGCTGGTCACAAGACTTGATCCGATGACGCGGGACAAACAACAGTGGACCGACCCTAAGTGCGTTATTCCAGCCATCGGCAACGACGTCGCGATGACTTTTCAGTCGCCACTATTTACCCGTTTGCTATTTGATTCAACACTTACGCCCGTTGCTCGTGTGCAGTTCACAACCGCGATGAATCAATTCGGTCTTGGCTGGGTTGGGCCCCGATCCAACGATTCAGCCCCAACAACTCATGTGCATTCGGAATCAGATAACGATACGTCACCAAAGCGAATCACACCCCTGCAATTTGACGAGCCGATCGATGTGGAAGCGTTCGAGGGGGCGGCCGCAGTTGAATTTCAGTTGTACGGACTTCCGTTCCGTTCACTGCCATCCTCAAGACGAGCCAAGTGGACTCCAAGCGTCCCCATCGAGATCTTCGAATTTGAGCAGTTGGCTAAGAAAGTAGAATGCGTACGAATACTAACCCACGGCCGATGTGTCCTCGGAGCCGCGATTAGTCCTGGATCGATTTACGAAGATGTTCGATACATGGCGGACAGTGGATTTGATTACCTCTGTTTGTTGGTCGATGTCCAATGTGATTTGTCCCCAACGGGTAGCCGGCAACTTGCAACCATTCCAAATACCGTGGAGATCGCCTTGGATGCAATCAATAATGCTGGCTCAAAGATGAAAATCTTGCTGTCCGCCAATCTCAGAAATGCGGACGAAATGTTTCGGTATCTTCAAATGGGAGTTGCGGCTGTTTCCATCGACGGTTACTTGGCAAGCGAAAAGCCGATCGAGACTGCTCAAGCAAAGGATTCGTACGGCTCCATACTGAGCTATTCGCCACCTGCGGCATCGGCATTCGCATGGGTGGGGCAAACTGTCTCAAGTCTAGTAATGGAGCTATCGGACTGCGCCATCTACGCGGGACAATCCTGCGACCTACTTCGAACGCAAATGACCTGACGCGTACTCATTCAGGAAGCACTGATAGGTATCTCGTATGCCCTCTTTCAGTTCTACCTTGGGTTGCCAGCCCGTGGATTTCAACAAAGTTGTATCGGTTAGCTTTCTTGGGGTGCCATCTGGGCGTGATGGGTCGGTGAGAATGTCACCTTCGAAGCCAATTGCGGAAGCCACCATTTTCGCTAGATCATAGATGCTGTGATCGATACTTGTTCCGACATTTACCCAGTCGGGTGGGTTTTCCAACTGACACAAATGAAGAATCGCATCCGCCAAGTCATCGACATGCAGGAATTCTCGGAGAGGCGTGCCGGTTCCCCAAATCGAAACAGTCTTATCACCATGCTGTTTGGCTTCGTGTATGCGACGTATTAGACCTGGGAGAACGTGACTATGGTCGGGATGGTAATTGTCGCCTGGTCCATAGAGGTTTGTTGGCATGGCAGAGTGATAAAGCACCCCATATTCCTGACGAAAGTACTGGCAAAGTTTGAGTCCAGCGATCTTCGCGAGTGCATACGCTTCGTTGGTTTGCTCCAGTGGGCTTGAAAGGAGTTCGTCTTCTTTAATCGGTTGCTTGGCAAGTCTGGGATAGATACAAGTGCTGCCAAGGAACAAGAATCGCTTGACGCCATTTCGATAACTCGCGTGGATGGTTGCCAACTCTTGTCGCAAATTGTCGGTTAGGAACTCAACAGGAAACGTTTTGTTGGCGTGGATTCCACCAACCTTTGCCGACGCGAAAATGACCGTTGCGGGCTTCTCTGCTTCAAAGAATGCGTTGACTTCCGCTTCGTTGCATAGATCAAGCTCGGACCTGGGTTTAGTGATTAACTGAATTTCGGGGTGCTTGCTCAGTCTACGGCAAACAGCAGAGCCAACCATGCCGCCATGGCCTGCAACGAAAACGGGTGATTCAATCATGAAACGGCGAAAAATAGATGAAGGTTGTAACGATGTCGTCCTAACATCGTCAGGACACCCAATCATACTTGGTTTCCAGCGGTAATCATCCCGAAATCGCTAGATTTGCTCGAGTTGGCAATCGTCCAACGCTACGCTTGCACCTCGTCCCATGTAGCGAACTGAAATCAGCAAGCGGATTTCGTTTTCTCGTCGCAAAATCGTCCCCTCAAATCCTTTAAAAATCCCTGTCTTAACGCGAACTTTCTGACCGGGCTCAAGCCTTGTTTCCGGGGAGAGCGGAGCGTTGGTAAGAATCAAGTTTCGAATTTGACGTAGATCTTCGACGAGTTGCGCTGGGTCCGCGACAGGCATCCAACGGCTCACGCTACCGGTACAAACCGCATTGTACCGAGCAATTTCGTCCCCTTTGATAAAGACGTAGTTGGGGAACAGAGGCTCGACGGAGGTTCGGATTCGACCTTGCGGCGACCGATAGCGTCGAGCGATGGTTGGGCCAAAGAAAGGGACCTCGATCTTGATGAGCTGACGCATCAGTTTCTTCTCAAACCTAGCCAGGGTGTAGAGGGCCCACCATGGCTCCGGATCGACTTCGGGCTGATCATTCTCAAGGAAATCGAGCAAATTGAGTGGCCAAATGTCCTGTTCTGGTTTTAAGAGAGGCATACGAGAATCTGAATTCTGTTCAATCACGAGAGTGCGAGGCAAGTGAACGCCCTGTCACTTTTCGTTTCATTGTGTAGGTAAACTAGCACTTTTCTATAAGGAAAGTGCTGAAATCCGTGAAATGGAATGATTTGTCCGATTTTTCATTATTCACCAAAAGACCGGCGCATGTTGCATTCTCGAGCAAGCAATTCAATTGACTCGAATCGCTGGAATATATACCCTCCCCGGCGACCAATTGCAGAAATTGCGTAGAATACATCGAACGAGTGGGTTGGAGCGAGAAAGCACTGACCTCCTTAATGAAAATCGATGGAACCGCCGTCGGACACTTTTGAAGAATCCACTTTCGAACGAACCCTAAAAATGGATCTGCTGGAAAAAATTTGGGAAGGGACCACCAACACCATTAATGGCGTCTTGGGCGGGATCGACCGAGGGCTTACTACTTTCTTTGGCTCTGCAAATTCGCGACAAATCAAGCGATATACCGAATACGCCAAACAAGTTGGTGAGCTTGAACCCAGAATGATCGCAATGAGCGATGCGGAGCTTTGCAGTCAAACGGAGAAATTCAAGAAACGCCTCGCGGAGGGCGAGACGCTTGATGATTTGCTAGTCGAGGCCTTTGCGGTTTGCCGCGAAGCGGGTCGGCGATTCATGCGGATGCGACATTACGACGTTCAACTTGTCGGCGGAATGGTACTGCACGGTGGCAATATCGCCGAAATGATTACGGGCGAAGGCAAAACCCTGGTGGCGACCCTTCCGGTTTATCTCAATTCATTGGAGGGACGCGGCGTTCACGTTGTCACGGTGAACGACTACCTAGCCCGGCGCGATATGGAGTGGATGGCACCCTTGTACATGGGCCTGGGACTTACTGTCGGAAATATCCAAAGTGGGATGGAAAATGACGAACGGCAGCGCGCCTATGCATGCGACATCACGTACGCAACGAACAACGAATTGGGATTCGACTATCTCCGCGATAACATGCGAATGGCCGCTCGAGCGGACGATCGCTTTGCCAAACACTTGCAGCAAGTCCAAGGTCCATTGCACTACGCGGTGATTGACGAAGTCGACAACATTCTGATCGACGAAGCCCGAACACCGCTTATTATCTCCGGACCAGCCTCACGTGATTTAGCGAAATACTCCGAAGCCGACCGCGTTGCACGTGCACTCAAACGCGAAGAGCACTTTGTGGTCAACGAAAAAGACCACACCGTCAACTTAACGGACGCTGGGATACGCGATGCCGAAAAGCTTGCTGGCGTCGAAAGCTTCTACACGGTTGGCAATATGGAATGGCCGCACTTGCTCGACAATGCGCTAAAGGCCCACCATCTATACAAAAGAGATGTTAATTACGTCGTCAAGGAAGGCGAGATTATCATCGTGGATGAGTTCACCGGACGATTGATGGAAGGACGCCAATGGAGCGATGGGCTTCACCAATCGGTCGAGGCAAAGGAAGGCGTGCGAATCAAAGAAGAAACGCAAACACTTGCTACCATCACCCTTCAAAATTTCTTTAAGCTGTACAAAAAAATCTCAGGTATGACCGGTACAGCAATGACCGAAGCGACCGAGTTCAGCAAAATTTACCATCTTGGCGTAACGGCGATTCCACCGAATCGTGGACTGAAACGGATTGAGTTTTCCGATTCGATCTATCTTTCAGAAAAAGAAAAGTATGCTGCGGTCGCCGACGAAATTGAACGCGTTCACAAGTTTGATACGCTCTATTACAAGGACCAAAAAAAGGGATTTGTCATCGGGCTGATTCAATCCCAGAACGAGTCGACCATTCGCTTTAAGAAATCGGATTCCAAGGAAATCGAGGAGATCCCCGCAGGAGAGATCGAATCGATCGAAACCGCCGGTCGCCCGATATTGGTTGGAACAGTCTCGATCGAGAAGAGCGAACGACTCTCTCATCTACTCGACATGCGCGGTGTCAAACACGAAGTGCTCAATGCCAAACAGCACAAGCGAGAGGCAGAAATCATCGCTCAGGCAGGGCGCACCAAATCGGTGACCATCGCAACAAATATGGCCGGCCGAGGAACCGACATTATTCTCGGCGGGAACCCCGAAACGATGGCTTGGGCCCAGTTGCAAGACAAGTATCCCACGCGGCTTGAAGTCCCCAAGGAAGAATGGGATGGACTCGTGCATGAGATCGATCAACGCGAGAAAATGAAGGAAGAAGGGGAGCGAGTACGCGGGCTCGGCGGTCTCTATGTGATCGCAACCGAACGACACGAATCGCGGCGTATTGACTTGCAATTGCGAGGACGATGCGGTCGACAAGGTGACCCTGGCTCAAGTCGATTCTATCTCTCGCTCGAGGACGACTTGATGCGTATCTTCGCCGGCGATTGGGTCCGCGAATGGATGAAGCGAATGGGCATGGGCGAAGGAGACGCTATTGAAAGCCCTTATGTTTCCAAACGGATTTCGGGAGCACAAAAGAAAGTCGAGGAAAGAAACTTCGAACAACGCAAGAGCTTGCTCGAGTACGACGAGGTCATGGACTTTCAACGCAAGAAGGTATATGGGTACCGTCAACAGATTCTGGAGGGTACCAGTTGCCGCGATCTGGTAATGCATCAACTGAAGCAGCAGATCGAAAGCAACATCGAACAATTCTGCGATCCGCTTTACGGGCCCGAATCGTATGCCAAATGGGCTGGCACTCGACTTGGTGTTCAGCTCGAACCGAAAGACTTCCGCGGAGTCGATGCTGCCACCGCAGATGCGTATGCCAAAGATCAAGCGGAACGAACTGCCGAAACACAAATTCTTGACGCGATCGATGAGAACCTCCCTTCGGAGGAAGATCAATCCGAATGGAATTGGGATGCGATGGCAAAATGGTCCAATACCCGATTCGGAACCAATTACACGGTTGGAATGCTCAAAAAAGTCGACCGCGACCGCATGGATGAGGAGTTGATCGGAAAAGCAAAAAAGAGCATCGAAGCGATTGACCTGTCGGAGGGAGCCGCGTTCCTGAGCGAAGAGTTTGGCTTGAAGATGCTTGTCGGTTGGATGCGAAATAAGTTTGGCATCGAAATCGCAATTGAAGACGTTCGTGGCGTTGATTTGGATCACCTCAAATCGAGACTGCTTGCAAAAGCAGAAACAACCTACATCGAGCGAGAATGCCAGTTCCCTGTCATGGTGGCATTCAATCGATTCCAGCAACAAACCGGACCGCAAAGTTATTCGATCGATGGCGGTGCGATTGCGGAATGGGCATCAAGTCGCTTTGAAGAGCCCAACGTCCTTGATCAGCTTCAAGAGTCTACCGAAAAGTCTGCCGAAACGCTTGTCGGGATTAGTCGCAAGTCGGTGGAGCGAGCCAGCCAATTGCGTGCGTCGGCACTTGAGAAAGCGGATTCACTCTACGGCAAGAGCACCAAGACTCTGGCTGAGACAATTGGCGATTCAAATGGCTCTCTTGAAAGTGTCGCTGAATGGATGCGAGTAAACCTTAAGTGGTCAGGTGATGCAAGCGAGCTAAAGAAGCTTACCAAGGTTGAACTGTCGAACAAATTCATGCAACTGATTGACGACCGCTTCTACCCCGAAATTCGCCGTATGGAGCGCACCGTGTTGTTGACGCAGCTAGACTCCGCTTGGAAGGATCACTTGCTCGCGATGGATCACGTGCGGAGCAGTGTCAATTTCCGCAGCATGGGACAAATGGACCCCAAAGTCGAGTACAAACGCGAAGGCATGCGTCTGTTCGAGCAGATGTGGATGTCGATCGGCGAACGCATGACGGATGTCATTTTCCGAATGGAAGCCATGGACAGCGACATGGTGGCGGACTCTTGGGTAGAGACAAGTGCTCGGCACGATGCGTTTGATGTCACAAGCGAATTGATGGCCGAAAAGAACGCCGACCTAGCGGCAGCCGAAAGCGCTGGGAGCAGTAGCGAGCCGGCCCGCATCGAAACGATTCGAAACCGGACTGAGCGGGCCGGTCGAAACGATCCTTGCCCCTGCGGATCCGGCAAGAAGTACAAGAATTGTTGTATGCGAAAGCAAGTCTAAGGAAGAATTGGTTCAATGGCATCTGGCCTATTTTTACTCCTCGATGACATTGCATCCATCTTGAATGATGTAGCCGTGTACACGAAGGTCTCTGCGACCAAGACTTCGGCGGTGCTCGGAGACGATTTAGCACTCAATGCTCAACAAGTCTCAGGAGTATCGCCCATTCGCGAGCTACCGATCGTTTGGGCTGTCGCGAAAGGTTCCGTGGTGAACAAAGCGATTCTCATACCATCCGCGTTGCTCCTCAGCTCCGTTGCACCATGGGCGATTACCCCGTTGATGATCGTCGGCGGTTCCTTTTTGTGCTTTGAAGGGTGCGAAAAACTTGCGCACAAATTCCTGCACTCCCGCGTTGAGGATGAAACGCACCACATCCAGCACGTGGAGATCCTTGCGACCACAGAAATCGACGTCGTTGCGGCTGAGAAAGAAAAAATACGTGGGGCCGTCCGAACAGACTTTATCTTGTCGGCTGAAATCATCGTCATCACCCTCGACATCGTAGAGAGCGCTCCCTTTATCACTCGGCTCATGGTTTTGGTTGGCGTCGGAGTCTTGATGACCGTAGGGGTCTACGGCCTTGTGGCGGCGATTGTCAAAATCGATGATCTCGGTGCATATTTGGCTAAGGAAAAGGGAGCCCGTGAGAAAATAGGTCGATTTCTATTGGCATCCGCTCCGTACTTGATGAAATTTCTAACCATCGCGGGAACGGCGGCCATGTTCTTTGTTGGAGGTGGAATCCTAGTCCATAAGATCGGTCCGATAGATCACCAAGTCGAATACCTCGTGCACCTCGCAGCCGATGTGCCAGTCGCAGGATTTGTGCTCAAAACGATTACTAAATTGCTGCTGGATGGTTCGGTGGGGATAATAGCTGGGGCCTTGGTATTGATGGTTGTCACCTCCATTAAGTGGATGGTGCGTTCGTCGAAGAAGTGACGATGGGACGCGGGGAAGCGATTTTGTTTGCAAGCAGAATCGGACAATTCTTATTAGAATCGTAATCTCTCGACTCTTCTTTCTTTTCGTTTTCCGATGACGCAACCCATGATTTACAAACTAAAACTGCAAAATCAGGTCGATGGTTTGACGACCAAGAGCTGGACCTTTCTGCCGCCAATCGTCGTTGGACGCGATCCAAGTTCTGGCATTTGTATCGAGCACGACTCGATCAGTCGAAAGCACTGCCAGCTTTCACAAAATAGCGATGGTGCCCTGGTCGTTAAGGATCTCGAATCCAAGAACGGGACCTATATTGATGATGCAAGAATCCAAAGCAAGACATTGATGCCTGGCGAATCGATTCAAATCGGAGCCCTTCGGCTAGAGGTTGTTTTCTCCACAGAAGACGAATTACCGGCCAAGCCATCACCACGTCCGAGAGGTAGTGTTACGGAAACCCAACCGATGAAGAGAATTGATCCATTGCCTCCTCCGCCAGTCAAATCATGGTGGCGTCGACTAATCGAGTAGCAAGCCTTGTTTGTCCCTTATCTGTGTCTGACGGTTGTTGCGTTGGTCGGTTGTTGCTTCGGCGCGAGGAGGCTGATTTGGATTTAGGAATTGCCGGAAAAGTT
>JAIPFP010000090.1 GCA_021736575.1 Pirellula sp. | reverse complement strand
GTCCTGCCGCTTGGCAAAACTGGGTGGTTTGGCGGGTATCGCCTGGCAATTTGCTATGCCCGTCGGATGGACCAGTATTTAATGCACCCACCAATACCCAGCAGAACAATTATGCGTTCTCGATCGGAGACACCATTGTCAACGCGCGAGACAGCACGACACCTCGTGGAATTTTTGGTTTGAGACTGGGTGTCAAGCTGAGTGAAATAACCGATGGAACCAGCAATACTATTACCCTCAGCGAAAGGCTAAAGGCGAGCTTCAATCCTTCGCTCGCAGTTGCGAATCAATTTAGGAATCAAATCGGCATTGCAACGGGTGTTGCTGGAATGACCACCAATCCAGGCTTGTGCCTTACACGAAGTACTGGAGCATTTTACAACGCAGGCGTAACTGTCAAAGGAACTTTTGGATCTCTATGGACCGATGGTCAAGCAGAACGAGTTGGATTCAATACGGTTCTGGGACCGAACGCACCCGGTTGCACAACGGACACAAACACTTGCTGTGCGGATGCTGTTGACCTCGTAATCCCTCCTACCAGTCTCCACACTGGCGGCGTGAATACGTCCCGTGCTGATGGTTCTGTCCAGTTCATTTCCCAAAGCATCGATACTGGCAACATTAATCCTGGAATCGTACAGCCTACCTCCGGTCCAAGCTTGTACGGTGTTTGGGGTGCATTTGGTTCCAAGTCGGGCGGCGAAGTGGTTTCGAACGACTAAGTTGCTTTGAGCAATCTAATAGTGCAGGCGATTGTTGTCGCCTGCACTTTTTTCTTGGATATTGTGGATGTCCCTGCGGTAACTTTGCCGTGGTCTTTCAGTTACGGTTTGATACATCGTTTTAGGATTTGAGTGATGATTCGTTCGAATAATTCTTGTGCTTGGGAACCGAAGTTCGTTGTGATGGGTTTACTACTGGCATCGTTGATGCTGAACTTGGGATGTTTTGGAAACGACTCTGGTCGACCGACAACCTACCCCGTGAACGGGACTGTCAAGCTGAACGGCAAGCCCGTCGAAGGCGCTGTCGTGACTTTCCAACTCACCGAGGGCAAGGGGAATTCCATTGGCTCGACCGACAAGGACGGAAAGTTTTCCCTTTCGATGTTCCGACCCAATGATGGCGCAGTCCCAGGTCAGTACAAAGTGTCTATCTCCAAGTTTGATGCAGAGCCACCCAAGACAAGTGCGTTGGTTCCGGGACAAATCAACAGCGGTGATCTTCCAGCAGAATATGCTCCTCCCGCAGCCGGCGGTGGAACTACGGGCACGGGCTCCGCTGGCCCCAAAAATAGTCTTCCGGCTAAGTTTGCCAATGCCGATTCGTCCGGGTTGCGAGCGATGGTTGATGCCAAAGGAAACAACTCGTTTGATTTCGACTTGAAGTAGTTGTGTCTGCTCGAAAAAAGATAGGTAGTGAATCCGTGGCCGACATCCTCCAACAGAGTTCGCTTTCGAAGTTCAAGATCGGTTGCTTGGCGGTTGCTGCACTGCTTGCAAGCATTGCATGTTCGCGGTTGATTTCCACCGAACCCGCTCCATTCCAGTTGCCGATGGAATTCGAAGATGTGCCAATGAATCCAAGCGGTGCCTACATGGCTCGTTACAAGGTCGCATTCCGCGATATGCTGTGTGGAAATTACACGATTCACTTCGCGACATGCGGAGCCTTGCTGGGCCTCGCTCTGGGAGCACTGGGCGCGACCAAGAACAATGCTTTGTCGAATGCCGCTGCGATCCTCGGTGGAGTCGTTGGCGGGACGTTGTTGGCAGGACTGGGAGGGTTTCTTCTCGGGCAGATCGCATCCTTTGGCATCGAAAACGACTGGCAGACGACTCGATTTCTCGGTTTCCAGGTCGATCCATTCATTCAAACCACACTCTTGCAATGCTTCATTTGGGCATTTATCGGTAGTGGCATTGGATTGGGTTGCACGACACCATCCTTTTCGTTCGCCAGAATCCTAAAGGGTATCCAAGGCGGGTTGATTGGCGGAGCAGTAGCAGGCGCGATTTACTCCGTCATTGCGGCTGTTTTCTTTAGCACTTCCAGTGCGATTGATTTCGTGCCCAAGGAACAAATGGAACGAACGATATGGGCCACTCTTTGCGGTCTGAGCATTTATGCTGGTCTCGCCTTCGCACTCAAATCTACCCCTGCGGCGGATGCGGCAACGGGATTCAAGGAGTTAGTGACGAATGAGGGCATCGCCACTAGCCCATAACCACTCCTCGGTCTTACTTCTTTCAGGGTTAGGTTAGCAGGCATTCTGAAGGAGAAAATATGCCAAGGTCACCGAGAGCGGATGAGGCCTTATGATTGCATCACGCTTTGAATCGCGCCAATCTCCGCGCGACAATCTTTCATAAGCAGGAAGATTATACTGCCTTCGAAAAAAACCTTTATGAGGCTCTAGGTAGTCTGGGGTGCGTGCACCGCATGGGCCGTTCGTTTCTCGATTCTGACATCCGTGCAATCCGAAATTATATGAAATGAGCGGTTAGCTGCCATATATTGATGGCATAAAAAAATTTGGATTGAACCCATTATCGAGAAATGAGACTAAGCGTGAAGCTTAACTGGAAAACAATCGCTTGCTTGTTGTTCTCTGCGAACACCGGGGTGGTTGGCACCGCTCAAGATGCGAGCGAACCCCTCCCAATGTGCGATGCTAAACCCAATTCTGCAATGCAATGCGACGAGTGGAGTGCCGGGTTATCAGGCAAGCCCGTGGGTTGGGAGTTTAGCGGATGGCTCAACGGCGGAGTTTATGCCAACAATCATTCTCCAGCAAGCCGCTTTAACGGCATCTACAATCAAACCGACTACGACGGTACCATGCTCAACCAAGTCTACGGCATCGCCGAGAAAGCAGTTGAGAAGTCGGACGCGAACATCCTTGGGGGCCGGATGGATGTGCTCTACGGACGCGATTTCCTACTGGCTCAATCGATTGGCCTCGAAGTCAATCCCGATGGTAGCGGAGGGTGGAACAAACAAGACTTGGGACTTGCCATCCCGCAAGCCTATGCGGCCTTCGGAAATCGAGATGCGTACCTAAAGGTAGGACATTTCTATACCCTCGTGGGGTATGAAGGTGTACCGGCTCCGGTTAATTTCTTCTACAGCAAAAGCAATTCCTACATGTTTGCTGGTCCCTTCACCCACTGGGGAGCAGTAGGGACTTGGGCAGCCACCGATAACGTGACTATCGATGCGGGACTCGTCAACGGCTGGAACGGGTTCGATCGAGTCAGCGACAGCGTCTCCTTCCTCAATCGTGTCACGCTCAATAGCGATGCGACTCGTACTAAACTCAGTTTTGGACTCATCACGGGAAACGAATCCAATCAACAGACCACGGCATTCACGAACCGCACGCGATATAGCGCGATCCTAACCCAAGACCTCGGCGAGCGAACCCAATACGTTTTCCACCAATGGCTGGGCACCCAGAATCAGTTTTTTGAAAATGGAAGCGGTGCAGCGTGGTACGGACTGGACCAATACGTTTTCTACACGTTGTCATCGCGACTGAAATCTGCGGCTCGATTCGAGTGGTTCCGAGATCAAGATGGCGTACGATTGGGACTCAATCGCCCAACGAATCCAAACAAGCCCCCTTACATCGGGGATTTGTATTCCCTTTCGTCGGGATTGAACTGGCAAGCAACTAACTCTCTGATCGTCCGACCCGAAATGCGTTACGATTGGTTTACCGGTAGCGGCAATCCATTCAATGACAACGCGTCGAAGAGCCAATTCGTAGGTGGCTTGGATGTGATCTGGACGTTTTGATCCTTTTGCTGAACGAGCACCGCCACGCACCTTACCATTTTTACTAGCCACAATAAATCACAAAAGCCACAAACCGGATGATCTGCTGAATCATCGACATTCGCTCTAGTGCCGGATTCGAAGCCACTTTCTTGGTTTGTCGCAAAGACTCCAGCAAGTCAGTGATCTTGCGAGGTTGATTCTTTGTCTCGGTCGCGATGGTGTGGCCGGATAAAACAATCTGCGTGAATCGATTTTGGCACTGAGAGTGCATTGTAGGCCGCATACACGCTCCATCGCTAAGCGGTTTGCCCTCGGATTTCGCTAAAATAGCAAGTTGAAGTAAAATGGGATTTTTGGATGGTGTTAATCTATTCGTTCCTATTTCAGCCGAGGACGCGAGATGACGAATCCCCGCGATCGAATTCCTCAACTCGACTCACTGCGAGCGATCGCTTGTTTGCTGGTTCTAGTGGCCCACTTAGAATCGCTTTATGGGATGCCTAAGTGGCCCCCCGAAATGGGATCCGTCGGCGTTGCGATTTTCTTTGCCTTATCCGGGTTTCTGATCACGCGAGGGTTGATCAGCGCTCCCATTCGATTGTTTGAGTTTTATAACAAACGCGCGACGCGCATCCTGCCTGCCTATTTCCTCTTGTTGGTGGTTGTTGGTCTGCGTTGGTACAGCCATGAGCTTTGGTGGTGCGCAACTTTCGCATTCAATTTCCTGTTCGTGACCGGGGCTCGCGATTATTTCCATGTCCAATCTTCCGATGGGACTTCGTCACCGGTGGCCCACCTATGGAGCCTTTGCGTTGAGGAACACTATTACTGGGTGTGGCCGTTGATTTTGCTCGTCTGTTCGCGCCGCGTGGCTACCCTGTTACTAATCGGTATCGTATTGGCAACACCTACCATTGCTTGGGCCATCGTGGTCGCGCTCGATACACGTGGTGTCCACCCAGATGTTTTCGCTGGAGTGGTGTCGCGAATCACCTTGACGCAGCTGACTGCCCTTTCGCTCGGTTCCCTGTTTGCTTTGTACGAAGGGGCCATGTTGCGGTCAATAAACTTTGGCAGACTGCGGATTCAACCTATACTCGTGGCAGGTGGCGCAGCAGTGTTTGCGTGCTTAGCCATTCGTCAGGGCACGATCAGCCATTGGTGGAGTAGTTCGGACCAGCAACTTTGCTATCATCCTACTTTGATTCATCTATTGGGTGCGGGGCTGATGGCTGTGGGCCTGTGCATTCCGACGTTAGGGCGATTGCCATTTTTACCGTACCTTGGACGAATCAGTTATGGCATGTATCTCTACCATCTACCTATCTATGTCGCGTACGGGTTGGCGCACAGCGGTCGAACTGAGCTCTGGCTGACGGGTGCCATGGCATTGCTCACAACCTTGGGGATAGCCGCCCTTTCGTTTCATTACATAGAACAACCAATCATCCGTTGGGGCCGACGGGGTGGTAGCCAAGCAACGGCGATCGTTCCGAGATATGGTGCTTTATTGGCAGTAGTTTTATGTCTGGCTTGTTTTGTGACGTTGGCGAGTCAGCGTTTCCGGCAACCCCTAGCCTCAATCCTGAATCTCGTGCCGAGCATGCCACTGGAACAACGACGGCAAATACTGGCTCCACTCGGCGCAGCCGTGGGGGGCTATCGTTGGCTTGGCGTGGATCATTACGCCGACATTCTTGGTTTCCGACGTACGACGCCATTTCCCACCAAGACGCCAGACAGGAAGAGGATCATTACGGTTGGCGATTCCTTTACATGGGGCGCATGCGTAAACGAACGAAGCACCTACTCTGCCGTTTTGGAACAGTTGCTTCGACTTCGGGGGATGTCGATCGAAGTTCTCAACGGAGGCAGAGCAGGCGGTCAAGCCCAAGATATCCTGCAAACGCTTGAGGATGAACTCCTAAAGCATCGTCCCGACGCAATCATCTACGCCGCGACAACAACCGATTTTCTGCCCGCCAACGTGCCTTGGGAGGGACACACAATCGACGAATGGTACATCCGCGAAAATCAAGAGCGTTTCGAAGTTGCCGTGCAGGGCATGAAGCAGCTCTGTGATCAGCAAAAGATCGATTTCTATTTGTTCGCCTTCATTCAGAATCCGTCCGATGCCGAGACCGTTAAGATTGCCAAGCTCATTGAGACGTTGGGAAGAAAGGTAGACGCCAACGTCATTTCGGTCGAAAGCTATCTCCTCGACAATGCCACACGCGACTTTAGGATTTACGATCCCTTCGACGACCATCCCAATGCCGATTGCCATCGAATCCACGCTGAGCTATTAGCCGAACGGCTTGCTCCGCCATGACGGGGCTATCGTTGACGTTTTTTCGTTCTTTTTCGCACGTACCACCAAATCCCAGCCACTCCCAATACGCCAATAATGACAGACGCTCGGTTAGCCATCTGGTTTACGACGGAAACACCATCGTCAGCACCAACCGCCGTGCGCTGCAACGAATCCAGCACAACAAGTGGGCCAACTTGACGCTTACCGGGGCCCATCGATTGAGTGATCTCCTGCGTCTTGTAACTCCAAAATCGATAGAACCAGCCCGAGCCGCTTGCCTTCATGCGGGGATACCACACCTGTTCGACTTGCATCCCCGTTTCTGCTTCCTTACCCGCCTGACTTGCTGCCCCTTGAGCTCGATCGGATTCCTGCAACCAACTGGGAATTGCGATGGAGACGCAGGTTACCGGGTATTCTTTGTAATAGACCACTGGGTCTTTGTCCGTCTTGATTTCGTAAGAGCGATCACCTACATCTGCCATCACATCCAATTGGTAGTATCGGTTGGTTCCAAGCAGAGAGACCTGAACGGGATCGACGACTCGTATCGAGGAAATGCGCACGACTCGCATGTTCATAGACATTCGCTCTAGTGCCAGCTTCGAAGCCCCTTTCTTTGGTTGTCGCAAAGACTCCAGCAATTCCGTGATCTTGCGAGGTTGATTCTGTTTCTCGCTCGCGATATTATCCGAAGTATAAGGAGCCTCGTTCGCGAGACGCAACAACGCAAAAAAGGGTTCGTACTCTCGCTGCGAAAGCGGCTTGATCGGCTCCGTTTCCATTTCATGAATCAAATCGCGCCACCCTAAATCCCATCCATGATTTAAGAGAAACCGTTCGGGTGAAGAGAGCAGCGGTATCAGCCCCACGTTGCCCTGAGCACCACCCGCATCGTCGACAACATTTCGTCTCCACTCAATGGTGCGAGCCCAAACGAAATTCGTGTCCGATCCTTTAAAGCTAACTCCGCTCAAAATACAAGGTTGACGAATCTCAACCAACGGAGATCCGTCGGGCAACAACCACGCCGACGGAACGGACATACAAACGACCGTATGCTCGCTCACGTTTTGGGTCGCCGATGAAGTCACCGCCTCCTTGGACTGAATTTGGCAACGATACACGAACGAATGCTCCAGGGTCGGTACAACTTGACGATCCACCCTCAGACGTTCAACTTTCGTGACGAGCCCGGACAATCGCACCAGTGCTGCGTTGTCCGCGATTGGCCAGTTCGGTTGGCTTTTCGTTAAAAGTTCGACTTCTGGAGATAGTCTCTCTAGCTCCAAAAGTGGCTTGAGCACCATCGATATGTTTGACCCATGGAAGCCCGATTGCAGGAGTGACTCACTCAGCTCTTGGAGCGTTCGCGCAAAACTCATTCTCAGAATCGCAAACGGAGTCATGTAATCAACGGGTGGTGACCAGGACGGGCCTTTTCTTGTCATAGTAGCCAAGAACTCAATCCATGGAACTTCGGGAGGATTACTCTTTGCGTTTCTCGGACCAACATATGCAGCTAAAATCACGGGTCCAACTTCGGCTCCTCGTTCGGAAGCGTACGCAATCCGTTTGATGAAAAAACCGCAAACGACAACTTGCGCTCCTTCCCCTATTTTCGTGTTATTGTCGACGTTCGAAACGGGTACTGAGACACAAACGGGTTGATTGCTTGCATCGTTGGGCCTGAGCCATACGTCTTGATAGGACCATTGGCCGAACCCTGATTTCTCAATCGATTGCTTGCGATCCAGTTTAACAATCGTTCCCTCAAGACGAATCGGTCGCCCACGAATCGAATGGCTTTCGGCAACGATTTGAGGGACGATCACCTTCGGAATACTAGCGAGGCTAGTTTGGTTGTTTGCCAATAAATCGCGAAGCAAACCAAGCCTTTGCCACGTTCGAACCAAGGTGACACGTTCCTTTGGCCACCAAGGCTCACAATCGAACACCCCCTCAAGAAGTTTCGAGTCCAATGCAAGTTTTAATCCACGCAACATCTCATCCGATTCGTCGGGCAACCCATCTACAACGCCGGTCCCGAACACCTCCTCATGCGTGTTCAGCCAGACGATGAACCGGGAGATTGGTGATTCGGCAACCTTGGCCTGCGCGTCCTTGGCCTCTTCGTCCAGAAAGAGAGCCTCTGCATTTTGCGATTCGATCGTCGACCACTGCGATAGTAGGATTTGCGAGTCTGTGAACCAAGACTGCAATTCGGACAACTTCGCGGTCGAATTATCCTCTTCCGAGGGTTCGACTGTTTTTGCAAAGAATTTTTGGGCGAGCGATGCGACCGTGGAAGGGGACGCCCGCTTTAGCAGCGCCTCCCAAATCCAACGATTGATCTGGACCTCTTGATTCGCTGTTTCGAGGGCGATGGATTCGTAGATCCATTCGCGGTTATCGGGGTTAGATACAAGGGTGGGTTCAATGTAAACGCTATCGATCGATTGCGGATCGGAGCCTTGATTCGGATTGGGCAAGAGTCCTATGGCGGTGGCAACCTGCTCCACTTTCTTGGTGTCGGATGTTTGCTGAATGAGTACCAACACCAGCGCGAGCAAGATGATCAAGGACACAACGCGGCGTGTTCCACTCGAGCGAGCATATGCGGTTGACCGGCTTTGGCTTTGGCCGTCAAGGCTGTACCAACGTTCGCGTTTGTGTCTGGACATGACTATCTGGATCCTTCGAACTGAGCAAAATACTTGCGAGCAGCTTCGTGGTACGGCAACCCTTGCCAGTTGGCAGCCTGTTCGACCGGAATGAATCCGTCTGCTTGGAGTGATTTTTCGTAAACGGCTTCAAGGCATGAATTGACCAATCGCGTTGAAGCATCTTTTCGGACGACTAGCAATGCTGTTGTGGCCAATGTTTGGATTGCATTCTTGGTCGATGTGCCATACACCTTATTGGAGATTTCGAACAATCGAAACATTGGTTCGTCAAGAGCCAGTGAAGCGGCATTGTCGATCGACAGCAACCGAAAACGGTTCTCCTTGAGCAGGTTGGCTATGCCTTGTTGTCCAACTTTGATGACGGCGATAATTGCATCTACATTCTTGATACTGTCAATATGTGTCCAATCGCTTTCCAAAACGGTACTGTTTTCGGGAGTCACTTTGAAACGTTTAAGCAATCGCGTTGCCGCTTGTCGGGTCCCCGAGTCTTTAGAACCCATCACGATTCGCTTCCCAACCAATTGATCAATGCTTTCGATGCTTGAGTCGCCAGGCACTAAGAAATGGACGGCTTCATAGAAAAGCGGAGCTACAACAGCAACTTGATCCGAACGCACGGACGACTCTTGCATCAATGCCATGTGCGCATGGTTGTTCTCGAGCTGCCGGAGGTTTTCCAAGGACCCATCGGTTGCAATCACTTGCGACACTCGCCCGCTGTTGATTTGCATTCGCTCGGCCAACTTGCCTGCCAATTCATAATACATGCCACCGGGCGTTCCAGAGGCGATCGTCAATCTTCGCGGCAAAGACGTGTCTCGCCAGTACTCACTCAATGTCCCGCCAGCGAGCCAGAGCATGATCGCTCCGAAACCCGCAGCAATCATTATGTTTTGGGCAATGCGTTGCGAGCGAGTTGGCTCAACGTTTCGAACTCCAGTAATGGCGGCCACCAGCGGGACGTGTGCCAACCAATGCTTGGCTTGTCGCACGAAAGATGGCGGGCGCGCCTGGATCGGGACTCCTTGGTAGAACCGGTCCAGATCGTCCGCCAATTCACCAGCCGAAGCATAACGTCTTGCGGGCGACTTCTCTAAACATTTCGTGACAATCGTGTCGAGGTCCGTGTGAATATTGGGGTTGGATTGCCGAACGGTGGGTGCGGGCCGATTGATGACTTGCATGATCGTCTGCAAAACAGAATCGGCTTGGAACGGCGGCTTGCCGGTCAGCAAAGCGAACAAGACAGCCCCTATCGCATACACATCGGTCGAAGCACCTTGATCGGCATTGTTTCCGGCTGCTTGTTCGGGCGACATGTAGCTTGGAGTTCCCAGCATCGCTCCGGTTGCCGTGAGGCCTTTGTCTGAGTCCATTTGTTTGGCCAAACCAAAATCGGTTACAACCACATCATCCGATTCGTCGATCAACACGTTGGCCGGCTTGAGATCGCGATGAACCACCCCTTGTTCGTGAGCATAATCGATCGCGCGGGCTACATCTCGAACATATCGAACGGCTTCTTTCGGCGACATCGGCCCAGACACCATTCGCTTTGCGAGGTCGGTCCCCGGAACATAGTCCATCGAGAAATAGTGATGGCCGTCGATTTCGCCACAATGATAGACCGTTACGATATTCGGATGAGTCAAGCTGGCTGCACTTCTCGCTTCGGTGTAGAAACGATCGACTTCCACCTCGCTGGCCAAGCAACCCGATCGGATCATCTTGATGGCAACACGGCGCTCCAGTTGCACTTGATAAGCCAAGTAGACCACTCCCATTCCACCGCGGCCAAGAACGCGTTCGAGGATATAGTCACCGAAACGATAGGGCAGAATCGATTGAGAGTTATCTGGGTTAGGTAAACTCGTTAAACTGAAATCTACTTGGTTCGTTTGCGGGGGCAAAGTTGAGTCATTGATGGAAATTTGCGTTCGACGATTCGGTTGGCCATCCCTTTTCGGAGCATACGGTACTGGCAGTGTGATTGCGTTTGGAGTTGGCTCAGCATTATCTGCATCTGCCCGTGAATTCGGGGCGGAATTTTTCGAGGTTGAACGGGCCAACTCGCCCAAGGTGGGGCCGGCCATGTTTTCGATCCAGTCTGCCGCGTCGAGCAAAGTCCTTAATTGAGGGGCTAGATCGGGGAATTCGGCCAGAAAGGAGTCGCGATCTTCCACTTTTCCAGCATCAAAACGACGCATAAACTCAAGCAACGCTTGGTCTAGCTTCATCTCAACGCCATCGTCCGCAGGATCAGACATACTGGTTTTCGCTTCGGGTGTCGGACAAACAAAACATTATAAAGAATACACGATTTTCGTCGAATTTTCAGCTGCCACTTGTCGACCGCTTAAAATTAGGGCTCAAGGGATTCGAAGGCAAATCGGGTCTCGCGTTCCAAAAGGTCTCAAAAACGAAAAATAAAATGGCAATTACCACGACACCAACGTTTCGCGTGCTTCTTCAGAAAGAACAATTGGTTTTTTCATCGGCTCATTTCATTACGTTTGCAGGGGACATCTGTGAATGCTTGCACGGACACAACTACGGACTGCGAGCAGAAGTCGAAGGCAACCTGGACGAAAATCGCTATGTCATTGACTTTATTGCATTCCGTGACGCATTGTCAGAATTGGTAAAGCAACTGGATCACCATATGCTGCTACCGACAATGCATCCGATGATCCAAGTGGACGAGCAAATCGACGAAGTGACGGTGCGATTCCGCAAAAAACGGTGGGTCTTTCCTCGCGAGGATTGCATGTTGTTGCCGATCGCCAACACAACTGCGGAAGAAATTGCTTGGTGGATTGCGACACAGCTCAAGAAAAAGCTCTATTCGCAAATTGGCCCTCGCTTGTCGATGCTTGAAGTGGGTGTTGATGAAAATCATGGACAGTGGGGATCGTGCAGGTTGCCCTGGGTAGAGTAAAGGAAAAACGCAGGTTAAATGGCCTGCCGCGATCCAAGCGGCCTTTTCGTTGGTTTGCAAAATGCCGATGCGAACCTTCAAAGCTGATCCCTGTGGACGAGTGTTGGAAAGAGACGCAACCAGAGTCCGGCGACAAGCAGCGTTCCCAGCCCACCGAGGACAACCGAAGGAACGACTCCAAAACCCGCTGCCATAACTCCAGATTCGAATTCGCCGAGTTGATTCGACGCCCCAATAAACACAGAGTTCACGGCGCTGACTCGACCTCGCATGTCGTCCGGCGTTTCAAGTTGAACAAGCGATTGACGAATAACCACGCTTACGCAGTCGGCTGCACCGATCACGATCAGGATACCAAACGTCAACCAGAACGAAGTTGAAAGGGCGAAAAGGATCGTTCCCACCCCAAAGATCGCAACCGAAACAAACAGACGCCGCCCCACGTTTCGCTGAAGTGGATGGCGAGATAAAAAATAAGTCATCGCCAAAGCTCCTATCGCTGGCCCAGCTTGCAAAAGGCCAAGGCCTGTAGGACCCACGTGCAGTACGTCCTTAGCAAAAATCGGAAGCATCGCCGTTGCCCCTCCAAACAGCACCGCGAACAAGTCCAACGAAATGGCTCCAAGAATGACAGGCTGCGAAGCGATGTAGTGAATACCGGCCAGGAGCGATTCGCTTGAACGAACTCGGACGTTTGCGATTCGAATCGCGGGCATGGTCAGCATCATCGCGCTCGCCACAATGAACAATGCGGCTGCAACCGCATAAACGGCTGTTACCCCAGCCAGAAAAATAAGCCCGGCCAATGCAGGGCCTCCGATGATGGCAATTTGAGTTGCTGCAGTCGACATAGCTAATCCTCGTGGGAACGCGGATTCAGGAATAACATTCGGCAGCAACGATTGCATCGTCGGCATTTCAAAGGCACGGGCTGACCCAATCACGGCAATCAATCCGAATATCGCTTCTCGGGACAGCATCTCCGACCAACTTCCCAATGCAAGTAGGGTGCACGCGACCATCTGCACCACGGTGCAAAGACAAGCGATCAAGCGACGATCATATCGATCCGCTACCGCCCCAGCCCATAGCGTCAACGCAACACGAGGAGCAAACTGGACAAGTCCGACAAACCCAAGGTCGAGCGGATCGCGTGTCAGCTCGTAGACGGACCAGCCCGTTGCAACAACCTGCATTTGATACGCGCTCATGGAACAAACACGGGATGTCCAATAATGCCGGAAAGGGCGGAATTGAAAAAGAGATCCGGTCGGTGTCTCCGAAGAAGCATTAACAATCATGCTTGTGGGTTTTGCAAGTGAAGGGCCTTCTCGTCTTCGTTGTGCGACGCTCCGCGTCGCAGGAATCACAACGGCGAAGTGTCGAGAATCTTAGTCCACTCTCTACTTTACCACTTTTTCGGATCCGAGTTTTGAATCGCTCACTCGAATCTGAGTAGGATTGGTCTCGGGCGTGGACGAGGTCGACGAGGAATTCACAAGTGCTTCATCACTGGCTTTGGTGCCGAATAGCTTGTTAGCGAACAAATAGTTGCTCCGGTAGTCGACTCCGTTCGAACGCTGTGCAATGTGCATCTCATCCGATTTAATACCGAAAGGTCGAATGCGTTTTCCCGCGAATCGTGTCCCCTTGTAAATGTTTCCATATTGCAACGGACCGACCCCCAGTATCCACGTATCGCGAGCGCTGCTGCCCGCCTGCGTGATCCCCGATTGCCACAACGGTTCGCGGGTTTCCCGATCGTATGCAAAGACTGCGACCTTCGCTGCGGCACTCTTCATTTCCCGTTTGGCAACCGATAGTTCCGGGATAGAAGGTAACGTCGGGGTTCCTGGTATGACACTCGATGCGCTGTTCAAAAAGTTGTTCGCGGGGATCCCGTAGGTAACACTGTGACCGTCCGTTCCCAATGCGCCACATCTTGCCTCACAGATGACTTCCGCAAGTTCACGCGTATCGACCAACATGCAACCTGCTGCGGTCAATTGCTGCCTCAAGCCGCTGATCACATAGTCTGAATTCACAAGGTTTGCAGGCATTGCAACGCCCGGAATGACTTTTCCTGCCCCTACGACATACGTTGTATCCAGATATACTTTGTGCCCAGATAACGCTCGGAAGTCCATTTTGGAAAGGGTCGAGTCAACGGCGTCGGACATCAAAAGTTGCTCAGTCGCCGTAAAGGATTTAGTGGCACCGCAACCCAAAAAACTCAGCAAAAGACTCACCGTGAGCAACCAGCCAGTGGCTGCACTCATGGTGAACATCAATTTGTGAAGGGGGGTTGCGAACGTCATTGCTTGCGTACGGTCCGTGGATTTCGTGTTTGGGAAGGGTGGAACCCGGGTGGGGAGTTGACCGTGGTGCGACAATACCTGGCAAGAAGGAAACGGGGAAGACAATCCTGGAAAACTGGGGGGTTTGGGTAGAATTACTGATCATCATTGATGTTTCTGGCCGCCGCAATCACAATGGGGCGGGGCATTTGACGAGAATGCCTCCCACCAATCCACTCCCTCCATCAATCGCAAACGACACGATCTCTTTGATGCTTATGCCTTCGACTTTCAAGCCGCCCGTGTTTCGCGCGGGTATCGTCTTAGCCTTCGCCGTTGCGATTGCGAGTGGGTACGGATGCAAAAAATCGGAAACCGCCCAATCCTCCGAACCGCCAAAAGAACCTGTGATTCAAGGAACTGCCCTGGAAATTGGCGAAATCACTTGGCCCAAATTGATCAAATGCCAGGGGACCTTGGTCGCGGACGAAGTCACAACCGTGGGTTCCAAGGTTGCCGGACAGGTCGCGAGTGTTCCTGTCGATTTGGGGGACAGCGTAGCCATTGATGCACTGCTGGTTCAGTTGGATACCATCGAATTCAAGCTGCAGGCCCAACAAATGGATGCGCAGTTGTTGCAGGCAAGGTCGGCCGTGGGCCTGAAGCCAGGTGATCCCCTCGAAAACCTAAATCCAGACAATGCGCCGCCTGTCCGCGAAGCCAGAGCGGTTTGGGATGAAGCCAAACAGGCGGTGTCACGAATTCGTCCACTCTCGGATCGCAACGCAGTAAGCGAGGCCGATCTGGAAGTTGCCGAATCGTTAGAACGGGTAGCTTCGGCTCGTCACTCATCCGCCCAAAACGGCGTAAGAGAAAAGATCGCGATGATCTCAGTTCAGTCGGCTCAGCGAGATTTGGCGCACCAGCGACTATCGGAAGCGACCATTCTCGCTCCCTATGACGGTGTCGTGGAGTCGCGATATGTCTCAACGGGCACTTATGTTCAGGCAGGCCAACCATTGATGACTATCGCCAAAACAACCACACTTCGCTTTCGCGGGAGCGTACCAGAACGCTACGCTCAAAATTTGCGAATTGGCCAAGCGATTGACTTGCGATTCGATCTAAGCGATCAAGTGCGCAAGGTTGCCATTTCCAGGATCAGCCCGAGCCTAGACCCTATAAGCCGTTCCTTGGTGTTCGAAGCTAGCATCGATAATTCGGACGGATCGCTTCGAAGTGGTCTGTTTGCGGAGGGTGTTATTGCAGTCGAGCCGGATGCCAAAGGGATCGCGATTCCATCGTCCACGTTGGTGCGTTTTGCGGGCGTCGATAAGGTCTGGAAGATTGTTGACGGGAAAATGAAAGAACAAGTTGTTGCGTTGGGACGCCAACAAGGTGATCTCATTGAAATCCGATCAGGCGTTGCCGCCGGCGATCAGTTATTGCTGCAAGGCAAAGAAGGCAAGCAAGGCACGTTCGAACCGAAAAATTAGACTGAATATCGGTCCGGCGAGAGGCGGTCCAAGGGAATCTTGGTCGGTATCCCATGCAGTATTTGGCTGACAAGCTCTCCGGTGATTGGGCCAAGGCTTAATCCCATCATCGCATGTCCAGTCGCGATGGTCAGATTCTTCCAGGCCTTTGTTCTTCCGATGTAGGGTAAACCGTCTGGAGAAACTGGCCTAAGCCCGCACCACGGCTGGATGCCTTCGAAATGCTGAACGCGAAACCTAGGCATGAATTTTGGCACACTTTTGACGATGCCATGGACGCGGCGTGGATCGATGGATTGATTTAGTTCTCCAATCTGCATCGTTCCACCGAAACGCAACGCACTACCCATTGGAGTTACTGCAACTTTTGCCTCGCATAGGATCGAACATACATTTGGAAGCTCAATCGGGTTGGGAAGAGTTAGCGAGTAACCTTTTCCCGGCTGCATCGGCAATTGAATTTTCAGAGAATGAACAAGCCCTTCGGACCAGACGCCACCGCAAAGAACAAACTCATCCGCTTCGATGTCACCCTGATTGGTCTCGATTGCATAGATGGAGTTGCTCCCAGCTTTCCAATTCTTAACCAAGCAATCGTATTTGAATACGCCACCTAGTTTCGTGATCTCATTTCGCAAGGACGCAAGCAACTGAGAGGGATCGAGGTGACAATCCTTGGGATAGTAAACGCTCCCTGCGATCGTCAACGTAACGTTCGGATCCAAGGCACTCGTTTCGTCCGCGTTGAGGACTTGAGCGGGAACACCTAGATCGCGGGCACGTTGGGCTAAATGAGCCTCTTCGTCGAGTGTTTTCTCAGTACCGCAAAGCATCAACAGTCCCTTTTTGGCGAGCGAACATTGGATCCCTTCGTCGTTCCAGCGCACATACAAGTCTCGAGATGCAAAATTGAGATCGCGTAGAAGCGGACTCGCCTCTTTGACTTGATTAGCCGTCGATGCCAAGTAAAATCGAAGCCCCCATTTCATTAAGTCCCAACTGAGTCGTGGCTTTACATGGAAGGGGGATTCTGGATCGAGCATCCACTTCATCGCCTGGCCGAAGATTCCAGGGGCAGCCAGCGGAACAAAGTGACTTGGAACAATCATCCCTGCGTTCCCACGGGAGCAGTTGTCGCCACCCGACGCGAGCCGGTCAATAATGGTGATATCGGCCCCCTTTCGCAGACAAGCCAGCGCGGCCGAGAGTCCGATGATCCCACCACCGACAATGACGATTTTCGGGCTGGATACTGCAATCATTTCGAAAAACCGCTTAGGTAAAAAAGAAAACCCTGCTCAACTGGCAGGGTTCTCGGAATCTTCGAACGTATTCGAATTATTTCTTGGCTTCAACCTTCGCGAACTTGGCCTTTGCGTAAGCATCTTCGCCGAAGAGATTTGCGACCTTATCATCGTCGGACATCTTGTCAGCCTTGCCCTTGCAGTTGTTGCAGCAGAAAGCAACGGTTGCACCTTTGAATTCGACTGCGAAATCTTTCTTGATTTCACCGCCCGAGAATGGGCATGCCTTTTGTTCAACTTGCTTGGAAGCGATCAGTTGATGATTTGCCTTTGCAGCAAAGTCCTTTTTGTTGCCATCAAACTTCTTGAGGCAATTGCCACAGCAGAAGTAAACCTTGCCGTCTTTCCAATCGCTCGTCTTGTCTTCCTTTACCGCAGTTCCGGAAATGAAGCACTTCAACTTGTCGACAGCTACTTTGGAATCAGCCGCGATACTGACTGTGGCAAACGCAACCACGAACGCAAACAAACCGACGATCCACGAATTTTTCATCTGGGAAAACTCCACCTAAAGTGTAGAAATTGACAAACCAAGCCATAGTGTAGCCCCGACGGCAACCCGCTGTCAACTAGAAAGACACAGCCCACAAAAAGTCAAAGTAGTAGGCATATTCCATGCGCCGTCCACCTAGAATCCTAGCAAAAGCTTGACTGCGAGCGGCAAGGCGGAGCGTGCCTGCACCTTTTGCCGACTGGGTCCTGAAAGAATTAAGAAAAAACGGGTAAATACCCTGTTTGAGCTGTAGAGGCCGTGCCACTTTGCATTTCGCAAACAAAGGCGGACGCAGGGAGTCTCACGCTGGCTTTGAGGTTGATCGCTTGAAATAGATGTAGAGCGGAATGCCGGCGGCAATGAGTATCAGGCCGGCTACGGATTCGACCCGTTTGGTGATGAGCGTGTTGATGATGAGCCATACTGCAACGAAAATAAACACCAGCGGAACCACGGGATATCCGAGGGTTCGATACGGACGATCGGCATCGGGAAAGTTCCGCCGAAGCACAAATATCGATGAGGTTACCAGCGCATAAAAAATCCACGCAGCGAACAGCAAGCAATCCGTCAGTTGATCAAAAGTGCCAGAGAGCGCCAGCACGGAAGCCCAAATGGCTTGAACGACCAAGCAAGCAACTGGCGCCCGCGTTTCGGTGTTGAGCTGACCTAGCCGACTGAAAAAGAGGCCGTCGCGAGCCATCGCAAAAGGAACTCGTGCGTTCGCGAGAATGGAACCGTTCAGGGCACCACAGGCAGAAACGACGAAAACCAGGGCTATGAAGCGACCGCCGAAATCGCCAAAAAATGTACCGGCCGCTTTGCTTGCCACGGGAAGTGCATCGCGATACTGTGTTGAGTTCGATGAGCGAATCTCTTCAAACGGCAAGGCATAGAAATAGCACAAGTTCAGGACGCAGTAGATCGCCATGACGGCAACCATTCCAAGAATTAAAGCTCGCGGTATGTTCCGTCCCGGGTTTCGTACTTCACCGGCAGCCATCGGCATATTGTTCCAACCATCGTATCCCCATAGTGCGGCCAACATAGCGGTACCAAACAGCGTCCAACCGCTCCAAACAGGCGTGTCTACGGGTTGGCGAAGGTGGCTCCAAGTGGCTGTACCGGATGCGGCAAAAACACCAATAACCACAAATGCAATCCCCGCAACTTTGAGAACAGTCAGCACCAATTGAACTCGTCCGCCGACCATGACCGTCAAGCAATTGATGCCGCTCATCAAGAGAATGACGACAACTGCCACAATCTGTTTCGCACCAAATTGCCAGTGCACGGTTTGACCAAGCAGGCTAACGTCGCGTTCAAGCCAAACGGTTCCGAGCGGCAAAAAGCTGGACAAAAAAATCGCTAGGCCGGTACCCAGGGTGGCAATGGAAGCACTACCGGCGACGATAAATCGCTGCCAACCAAAGAGAAAAGCAACGGCTTCCCCATAGGATTTACGCAGGAAAACGTATTCGCCGCCAGCTTCGGGCATCATGGCCCCCAATTCCGCATAAGTCAACGCGCCCGCCAAAGACAGAAGTCCTGCAGCTACCCAGGCGAGCAAAACAAGGGCCGGCGTGCCAACGGCCTGTGCCATCGGCGCAGCCTTTAGAAAGACCCCGGTGCCAATCACCGTACCAATAACTAACGCCGTTGCGTCAACTAATGAGAGTCCGCGTAGCAGTTGAGCAGTCGCTCGATTCATGTGATTTGACCTTGTTGGATTGCTGTCTCTAAGCTTCGATTGACACTCACTCAGCTCGCCCGGATTCGCTGAAAAAGAAAACGGTAACTATAGCTCCTTTTCCGACACTCCTCGCCCAAGGCCAGCACTATTTCTTTCTGTTTGTGCACGCGCAGGTGGACGGCACATGGAATGTGCCTACTACTTTGACTTTTGTCGGCTGTGTTTTACTTGTGCTTGTAAGAATTCGAGAATCAGCGAAAATCGCTATGAGGGCGAACTCTGTGACCAGACGTGTCAACAATGGAATGCCTAATGAAGTCTGCTACGTCCGCTAGCATTTTTCATTCTGATCGGAACTGCAAGGAGGTTTTTCATTTATGGCAACTACCAAGATTCCGTTTCGTCAACGTCGCCCTCTCCTCGAGCAATCACAAACGCTGCAACTGTACTTTTTGGGTTGGTCCCAACCGATTCTGCATGCAGCCTGCGACTTTTTGCTCAAGCACTACACTCGCGGTAACAATTGGGACATGGACAGATGCTTGCTGGTCCTACCCGGAGGATTGGCAAGCCGACGCTTAACGCAATTGATTGCCAGTCGAGCCAGCGAACTCTCGCTTGTGCTTCGGCCACCCGAATCGCTCACCATCGGTACACTTCCTGAGCAGCTTTATACGGCGAAGCTCCCTTTCGCGAGCGATCTGGAACAAGTCCTGGCATGGACCAAAGTGCTCCGTGCCGCCGATCGAGAAATGCTCAAGCCACTGTTATTCGAAGTGCCAGATTCCACTGAACTACGACCGTGGATGGATCTGGCGCGAATGCTTAGCACGCTTCATCGTGAGCTTTCCTCGGACCTCGTCGATTTCGATGACGTAACGACCGAGCTCAAAGACTCCTCAGAAGAGATACGTTGGCAAGTACTCGCGAAATTGCAGCGAGCTTATCTCGATGAACTTCATCTGGCTGGTTTGTGGGACGTGCAATCTGCGCGGCGGTTTGCAATCGATCATGAGGAAGTGAAAACGGATCGCGAAATTATTTTAGTGGGTGCCGTCGACTTGAACCGAGCTCAACGCCGCTTTCTTTCCGCTGTTTCGGATAGCGTCCACGTTCTTGTCGGTGCACCATCCTCGTATGCCGCAGGTTTCAACAACGACGGAACCCTTGCGTCCGACTATTGGCAAGACATCGAAATCCCAATCGACGACGCTCACTTGCACGTTCGCTCGAGCGCCAATGATGCAGCCAACGAGCTGGCAACACAGCTCGCCAAGCTTGGGGACGATTACTCTGTTCACGATATTACTGTGGGAATCCCCGAACCTCAGATTGTACCCGCATTGCAAGAAACGTTGGCTCGCAGCGGGATCGCACTGCGTTATGGACCAGGCATCTCTATCACTCAGACTCCTCCGATGCGAGTCGTCGAACTCCTTGGCGAATACCTTGTTGACGGTTCCATTGATGTCTTCAGCAGCTTGGTTCGTTCGCCCGCAATCCACGCTTGGCTTATTCGAACAGCAACAATAAACAAGTCCACTAACGAAACCGCTTTGCCTCTCGATTTTTTATCCAAGCTGGATGAATACCAAGAGGCGACTCTCATCCGCAGTGTCAACATTCCTGAATGGCCAAAAGGCAAAAGCCGAGATGTCTTCCTTAAGGTGCTCGGCCAGGTCGACGCGTTGGTCAAGCCGCTGCGAATGCTCAATGCCAAACTAACGTCGTGGGCAGCGCCGCTTCGCGATGTGTTGAAGTCGATTTACGAAAATGTCCAAGTCGATCGGAACGAACTCGTTGGCAATCTAGCTCTGCGCGCTTGCGGCGAAATTAATTCAGCTTTGGACCGACTCGCGGAACTGCCAGCCAATCTCGATACGGTCGCGACGTTTCAAGAAACGATGGTTTGGTTACAAAACCAACTCGAAAAGGTCAACGTTCCACCGCCGCAAGATGAAACCGCCATCGAAATGCTTGGCTGGTTGGAATTGACGCTGGACGATGCCCGTATCTTAATGCTTACCGGGTTGCACGACGGGATCGTGCCAGAAAGCGTCAACGGAGATCCGTTTTTACCAAACCAGCTCCGCTCGCTGCTCGGTTTGATGGATAACGCACGTAGATATGCTCGGGATGCTTACGCCATGTTAGCGCTGATTCACTCTCGCGAACGCGTCGAATTTGTACTCAATCACCTAAGCCTCGACGGAGATCCTCAAACTCCCAGCCGGTTGCTGTTAGCGGTGCCATCCGATTTGCTCGCGCGCCGCGTGAAGCGATTACTGTCACCCAAAGAAACGCCAGTAGATCAATTGGTCTATGACTCTTGGACGCCTCGCGATGGTCAAACCAATATCCCGATCCCAGTACCCGCCCCGGACAAATTCGTTCGCGACATGGCTGTTACCGATTTCAAGAAATACGATCAGTGCCCCTATCGCTTCTATTTGAACAGGGTCGAAAAGGTTAAGGCGTTCGAGCACGAACGTTTGGAACTAGACGGAGGAGGATTCGGCGATCTGCTCCACGTCTGCCTCGAAGGTCTCATCGACTCTCCCGTTGCAGCCTCGACCGATCCCAAATCGATCGCCGATTGGCTCATCGATCAATTGAAAACCATCGCGAGATCAAAATTTGGCGTTAGCCCAACGCCCGCGTTGCAAATCCAACTTGAACAGGCCGAACGCAGGATCGAAGCGTTTGCAGTCCATCAAGCCGCACAAGCCGCTAATGGATGGCGCATAAAATACATCGAGCACCAAGTCGAAAAGTCAGACGGTGTAACGCTCGATATCGACGGCAAGTCAATGATCATTCACGGCCGAATCGACCGAATCGACTACAACCAAAGGGATGGCAAGTTCAACGTTTGGGATTATAAAACAGGTGACCATGCGGGCAAACCCAAGGAAGCTCATTTAAAGCCGAACGGCTCTTGGACCGACTGGCAATTGCCACTCTATGGTCTATTGATCAAAACTCTAAAAATTGAGGACTTGAGCAAAGTTAATTTCGGCTACATCCTGCTTCCCAAGAATCCTTGTGAAACACAATTTATCACCGCCGATTTCACTCTCGAGCAACACGCGCAAGCGATCGAATCCGCCAAAAATATTGCTCGAAATGTCATGGCTGGCCAATTTTGGCCCCCGAAATATAAGGGAATCCATTCGAACGATGACTATAACGCGATCACGCAATATCCCGTCGTGCGACGCTGGGACCAATCGATCGCAATGGCTGAACAAGATGCTAAACGCCAGCAAGAGTTAGCCGCAGCCATCCACCCTGTCCCTGAACTCAGGTTGGATGAGAACCCAGCCTCCGACGTAAAGTTGAAAAGCAGCGAATCAAAGCTGCGACTGGACCGTTCGCATGAAGCAACTGCCAAACGCCGACACGAAGAACAAGAGGTCCCTCCGAACAAACTGAGACTCGATGTGCATCAAGCCAAGGGGCAAGCTAGTCGCGATTGGTTCACACCTCAGATGATTCTCGCTTCGGCGGGCACCGGCAAAACGTACAATCTCGCAAGCCGGGCGCTGCGATTGCTATTCACGGATCAAGAACTCGACTCGATCCTTGCGACTACCTTCACTCGCAAAGCTGCAGGCGAAATCCTACACCGCATCCTCAGTTGGTTGTCG
>JAIPFP010000089.1 GCA_021736575.1 Pirellula sp. | reverse complement strand
ATCGAATCGCCATACTCTGCTCGTGATTTCCCGCCTTGCTCGCACTCAACAATCCTTCGACCGACCTCCCAATAGGTCGCGGTCATGATTGCATTGGTGGCGCGGGCGGAAGTGCGGCGAGCCGATTCCAGCAGCTCGACAACTCCATCCAATACAGCGACATAGTTCGCAACCTCCACTGAGTGCGCTTTGACTCCTTTTATGTCATTGACTTTCTTCGTTGCTTTCTTTTTCATTTCCTCCCTCCAGCAGCAAGCTCCGCTTTGATCTCTTCCATGATTTCGATGATTCGACGCTCCTTTGCAAGAATGTCATCCGCAAGTTGCTCAGGGGGTAGGATGCACCAACGCGTCAGCACTGCTCGGATTCTTCTGATCAAGATTGCAGGCAAGAAGATTGCTATCCTTGTCATACTTCAGCACGCTCTTGGCGGGCACTTTCCATGCATGATCATCCTCTTTCCGGCGTTTGGACTGAAACCATTGAATGCAGTCAGCGAACTCATCGAATTGAACCGGCTTGGTCTTAGAGTAATTCTTGCGTCCATCAGGCATGGGAAGTTCGTAGTACCAAATATCCTTCGTTGACCCAGATCGATCAAAGAAAAGGAGGTTCGTTGGAATGGCCGTATACGGTGCGAACACACCATTCGGTAAACGAACAATCGTATGCAGGTTAAATTCCTTGAGCAGATCCTCCTTAATTCGAGCGCAAACTCCATCACCAAACAAGGTGCCGTTGGGAACAACAATCGCAGCACGTCCCCCGTTCTCGTTGCCTGATCGAGGTTTCTTGAGGCGGCGCATGATCAATTGCAGAAACAACAAGGCCGTTTCGCTGGTCTGCTTCGCGGCCGGGAAATTGTTTCGTATGCCAGCCTCTTCTTCACCACCAAATGGCGGATTAGTTAAGATCACGTCGACTTGATCGCTAGGCCCCAACTCCGTGATCTTCACCGCCAGGCTATTCCCATATTCAATCGCTGGTGCATCGAGCCCATGCAGTAAGAGATTCATTTGGGCCAACATATAGGGCAACGGCTTTGCCTCTCCTCCAGCAATGCTTCGATCTTGCAGTACCTTTCGGTCTTGAACGGTCTTGCACTGCTTCTCTAGATGGGAAAACGATTCAGCTAGAAAGCCCCCGGTTCCGCAAGCTGGATCGAGTACTACTTCGCCCAGTTGCGGGTTCGTAACCGTCACCATGAACTGAATAACAGGTCGAGGAGTGTAGAACTCCCCAGAATCTCCAGCGGCGTCTCGCATTTCACGAAGCATCGCCTCGTAAAGCCGAGCGAGAGTGTGAATCTCCTCAGAAGCGTCGAAATGAATCCCGTCGACCAGGTTGACCGCCTGAACTGTACGGTTGATAGCGATCTCTTGGTAGTATCGTGGTGATTTACCACTTAAATGGTAGGCAGGCGTAAGCAACTTTTCAGTCTTCGCTGAATCAAGCTGAGCGTTTCGATTCAGTCGCGTCCATAATTCGTCAGGTGTAGGAAACGAACTAATCTGTCGCTCTGTCCCAGTAATGAAGTCGAATTCAAGGATTTCATGACCGTTTGTTGAGAACGCAAAGCTCAGTCCCAACAGAATGGCATAATCCTTAGCTTGCTGTAGTCCTTCGCCAGGACTGGAATCACTTGCTTTCGCTTCAACGACAGCTATCGGGAAATCGGGGCGATATCGAAGAACATAGTCAGCCCTTTTACCAGGTCTACGACGTCCCCGCTGCCCCGTTACAACGATGCGTCCATCTGTGAACGTTACTTGCTCATTGATGCGAAAGGGTTCATTATCCCAGCCTGCGAATTGGAGTTTCGGCACCACCAATCGGCGACATGTATCTGCTTCATTTGGCATGGAGTGTGCTCACGATTAAATCTTTGAGCAAAACGAAATGCAACAAAATTCCAATTCGTTTTGAAAAAAATCAATCACTCTGAAATTGGCGGGTTCACTGGGAAAGGCATACGTGATGCTGCCCGACTCGGGATCGGCCGCATGCACGCTATAAATGAATGGTGGGCTACAAAAAAGGGGGCAGGTCGGTCAGATCTCTTTTTAGACGACTGCTGCTAATGAGACCGTCGCTGACCCCTTTTGTTTATCCCCGAATTAAAAGCAAGACATCTTGTTTGCGTGTAAAGCGATGACCACCTTGGGATGATCCACCGTTCATCCGAGCGAGATGGAATCATGCGGAGCGGCAACATGCGTCGCGGGGTAACTTCGTTGGGGTCAGACCCGGGTCAGACCCCTGTTAGACCCTGTTTTCGTTCACTTTTGGCGAACTTGGCGAACCTGGCGAACGAAATCATGCTAGAGTATAAGCAGAATTTCCCACCCTGTTCTCATCCGCTAGAGAACCAAAACCCATCATGAGCTTGATCACGCGAATCGCCGCCCTTGTTCTCGCTTGCCTATTATCGCTCGAAGCTCGATCGCAATCGAATGCGGAACTCGAGTTCTTTGAAACGACCATACGACCCATCTTGGCAACCCAGTGTATCCAATGCCACGGGAACGACAGGCAAGAGAATGGGCTAAGGCTGGATTCATTGCAAGCGATGGCCAAGGGGGGGGACACAGGCCCTGCCATCTTGCCGGGCCATCCCGACGAGAGTTTACTCCTCCAAGCTGTGGTACATTCCGGCGAACTTCAAATGCCGCCGAAGAAAAAACTCACGAGTCAAGAAGTCGCGTCGATTCGTCATTGGATCGAAATCGGTGCACCATGGCCAAAAGAAGCAAGCAACCCGGACATTCGGGCGGATTCTTGGCAGAAACATTGGGCCTTTCAAAGGGTCGTCAAACCCTCGATACCAGCCGTATCCAACGAGCCGTGGTGTTTGAATCCGATCGATCGATTCGTTGCGCATGAATTAGAGTTGCGTTCGTTGCAACCATCGCCAGCCGCAGACCGACGGGCGCTGATTCGACGTGTTACGTTGGATATCACCGGCCTCTTGCCAAGTTGGGAAGAGATCGAGCAGTTCGCAAACGATCCTACCCCGGACGCGTACGAACGCCTAGTCGATGGACTGCTTGCGTCGCCCACGTATGGCCAGCAGTTCGCTCGCCAATGGCTTGACGTTGCGAGGTACTCGGACACCAAAGGCTATGTATATGGTCGCGAAGAGCGGTTCTTTGTGCATGCGTCCGCCTATCGGGATTGGGTCATCAAGGCGTTCAATGAAGACTTGCCCTACGATCGTTTTTTGCAATTGCAAATCGCAGCCGACCAAGCTGACCCCAAGGACCCATCTTCGCTCATCGCGATGGGTTTTCTAACGTTGGGTCGCCGTTTTCTCGGTGTTACACACGACATCGTGGATGATCGTATCGACGTAGTGACTCGCGGAACCATGGGGCTGACCGCCTCCTGTGCTCGATGCCATGACCACAAATTCGATCCCATTCCTACTAAAGATTATTATTCCTTGTATGGCGTGTTTCAAAACAGCATGGAACGCCAAATCGAGATGAGCCCTCCAGCGCAACGCCAAGACGCAGATTCCGATTATGAAAAAGAACTTCGAAAGCGTGTCACCCTACTAAAGGATAAAACACTCTCTAGCCGCACGGAAGCTGCGCAACGAGTGCGGCAACGATTCGCCGACTATCTTTTCTCCCAGTCGGAATTGAACCGATACCCCGAAGAAGGATTTGATCAGGTACTTGAGAAGACCGATATCATCCCGGCGATCGTTCGCCGGTGGGAAAGTTACCTCGCCAGTCTTCATCGCGACAACGACCCTATTTTCGGTCCTTGGTTTCTTTACGCTTCGATTCCACGCGAACGATTTGCCTCTGAGTCCCCGAAAGTGCACGGCGAGATTGTCGCTTCACAGAAATTCAATTCAATCCTGGTTGATGCATTGCGAACGCCACCCACATCGCTGCGCGATGTGGCAGATCGCTATGGCGCTGTGTTTCAAAGCGTCGATACCGAGGCCAGCTCTTCGGAGAAAAGCGATCTGCGACAAGTCTTGTACGGCCCCAACTCCCCATGTGAAATTCCAGATGAGGAGATCGTAACAACGGAATCTTACTTTGACTCGGCCACCTGCACCGAACTTTGGAAACTGCAAGGAGAAGTCGATCGATGGCGGTTGCAGAACCGTCAGCAACTCGGTGTTGCAGTCGCGTTGTTTGATCGAGATCGAATGATCGAGCCGAGAGTCTTTAAGCGAGGCAATCCTGCGGCGAAAGGCGAGACCATTCCACGGCACTTTCTGTCTCGGTTTGCATCGCTTTCGAGTTCATCGTTTCAACATGGTAGCGGTCGTCGCGAGTTGGCTGACGCAATCGTTCACCCTGATAACCCGCTCACAACTCGCGTATGGGTAAACCGAATTTGGCAACACCACTTCGGCGAGGGTCTAGTGAGGACGCCAAGCGATTTCGGGCTAAGAGCAGAGCAACCCAGCAATCCTTTGCTTTTGGACTGGCTAGCCAGCCAACTCCTGGAGCAAGGTTGGAGTACGAAAGCAATCCACCGAGTTATTCTGACATCCGCTACCTACCGACAGAGCGTCTCAGGTCCATCGGATGCGAGCGTTCTCGATCGCGCCATTCAAGTTGATCCTGAGAATCGATTGTTGTGGCGAATGTCCCCTCGGAGACTTCGCCTCGAAGAGATGCGCGACGCCCTTTTAACAATCTCCGGCGATCTCGACCTAAGCCCCACGAGCAAGCCGACGGAGATGTTTGGGGCCAAGGATGATAACCATCGGAGAACCATCTTCGGCTTGGTCGACCGGCAGTTTCTGGCAGGCACATTGCGGATCTTTGATTTCGCAAACCCAGATTTGCATATCGCAAAGCGAAGTGAAACGTCCGTACCTCAACAGGCTCTTTTCTTCATGAATCACCCTTTCGTTGCTGCGCGATCGAAGTCACTCGTTCGTCATCTTGGTTTATCCGCAGATAGCACAGACCCTCAGCAATCGGTTGTGGACCTGTATCGCACCGTCTTGCAACGCGCCCCATCCTCTTTGGAGATAGAACAAGCGATTCGATTTCTAGACGATTCCAAGGTTAACGAAGAGAGTCGACCCACGAGGGAATCGATGGCATGGAAGTACGGCTATGGCGAAGTCGACGAGTCCGTCGGCAAACTCAAGGAATTCAAGGAACTGCCGCACTTTACGGGTAACGCATGGCAAGGCGGTCCAGCCTATCCTGATAAAGCGTTGGGCTGGGTCCAGCTCACAGCCGCCGGTGGACATCCCGGCAACGATCCAAAGCATGCCTGCGTTCGGCGGTGGGTAGCACCGGATACTAGGACGATCCGTATTCGCTCTGTGGCAATTCATGAACCGGAGGTTGGGGATGGTGTTCGATTCCGAATTCTCTCTAGCCGGCATGGCTTATTGAAGTCGGTGAATCTTAAGGCATCGAAAGAGGCAATTGACGTAGATTCCATTCAAGTCGAGACAGGGGACACGATCGATTTCGTAGTGGATATCTTCGAAGGGCTCAATAGCGATCAACATCTTTGGGCGCCAGAAATACAATCTGCCGAACTTGGTTGGAATGCGAGTCGAGACTTTGGTGGCCCAGTACAACGAAAACTAAATTCGTTCGAACAACTAGCTCAAATCTTGATGCTGACCAACGAACTCATCTTTGTGGACTAATGGATCAAGGGCGTCGTGTATGCAAGAGCAACTATCGGAATGGATTGATCGGCGTGCGTTGCTGCAGCGGTCAGGGCTAGGGCTAGGCAGCCTTGGTTTGATGTCGCTCTTGCGTGAGCAAGGGTTAGCGATCGAAGGTACGAATGGCACCCAACCGGAGAGTCTCATGGGGGCTCGTCATCCTCATTTTCCGGGGCGTGCCAAGAGGGTCATTCATTTCTTTTTGAATGGGGGACCGTCACACGTAGACACCTTCGATCCAAAACCTGCCTTACAAAAGTATGCCGGGCAGCCAGTACCCACCAATCTGACAACAGAGCGAAAGACAGGTGCTGCCTTTCCATCCCCTTTTTCGTTTCAACGCTATGGGGAGAGCGGAATCGAAGTGAGCGAGTTATTCGCGAAGACAGCCGAACACATTGACAACATCGCGGTCATCCGGTCGATGTATGCGCAAGTTCCAAACCACGAACCTTCGCTGATGTTGATGAATTGTGGGGATTCCGTGCAACCGCGTCCCAGTGTCGGTGCTTGGGTGCTCTACGGATTGGGGGTGGAGAATCAGAACCTGCCGGGCTTCATAGCGATGTGCCCCAATGGTTACCCGATCAAAGATGCTGAAAATTGGCAATCTGGGTTCCTGCCGGGCGTATTTCAAGGGACATTTATCGATCCCAAGCATCGCGAAATCGAGCAACTAATCGAGAACATTCGCAGTCCCCACGCTTCGTTGAAATCCCAACGGCAGCAGCTTGACCTATTGCAATCGCTGAATGAGAAGCATCATCAAACGCGGATCGACTCACGACTGAATGCACGAATTCAGTCGTTTGAATTGGCATTCCGGATGCAAATGGACGCAGCGGATGCATTTGATATTTCGAAAGAAAGCCAGCAGACACTTGACATGTATGGTGACGGGGTTCACGGCAGGCAAACGCTCATTGCGCGTAGACTGGTCGAGCGCGGCGTGCGATACGTTCAGCTTTGGCACGGAGCAGGGCAACCGTGGGACAATCACAATGATATCGAAAAAAACCATCGAAAACTTGCGGCTGAGATCGACCAACCGATTGCGGCCTTGTTAACGGATTTGAAGCAGCGAGGCATGTTGGATGAAACACTGGTCGTGTGGGGGGGAGAATTTGGACGAACGCCTACGGTTGAATTGAGCGGGCAGGGAAAATCGCTGCTGGGACGAGATCACAATCATTACGGATTCTCGGTTTGGATGGCGGGTGGCGGAATTCGAGGTGGAACAGTCTACGGGGCGACGGACGATTTTGGTTTCAAGGCAGTAGAAAAGCCAGTCAGCGTTCATGATCTTCATGCAACGATGCTTCATCTGCTGGGCTTCGATCATGAGAAGCTAACCTACCGCTACGCAGGCCGTGATTTTCGATTGACCGATGTTCATGGCCAAGTGTTGCACGACATCGTCGCATGAGAGTATCGTCGCATGAGAGTGATGGGATAATGCATGCCTCGACGCAACGAAACAACCATCAAGACGACGAAGCAACCTTTTCTCAGCGGATTCGCCGACACTCCGAAATATTTGCATGGCAAAAGACTCTCGTAGTTCGTTTTCGAGTAGAATCGGGGACATGGCGTGTGCGGAAATTTGGCGTTTACGAGGCTTTGGAAGTGGCACAATGCAAAATACTAGGTTTTGGCTAAGCGAATTCGTTCTTTTTTCTCTATTCACTTGGGCTACATTTTCATTCTGCCTTGGCCAGGATGCAGCCAAGTTAGAAGACTCCGTACCACAACAGTTTCGAAATCGCTCGGACGTAGAGGTGCTTGTTCAAAAGTTGCGTTTATTGAGGAAGAATGATTCGTCCCTCGGAGAGAAGCACCCAAGCAAGAAGTCCACTCAGGCAAAAATTAGCGAATGCGAGGCCGCGTTGAAAAGCATCCTAGAACTCAATGGCCTGCCCCAATCAGCCGTTTCAAAGTCTTCGATAAATATGGAAGAATACTTGCCGCAAGAACTTCTGAATCGCGCAGATGTGGAGTCGATCGTTCAGAAGTTGCTTTTTTTGAGAATGAATGACGCGAACTTCGGAGAAAAACACCCAAAAAAGCAATCTACCCAGTTGCAGATCCGTGAAAACGAACTTGCCTTGCTCGACATTATTGAACAGGAATTCCCGCACTCTCAACAACCCGTCAACGCGGCGAACTCGATGAATATCGAAGACTCTTTGTCGCAAGAACTTCGAAAAAGAGAGGATGTGAACTTACTTGTTTGGCAATTGCTTTTCTTGAGAATCAACTTGACTAGCTTTCGAGAAGATCACCCGGACCGAATGGCGATTCAAGCACAGATTCAAAAGCAAGAATCTGCTTTGCTCGCTATTGCCGCGAATCCCACGACTCGAAAGCGTTCGACGAAGGAAGAAACCACCCTTATGCAGGCACTTGAGGATCGCAAGGACGTGCAAGTCATAGTGCATAAACTGACTATATTGAGGTTGAGCGAAGCAACCTATGGCGAGGAACATTCGAAAATGACAGCCATAAAGTCGGAAATTCGAAAACACGAAGCTTCGCTTCTCGAAATCATTAAGCTGGACCGAACGATAAACAGACGAGCCAATCCTTTTCGACGTGTGCCAGCCAATGAATTAAGTTGAGAACCTTCTGTGACAGCATCTTCGCCGCGTGCCGAACTGTACCTAGAGATTAACTGTCCGTCACGATAACGGCGTTCTCTCTCGCCAATCAATTGAGTGCTAATCATGCAACGTAGTTTAATTGCTGTTGTGTTCTTGGGGATTTTCCTCGGTATCAATCAAAATATCCTCGCGGAAACGTGGCGTGCGGGCTCGGCGTCTGCACGGATCACTCCCGACGAATTCATGTGGATGGCGGGTTACGCAAGTCGCGATCGACCCGCCGATGGAAAAGTGACCGAACTCTATTCCAAAGCTCTCGTTCTCGAGTCGGCCAATAATACAAGAGCGGTTATCATTACCCTGGACCTCGTTGGCATCGACCGCGAGTTGTCCAACGAAGTGCGTGATTTGATTGAAACTCGGTTTTCTATCCCTGCGGCTCATGTTGTGTTGTGCTGCTCGCACACGCATTCTGGGCCCGTAGTAAAACGCAATCTTGGACCACTTCACTACTATTGATTAGATCAAGCCCAACGTACTCAGATCGAACGCTATGCAGATCAATTGCGAGACACGATCGTTCAAGTTGTTGGACAAGCCATGAGTCGTATGGAGCCCAGCTCACTTGCCTGGGGTGTTGGCCAAACCAACTTTGCAGTGAATCGCCGAAGCAATAAAGAACCAGACGGACCCAAATTGCGAACGCTCGGGCAATTGGCCGGGCCATCGGACCATGATGTTCCTGTTCTCGCAGTCCGCAACACCAAGGGTGACCTTACATCGATTCTGTTCGGATATGCATGCCACGCGACCGTTTTATCCGATCTCCAATGGTCCGGCGACTATCCTGGCTACGCGCAAATGGAATTGGAGACACGGCATCCAGGCTGTGTCGCGTTGTTCTTCGCAGGCTGCGGAGCCGATCAAAATCCAATCCCCCGGCGAACCGTTGAACTGGCCAGTCACTATGGCAGACAATTGGCATCGGCTGTGGATCAAACATTGCTGACAACCGAAATGAAGATAGCCGCCCCATCGCTGTCCTGTAAGTATCGCGAAATCGATCTCGCCTTTGACAAACTTCCCACAACCGAGGAACTTCGTACGCAGGCAGCGTCCGGCTCCCTCTACGAGTCGCTTCGAGCCAAACAGTTGTTGGAGGGCATTGATGCAGGCAAGCCATTGCCCACGTCTTACCCATATCCGATCTCGCTCTGGCAAATCGGAGCGGATTTAAACTTAGTGGCGTTGGGTGGTGAAGTCGTCGTGGATTACTCTTTGCGCATCAAAGGCAAAATGCCTCAAGCAACGTTTGTGGCGGGCTACGCGCACGACGTGATGGCGTATATACCAAGCCTTCGCGTGCTTAAAGAAGGGGGCTACGAAGGGGGTGGAGCGATGGTCTATTACGGCCTCCCCGCGATCTGGGCCGATCAAGTCGAAGAAAACATTGTGGACGAAGTGCTTCGCCAAGCAGCAGAGCTGGGATCGCGATAATGTTTTGCGAAATGAACACACTCGCAGTGAACACACCTCTTTAAACAACACGATCAACTGCACATGCGTAAGCTCTTTAAGCTTCGGTTTTTCTGTCTTGACTCCCTGTCCGACCATCCCAAGTGTTAGCATAATTCCCCTGTGCTTACTGCGACAGTTTCTGTACGATAGATAGTAATTCCCGAACCCGCTTTCTACACGACCAGTGGAAAAAAAAGTCTTGTATAATGACCACAATTTTTCTGAATACTACCTTGTGGATATTCCACTTTCTGCTTGTCATCCTTCTCTGGACACTTTTCTACTACATCCTTCATCGGGTATCTCATATCCGACATAAACACAACTGGTTGCACAAGTTACATATCATTCATCATCGAACCGACTATCGCAAAGGTGGAAGTCGTTTCAAGCCCCAATTTCTTTTATTTTATTTTGGTGACGTAAGAGGTACACTCGATACCTTGTGCATGATGACTTTACCATTGACCGCAATCACCTTTGTATTTCCTCAACAGGGTCTTTGGGTCTTATTGTGGCACTATATCAATGAAGCATTTTTAGCTGAGCGGATATTGGAACACAATCCTCGCCTGTTCGGTCGTGTAACCCGTGTGTTTGCCTGGGGCACTTTTCATCTGAAGCATCATAAAAATCCGAAAACCAATTATGGATTGCTGATTACCTTGTGGGATAATCTTTTCAGTACAGCCAGTGGGGAGACCAGAAACAGTGCGATAGCAGTACCGCATATAGTCCAATTACAAGCTTCCGAATCGGTTCAGGATATCGAGAGGCAGATCTCAAAATATATTATTGAAACACTCGAAGCACAGAAGAAAGAACTGGGGAGCTTTCCTATTTGTCCTTTTGTGCGTGGTGAACGACTTGCAGGTCGGATTCACTTTTTACCAATTAGATTGCATCATAATGCTGACCAAATAGCACAAACAATCAGGGCTGCATTCAAGGGGAAGTGGGGAAGTTCCCTGGTGATATATGATATAGCAAACAGCACAGACGCTGATGCTTTTTTTAATATATCAACGATATTGAATGAAATTTTGCACATTGACGGCCTAGTTTGTATTCCTATACATCCAGAGGATGATTTTCAGGTAAACGGGGTGTTTTCGAGAAAATCTCCATACCCCCTCTTGTTAACGCAGTCTTCAAGACAAGTCTTGAAAGCCCGAGGACATTTGGAAAAAACTGACTATTACCACTTTTGGACTGAATCTGATTGGGATATTATCAACAAACAATTTGGGCGATTTTTGAATACGGTGTTTCCTGAAGATTTTCGTGAACATCTCATGGTAAGTCCGTTGATTGAGATTTTGGGCGGTCGGGAAGTACGCAGTTTTTTAGAAACCTACATGATCATAACAGATGATTGCCGTGTTTTTTCCCGCACGCTGAAGAAAAGTCCCAAAAGTTGGTTTACTGCTATCCAGAAAACAGGGGTAGGGCTGGTCAGGTACGACGGTAAAATGATACGGGTCAGGGGGATAAAACTTCAATATGACGAGCTGTTGAATAATCACATCAATCAGGTATATCTTGAAAAATATCAGGATCCGGAGGATGTTCCTTTTGTACAGGTCTTAGTACAGCCCGAATATGGACACTATACAATGGAATTTTATTTTGACGGGATTGTACGTGAACAGGAAGCCCTTAAATGGACAGGTGGAAATGAGAGCCATCCGGCAACCATTACATGGGGGAACAGTTACTGATCAAACGGGGCCTTCGGTAGGTGGCAGGCACGAATGGTGCCTACTTTTGGGAACCAATCTTCACGCGTTGGCCGCTACGCGCTACCCAGAGCCCCAGAGCCTGATATACAATGCAATGATCAAAAAAGGTTGTGCTCCAGGATGGTTTGAGATGAAGTCAATTGAATTATTTGCCGGTGCTGGCGGGCTGGCGTTAGCGACCGCAAACGCGGGATTCCACCACGAAGCAGTTTTGGAATGGAACCCTAACGCTTGCTCTACGCTTCGTCGGAACAAAGCAAATGGCTTACCCCAATTGCTGCGGGCAGACATTCTCGAAGGTGACGTCTCCGATGTCTGCTTTGAGAAGTACTCGGGGAAAATTGACCTAGTTTCGGGTGGTCCACCGTGCCAACCATTTTCCATCGGTGGTAAACATGCTGGGATGGATGACAAACGGAACATGTTTCCCCAAGCAATCCGAGCAGTGAGGGAAACGGCACCGAAAGCCTTCCTTTTTGAGAATGTGAAAGGCTTACTTCGAGATAGTTTCTCGAACTACTACCAGTACATAATTCACCAGCTCACTTTCCCCGAAATGGTACGAAACGGGGATGAGGACGTGACCCATCATCGTGCCAGACTGGAAAAAGCGGCCACAAAAGGTATTCGAACCGGACTAACCTACAACGTCGTGTTTCAATTGCTGAACGCCGCAAATTTTGGTGTACCACAACATCGGCATCGAGTGTTGATTGTCGGCATACGTTCTGACCTTGAAACGGAGTTTTCATTTCCGCAATCAACGCATGAGGAAGATGGACTTCTGTACGACATGTGGGTGACTGGAGAGTATTGGGAAAGGCATAAGGTAGCGAAAAAGAACCGCCCCGAAATGTCGTCCCCGGTGAAAAAACGTGTTGAGTCATTACGCTCGTTGTTTCCAGGAATGCTTCTCCCAGCTTGGCGAACAGTACGAGACGCGATTTCTGACTTGCCAGAACTTGCCCCTGGCGATTCATGCTGCAAGTTCGCAAACCATTTTTGCAACCCTGGAGCTAGAGCCTATCCAGGACATGACGGAAGTCCATATGATCGACCTGCCAAAGCATTAAAGGCTGGTGACCATGGCGTACCTGGGGGAGAAAACACACTTCGCTTGGAAGATGGAAGCGTTAGATACTTCAGTGTTCGAGAATGTGCTAGGCTTCAAACCTTCCCAGATAATTGGATTTTCGAGGGATCATGGACTGAATCGATGCGACAACTGGGAAATGCTGTTCCTGTTCAAATGTGCGAAATTGTCGCGGCAAGACTCAAGGAAATGCTGATGAAAAGAAGAGCAATCGCACATGTCTAAAAAAGGAACAAAGGTAACGCGAAAGGTAACGCGGGAACCGTTTGACCGTGCCAAGCACGTTTACAAAAACGATGCATTCGTAGAGATGGTGAAGGATGCTATTCGATTCTTTAACGGCACCCCAGTTCATCCAGTACCACCACCGGAAAGATTCTATGGAACTGGCGTCTATTCCCTGTACTACACGGGTTCGGTTAAACCATATTCAAAGTACGCTCAACTGAATCGTCTTGCGTATGATTTTCCAATCTATATTGGCAAAGCAGTTCCAACGGGATGGAGGCAATCTAGGGCCGAACATGTTGAAGAGAAACAAAGTGTTGAGTTGTTTTCTAGAATCTCCCAGCATGGAAACAGTATCGAAAAGGTTGCAAGCCTTGCTCTTGAAGACTTTTCTTGTAGGTTCATGATCTTTGAAGGGGCTAGTTCCGATATGATTGGAACGCTTGAGGCGGCGGTCATCAAATGGAAGAAGCCACTTTGGAATAGTTATCTAGACGGTTTTGGAAACCATGATCCTGGAAGAGGCCGATATGAGCAGGCTAAATCGGATTGGGACGTAGTACATCCAGGACGCTCATGGGCGGAAAAGTGCAAAGGTAAGACCCCAACGAGGGAATCGCTTCTGAAGGGTATAGAAGCGTTTCTTTCGAAAGTTGGAGAGTCTACCAGTCTGCCAATGGACCCTAGTGGCGGTGACGCTTTTGCTTGAGGCCTTCGGTAGGTGCCATGGCCGTGGAACGCTGGGTGGTTCGGCAGTAGCCGCTACCTCCTGGTATAAACAATACTACCGCTCGCCAAAAAATTCGCGTCCAAACAGCGGCGGGTTGCCGGTTACACCCATGCAGGTCTCACGAAATGTCCGAATCAAAAAGAAAACGCGTCGACGTCGACCGCACATCAAACACGCGTATATTTAGTCACGAGTGGGCAAAAGCACTCATGAAACTTTGCGCAGACACTCCTTTCGATGATGCTGCGTTCAACCTTTGCGCTTCTTGGAAATCCACAGACAATTGTCATTTCCTTCCTCACTTTATGGTTGAAAGTATCGCGAATAAACTAAATTCAATTGAGGATTTGGAAACGCCCTTTTCCTTAACGATCATCAAATTAGTTCCAGACAAGCTAGTCGAAGCGATGGCCGCTAATCAACCCGGCCAAAAGAAATCGGACAAACTAAATTACGTTCAAAGAAAAAGACTCCGCTCAGAGTATGACCGTTTGATCGTCGAATGCCAGGAAGCGCTGAAGTCGCCCTCGCGGAAGCCATTAATTGACAGTACCTGGAATTTGTTTGCGAATGCGGAGGAGTTTAAATTGTGTCTATGGGGTACTCAGCGACTCTGTTTTGCTGCATTCTACTACGCATACGAAGACTTTATTAAGGAATGTGTGGGAATAAGGCTTGGTGAATCGGATTATGAAAAACCCCGTCATGATGATTTCAAACGGGATATACGAAGGTCGTTTGGTGATAAGGGAGACGAGGTATTGTCTACCTGTTACACCGACGCTTTTATCACGCTAGCAAGACAAATACGAGACTCGCTTGTCCACCATGGTGCGAGACTTACGAAACAGCTCAAGCCTCAGGAGCAAACGCTCTCAAGGTACGGGTTCACGATAGAAGATGGCGAGATTCAGGTTACGGCAACGCAAACACGTGCGCTTTATGAAAGGCTCTCAAAAGCGGCCACGAAATTGCTTGAATCGGCTATTGCTTTGCCTACCCCGCCCTCCGATTAGCAATTACCTCACTGGCCATAACTCTTTCTCTCTTTGAATTGTTCCTGTAGCGTTCAGCCAACTGGGCCAGCCGATAATGTCAATTAAAAGATAAAACAAAGACAACAACAGCAAGCCCCAACCCCCGGCCACCAAGACGAAGGAGCTGTCCACAGGATTTTGATAATCGGAAATATGACTGTCGCCGAACGAATGGAACTATGGCTGGTTCGGCAGGAGCCGCTCCCTCCTGGTATAAACAATACAGCCGCTCGCCTAAAAATTTGTTTCTAGGCAGAAAGTATGACTTGGCCGCGTTCAGACCCTTACACCATTCAAAGTAGTTCTACGATGAATCTGGCACCTCGAATGGCTTCGTACGTTATCCTGATCTCGCTTTCGGTAGTTTGGTTTTTGAGCAACATGTCTTTTGCGAAGGCTCAAGAGTACTTTCCTCCAGCCGAATCCCAGGGGGGCTGGCGAACGTTGGCTGACCCAGATGAACTTCGCAAGCTAGCCGGTGTTGACCCAGAAAAGCTCGCCGAACTGAAAGAGTGGCTGCTGACAAGCGACAGTCGCAACTTCGCAGCTGTGGTCATTCGCAACGGTTATGTCGTGCTGGAAGTCGAGCGAGGCAATAGCGCTAAGACCGACGACCGGCGCGTGGCATCCGTTTCCAAAGCCGTTTGTGCGACCGTTCTCGCAATCGCCTCGGAACAAAGCCAACAAGGTTTGACTCCGCATCGAATGAAATTTGAAGATCCAGCCTTTGATTTCCTTCCTTGGGCAAAGCCGCTTAGCGATCCCCGCAAAGCGGACATCACGGTCAAACAGCTTCTCAATCACACATCGGGTATTTGTCCGGAAGCCGTGGGGGCCAAAAACGATGGAAGCTGGGAATATGTGCTTGGATTGAGTGGGGATCCGAAGACAAGCAATTTGGCATTTGATCCCGGCACGGCGTGCGGGTACTCAAGTCATGCGCTGTGCCATGCGTCGTTGGTTTGCGAGACAGTGACCGGTAAACCCTACGATCAGGTTGCGATTGAATCTCTGTTCAAACCGATCGGATGTGAGCATTGGTGGTTTCAATTCTATGACGGAGGGGAGACGATTGGACGTCATCCGTCGCATGGGCTTGGGATGCCTGCCCGAGGCTTAGCTCGAATCGCCTACTGTATGCTTCGTCAAGGTCGATGGGAGAACAAACAAGTCATCCCGAGTTGGTTCGTGGAACAAACGGCGTTAGCGACCCATGAAGTGAAGGGCCAGGAGATGCGGTTCAAACGCAATGCCCAGAGTTTTTCTCATGGTTGGGAGCTCCCTGCACTTGTGAACAACACCGTGGGAGAAATTCCAAACGATGCTCGCTACAAGCCTGGTTCCGGCGGCCAACTCATTGCGTTTGTGCCAAGCCTTGATCTGGTCATTGCTCGACAGACAGGTTCAAGCGGTCCGTGGGAATACGAAGAGTACGTTCGCCGAGCATGCGCTGCCGTTTTGCGGCGCTAAGGCAAGCGGCAGATTGCAGCAGTCTCCGCGAAGCGGGGCGAGGGGGGGACAACGCAAGGAGATCATGCAAATCCATTCGGATTTCGAGTCTAGCGTGTTCTGAAATGTGGGTAAAGATGTGGTGACTGAGGGGTGCGTCTATAGCGTCTCAAAAGAGCTTCTGCTCGAAACGCGTGGCAATGAGATATTCAATTTGAAGGGGCAGCGACTGGCCACGGTCGATGGAGGAGAGCAACTGGAACGCGGCATGTTGGCTGCGGCTTTTCTTTTGTTCTGCTAATGCCGTGCGACCTTCACGGGAAATTGGGAAGATAATCGCGTTGCGAAGGTACAATCAACGCAGGAGTAACGATCCGCTTGAATAACTGCTTGCGTCTCTCTGCACCTTCTATTACGCTCTATCGGGTGCTAAACAATTTGGCTTTCGATGGCCCCCCAGATGGTTCGTACCCTTCGCGAACATCCCATGCTACCTCATTGAATTACTTCCATGACAAAGCCGTACGAAATGCGATTTCGTCAATCGTTTCACTCACCCGTTTACTTGACGCTTTTCGTCTTCGGTCTCTGCCTGAATCCAGCTTGGGGACAGAATGACTCGCCTCCCGCCGAGATCATTGCCGTTGTTGGAGCCGAATTGCGAACCAGTGAGTCTACAGGCACCATCCCAAACGGAGTGGTTTTGATCCAAGGGGACACGATTCTTGCGGTTGGTGACTCGACTCTCATTCTGCCTGCTGGAGCTCGAACCATCGATGCCAAGGGATGCGTGGTTACCCCGGGTCTGATCGATGCACGCAGCAAACTTTGGCTCGATCCAGATTCTGCCAACGCGACCGCCTCAGATGCCAGTCTCGACGCGGCCGATGGCATCGATCCCTACTCGGACAGTTGGCATGAAGTGCTTGCGAGTGGAGTAACATCGATCTATGTGCAACCATCGTCGCGAGGTTCATTGGGTGGTTATGGTGCGGTCGTATCGGTGATGCCAAAAACTGGCGGTGGAGCCTCCGTGCTGGCAACAAAAGCTGGATTGCAGGCATCCATCGGCGTCATGGCTACGAACAACCGTTCGCGCCAACAAGAACTTGAGCGAACCAAAAAAATACTCGATGCCGCCATCGAGTATCGAAAGAAGTGGGAAGAATACGACTCTTACATTGCTAAGCAAGCCAAGGAAACACCGAAAGATGCTTCCAAGGAGCAGCCACCTGCGAGCAAGCCAGAGGCAAGTGCATCTCCGGCTGCGCCAGCTGCTCCAGCCACGCCACCTGGCGTTCCATCGCAAATACCGGGACAGCGTGGCCGATCACCTGGAGGACGACCAACAGGTCCTCCTGAGAGCATCGCCCCGAACCGTCCGATGCCCCCTCAAGCCGACGGTGCTGCCAAGACCGACGGTGCTGCCAAGACCGACGGTGCTGCCAAGACCGTTGCTGAACCAGACAAAAGCAAAGAAAAACCGGTTAAGAAACCGGATCGAGAAACCGCCAAGGAAGATCTTCTGCGTGTCATCAAAGGAGACATTCCTCTTCGATTGGAAGTGCATGGTCCGGATGATGTTCACTTCGCGATGAAACTCCTTGAGGGAGATTCGATGAAGGCGATCCAAGTGGTTTTCGATGGCTTGAGCGATTTACGTTCGGCATCCAAAATCATTCGCGACTCAAAGAACCCGGTTGTACTTGGACCTTGGCTAGATCTCGAAAAAAGCGATTCGGAGTTTGATGATTCAGCCGATCGATTGGGTAGCGACTTTGCAAATTACGATGGTATTGTCGCGATCGCAAGCAACGGAAAGAGTGATCGATCGAGCAAATTATTGCGTGCCCATGCGGCCAAAGCGATCTCCGTCGGCTTCAGCCCAGAACGAGCCCTGAAGGCCATCACGATCGATGCGGCCAAGGCATTGGGAGTTGGCGATCGAATCGGAAGTCTTGTGAAAGGCAAGCGGGCCGACTTGGTGTGCTTCCGCGGTGAACCGACCAGCACAGCAAATCCGGTAGTTTGGGTGATGAACAGTGGCGTGATCTATGGAGCCGACAAACCGCAATTCGTCTCCGCAGAAATGCAGTCGGAAAGAGAGAAAACGACGACTCCAACTTTAGATCTTCTTGAATCACTACCTCGCTGCTTCGAATTGAAATCGTCGCGATGTTGGTTCGAAGGAAGATTGCAACCTGCGGTGATTCAGGTTTGCGATGGGAAGATCCTCAGCATCAGCAAGGAGAGGCCGGAGACCCAATTCGACCATCCGACTTTTGATTTATCCGATGCTGTCATTACGCCAGGATTGGTTTCCGCGCATGCGAACTTTGGATTGGCTCGAGTGATCGATCCGCAACAGGAACCAGATGCTTCGCTGGTAGTTGCGGCGGATGGCTTTGCTCGTGACTTCAATGGCCAAAGGAAATTGGTCCGCGATGGTTTGCTTCGAGCCCTTTTGGCACCAGGTAGTTCAAATCCGATCGCAGGCAACGCCAGCCTTGTTCGCATCGGTGCCACGGTTCCCGAGTATGCTCGAGATGCGGCCGCCAAGTTTGTTCTCGCTAACAGTGCTAGAAACCCAAATCGATTTCCCTCTAGTCTAGCTGGCCAAATCCAGATGGTATCGCAGTCGCTCAAAGGAACGCTGTTGCCTTCGCGCGTTTATCTCCCTGCCTCGATCGAACAGAAGCTTTTGGACCGACGCACTTCAAGTTTAAAGGATGTCGCGAGCGGAAAATCGGTTGCCATCATCGAAGCTCAAACGGATGCCGAGATTCAATCCGCATTGCATCTGATTGAAACGCAAAAACTAAACGCGCTCTTGCTAGGACCGAAACAACTAAAGACTCACATCGATCGCATCCTTAAGTCGAAGAGCACGATCGTCGTGCAACCCATGACGGCTAGCAGCTACGATTGGTATGTTCAAGATATCGTGATGGCTATGAAAGCCAGCATACCGATTTGCTTCGCGGGAGAGAGTGCAGAGCAGTTGCGACTAACCGCCTCCATGGTTGTTGCCGCCGGTGCGGACCATGATCAAACGTTATCGGCTTTAAGTGAAATTCCCAAAGCACTTTTGGGTTCGGCTGCTAAACAAGGAATCGCCAAGGATGAGCCTGCCGATTTGGTCATCTGGTCGGGTTCGCCCCTCAACTTGGGAGCCAAACCCCACTTTGTACTGATCGACGGTCAAGTTGCTACTACGAAAGACAATTAATCGATGCAAAAGACTGTTTTTCATTTCATCGCTGCAACCATTCTAGCGGGGCTAGCCGCGCTCGACCCCTGCATCTCGGTCGGGCAGGAAAAAGAGCCATCAAGCGATCGGATCCTGATTCGAGCCAAACACATTTACTCCAACAACGGCGCGTACGGTGAAAAAGGAGAGGTCTACATTTGCGATGGCAAGATCAAGTTGGTCGGACCATCGATCGATGTTCCTGGCCCCCTGACGGTCTTGGAAGTCGATTCGTTGATGCCTGGCATTGTGGATGCTTACTCCAGCCTGGGTTTATCCGGCGGGACGAGCGAAGTATCGAGAGAAGTCACCCCGGAGTTTGATACCTATTCGGCGATCGACTGGAGCTCGCGGGATTTTGCCGAAGCCGTCGACGAGGGGGTCACAACCGCACAAGTAGTTCCGGCAACCGAGAGTGTCTTTTCCGGTTTGGCATGCATTGTCAAAACGGCTGGCAATTCAGGCGAACGGACCGTGGCAGCAAGCGGCAATGCGGTGTTGGCGGTTTGCAGCGATCCGACTTCGCGAAACCGAGCGAGATCCCGGCCGGAAGGAATTTACATGCGACAGCCAACGAATCGCATGGGTGTCGTTTGGATCATCCGCAGCTCGCTCAGCCGCGTTCGTAGCGATGGTACCGTCGACGGTGCTGTCCCAATGTCGACGGAACTTCTAAAAGAAATCCTCGATGGAAAAAGACAGTCGCTCGCCATAAGCCGGACGGATTTCGACATTCGTAGTGCGCTCGACCTGGGTGATGAATTCGGTTTCAAGCCGATCATTTACGGAGGCGACGAGGTCTATCGCATTATCGAGGAGTTCAAAAAACGCGATGGCAAAGTGGTTTACACAGCCCTTGCTCGATCGGCAGCGTCGAACCGCGGCAGCGAAGGAACGGCATTGCGCTGGAATGTGCCGGGTAAACTCATCGAAGCCAAGGTGCCATTCTGCTTAGCAGGAGAATCATTGCTGGATCAAGCAAGATTTGCACATCGATTTGGACTGACACACGAACAAGCATTGGCTGCAATCACCTCGCGGCCAGCAGACATTCTAGGATTATCCAATCGGGTTGGCTCGATAGAAGCTGAACAAGATGCGGACTTGGTCGCGCTCAGTGGCGACCCGATGCAGCCGACCAGCAACATCCATTGGACAATGATAAGCGGCAAGATTTACGGGAACGACAAGAGCAAGCAATGATGAACCACTTCGGTATATTCCGCACGGTAACAATATTCCGCACGGGAACAATCCTCCTACTCGGACTTGCGACCACAGCAGCCCGCTTGCATGCCGACGGACCGTTGGCCATCCAAGGTGCCAAGATCATCCCAATCGTAGGCGAACCGATTGCTGTCGGAACCATCCTCATTCGCGAAGGCAAAATCGAAGCCATCGGCAAAGACATCGTTATCCCTGGCGAAGCGAAAGTGATTGATGCGACCGGCAAAGTGGTCATGCCTGGTTTTGTCGATGCACACAATTCAGGCGCGATGACTTCGGCCAACGAAAGAAACGAAGTGGTTCCATTCCTGTCGGTTGTAGATTCGATCGATCCGGTTGCTCCTTATTTCGAAGAGTGCCGTCGCAATGGAATCACTTCATCGGCGGTTGTTCCAGGCAATAGCACGCTGATCGGCGGTCAAGCGGCCATCGTCAAAACAGCGGGACAATACGTCAACGATATGCTTTTGAAACGCGAGGCGGGCCTAAAGATTTCGTTGCGTCCAGCCAGTGGCAATCGCATGAGCCAACTCGCGAAACTGCGAAAGGAACTCGACAAGGCCAAGAAATCCATCGAAAAAGAAGCCAGAGGCGAAAAGCCAGAGGCAGCTCCCGAGGTCAAGAAAGAAGGTGAAGAGGCCGCCAAGCCAGCCGACAAACCCGAAGGTGGACCCGAAGAACCCAAGGAAGAGGGAAGTGCCGAACGCCAACCTGCGGGGGGCAACGATGCAGCCAGCCAAGCAGCCGGCTTAGAAGCGTTGAAGAAGGCCATTAAGGGTGAGCAACCAGTCTACATCTATTGCGAAACCGGTATGGATGTGACAGCAGCATTCCAGTTGATCGCAGACTACAGCCTGAAGCCGATCTTGGTGCTTGGACAGGGTTGCTACAAGGCGGCAGACTTGCTCGCAAAACGCAATGAGACGGTGATTCTGGACCCAAGTCTTGTCTTTTGGGAAACAAATCCGCGTTCGCGTGAGGACAAAAAGATTATCCTGCCTCAGCTCTATCAAGCGGCAAAGGTTCCCTTCATTTTTCAGACCGAGGGCTTCGGCGCTCGAACTTCCCTGGGCAGCAGTTTCTTTTGGTTCCAAGCGGCAACGGCGGTGAAGTACGGCATGTCCGAAAAGGAAGCTCTCGAAGCGATCACCTTGATGCCAGCCAAGCGCATCGGTATTGCAAACTTAGTTGGGTCCATTGAAGTGGGGAAGGATGCCGATCTTGTGATTTTGTCCGGTGAACCTTTGAACATCTCGACTTGGGTTGAGCAAACCATTATCGATGGCAAGGTTGTTTATGAGCGATCCAAAGACGAAAAGATCAAGCGACTCCTAGCCCCGGTAGCGGAGTAAGCCATCATGAAACCATCGTTAAGGCATATTGGTTGCTGGCTGGCGATCGCATTCGTCTCAGCAACGCTCTCGCTTGGCCAGGCAACTGCCCATCAAGTGGACGTTTACTTCGCTAGCCAAATTTGGCCTGGCAACGGCCCCGTCATCAACGATGCCGTGATGATCGTGACCGATGGCAAGATAACGAACATCGGAACGCGAGCTGACATCCAAGTGCCAGCCAATGCAAAGCGACATGATTACTCGGGCGCCTCGCTCATTCCCGGTCTCGTTGTCGCGCAAACGACCTTGGTCGAATCGAGCGCCGCAGGAACACTATCTCTCACTCCCGAGGTGCGAGCCCTCGATGGCTTCGATCTGTTTCGCGAGTTTGACAAGTACATCGAAGCTGGAGTAACGACGGTTCAATTGTCACCGGGTTCATCTCTATTGATGCCGGGACAAGGAGCGGTCGTCAAACTGGGGGGCAAAGATCTTGAGAAGAGAGTTCTTTCCGATTCCGAGAGTTTGCGGATCGTGCTGACACGTGAAGCGATGACTCCGCCCACCGTTTACGAACCACCCGTCGGTGCGGTCTCCGTGGATCGTCCTTTGGAGCCAACTCGTCCGCAGCTCGCCACCAGCTTTGCCGAAGCGATCATCGGGCTCGATGTTTTGTTTACCGAGGCCAAGAAACTGAATGCGAGATTCGTAGATGCGGATCCGATGATGGAAGCACTTTCGAAGTTGGTAATGGCAAAGCGGACGCTTCGTTTCTCGGTGGAAAACAACTACGAAGTTCGAGCTGCGTTGGCGATGGCTCACAAGTTTGACCTTCCATGGCTGCTCGTCGATCCCACCGAAACCGCCGAATTGAAAGGGATCGATTGGAGGAGCGCCACCGCCATCGGTGTTGTACTCA
>JAIPFP010000088.1 GCA_021736575.1 Pirellula sp. | reverse complement strand
CTTGTTCGGGAGTCAGGGTCTTGCTCGGCCACGCCCAAGCGGTACCCATCGTCATCTCCCCCATCCCAAAGGCAAGTTTCTTCTTGGCCTTGTCCTCGATTGCTATCGTGGTACGGAAAACGGTGACGTCTTTGACAACCCGACCACCAAATTTAAGCGGCGAGCGATAGACGAAAGGGAATTTTTCTGACTCAGCGTCAACGACCGTGATCTTAGAATTCTTGGACATGATAAGTTCGGCAAGCCTAATAGACTGGGAAAGCAACGTTTTGGTCGCATAGCATAAGGCCCAGGAATGCCGTTTCGAAACCCCTAATGCCAAGAAATTCCGGGCTAGACGCAAATCTCCCGAAAACTGTACAAGTCCGGGTGAGCCTAATCTTGCCTTAATCGCCCAATTCATCAGCCTGCAATCCTCCAAACGCATGTCCAACGGTTCAGATCAGCGCATTCGGCACGTTGCAATCGTGCTTCAAAGCTTAGACGCAGCCACCTCTCGCGGTCTGTTGGCCCAACTCCCCGCTGCTCAGAGCAAACTCATTCGACAAGCGTTGGTTAATCTTGGGTCCATTTCACCCCAAGAGCGGGCAAAAGCGTTCGAAGCTATGCAAGGGCTCTTGGGAGCCACGGATTCAAGACCAACTCCGTCTCACCGAACGCCCGAGGCGAGTGTGGACGCGAGATCGCCTGCGGCCGAACTCCTCGCATCTCAAACGTCCGCTGTGTCGGATCAACTCGAATGGAGTCCGGCGGCGCTTCAGTCCCATTCCCATCCGATTTCGCCCTCAAACAAGGAGCCTCATCCCAACGACATGATTGGACCTTGCGGCAGTTGGTCCACAATCCCTGTCGAGACGTTGGCCGAAATCCTCAAGACGGAGCGACCGATCGTGATCGCAACCGTACTCAATCAAGTCGCAGTGGATCGAGCGACAGCCATTGTTCAGTTGCTCCCAATCCAAGTTGCAGGCGCAACGCTTGCCGCCATCCCCCACCTACATCTAACAGACCCAGCCATCCTACGCGATATTGAGCAGGAACTTGAACGGAAAATTGGACAACATTTTCCACCACAGCAAGCTACTTCCCAAGGGCTCTCAAAGCTGCAAGCCATTCTCGATGGCATGCCCAAGTCCCAAAAGAGCATTTGGGAAAACGCAGTATCGCAATCCAATCCAGTTCTGGCGAGCAAACTTGGATGGAGCAACACTCCCACCGCCCAAGGAGACTCCAACCTTGAACCGACCGAACACCGTTCCAAATCGTTGGAACCAGAGCTTGTGCACCAATCCTCTGACGAGGATGTGTTTGACGACTCCATTGTGCTCCCCTTTCCCAGCGAATCCGTTCACTCGCAGTCAGGCTCAAGTCCTGCGACTACTGCAGCGACTTCTGCCGCGACGAACGCTGCAAGCAACGATTCTGCGATGAGACATTTGACTTTCGGCCAGCCCAGAGAGTATTCGATGGATAGCCTGAGTCGTCTCTCGGACCGAGACTTCGTCACTGTGCTGCACGCATGTTCGCCACAAGTGATCCTAATGGCGCTGAGTGGTGCCAAGCGAGATTTCGTTCTTCGCGTGGAGCGCCTCATGCCCCCCAAAGACGTCCAACGCCTTCGGACCAAGCTGATCGGCCTTGGCCCCATCCATCTTCGCGATGTGGATGCCGCGCAGACTCAGATCGCGGAGACAGCGACCAATCTACAATCGGTCGGCAAAATAGGTTCTCTGGAAACTGTTTCGTTCACTGCGGCAGCATAGCAATAAGCGACAAACCATGGCTAGTGTTTTCAAATCCAGATCTTGTCCTCAAGGTATCAACACAGCTCAAACCGAGGTGTTCAACTGGGAAGACGTGGCCTCGCGCGCGAAACAGTACATCGATACCGTTCGCGAACAAGCACAACAGCTTCTGCGCGATAGCACAGCCGAATGCGAACGCATTCAAGCCAAAGCTCGCGAGGATGGCATTCGAGGCGGAGAGAACCACGTCGAACGGCTTGCAATGCAAATGGCAAGTCAAATCGCGGAAAAACGCGTTCAAGAAGCGGCTGGCTGCGTTCGGACACTTTGCGAAGACCTCGAGTCCGCAACGCAACTTTGGCTTCGGCAATGGCAGACCGAAACGATTACGTTGGCAATCGCTATCACCGAGAAACTCTTGTGCCGACAAATCGAATCCGATCCTACGATCTTGCTCGATTGGATTGAAGACTCGGTTCGTATGGTTCAAGGTCAACGTCAAATCGTGCTCCGCATCCATCCCGATGATGCACAGCGTCTCTCACTTGCATTGACAGAACTGGTCGAGGAAATGAAACCATCCATGGAGATCCAAGTATCCGAGGATATCTCGGTCGGTCGGTTTGGCGTTATCCTGCAAACTCCAGACACAACCATTGATCGTACTCTTCAAACACAGCTCAAACGACTTGCAGAAGAACTACAATAGTATGTCTGACTCGAGCTCCGTTCAAAAGTTGGTCGCATCGTTTCCAAGTATTCCGCGCAGCAAGGACTGGAAACATTGTTTGCAAAGGATCGTTCCATACGGGATCTCTGGCCGAGTTCGCAGCGTTCGAGGCACCACCATCGTCGTGGATGGTTTGCCGGTCCCGGTTGGCTCGCTGGTGCGCATCGTCCGTCGCAATCAAGATTCGCTCAATGCGGAAGTCATCGGATTCGACGGCGGCAGAACGGTGTTGGCACCGTTGGATAACTTCGATGGAGTCGGCCAAGGGGATACCGTTGAGCTTTTCCAAACGTATCGTTCCGTGAAGGTATGCCCGGAGTTGATTGGTCGGGTGCTCGATGCGACTGGCAATCCGATAGACGATGGAACAACCCTGCCCTTTGGGATCAAAATGCCTTGTGATGCACCCCCTGTTCCTGCGCTAACACGCCCGCCAATCGACAAAATACTGCCAACCCAGATCCGAAGCATCGATTCGTTTTTAACCATCGGATACGGTCAGCGCATCGGCATTTTTGCGGGTTCAGGCGTTGGAAAGAGTACATTGCTTGGAATGCTCGCCCGCGGAACACAAGCCGATTGTGTTGTGATTGCTCTCATCGGCGAACGTGGTCGAGAAGTCAGAGAGTTCCTCGACCGAGATCTCGGTGAAGAAGGACGAGCCAAAAGCGTTACCGTCGTGGCAACCAGCGACCAACCCGCTCCAAAACGCATCTTGGCTGCGAAAACAGCCACGGCCATTGCGGAGTCCCTGCGCGACGAAGGCAAGAACGTACTGCTCTTAATGGATTCCGTAACTCGATTCGCGATGGCACAACGCGAAGTCGGTTTGGCTGCTGGCGAAGTACCGACGACGCGTGGATATCCGCCAAGTGTCTTCGCGATGCTCCCGCAGCTTGTTGAGCGAGCGGGTATCAGTCAACGCGGCAGCATTACCGCCTTGTACACGGTGCTCGTGGAGGGGGACGACACCAACGAACCGATAAGCGATGCGATGCGAGGCTTGCTCGATGGTCACATTCACTTGTCTAGGAGTATTGCTGCCCACGGACGATACCCCGCCATCGATATTCTCCCCAGCTTGAGCCGACTGCAGTCACAATTGATCTCAAAAGAAATGCGACTTGCCGCCGAGTCGATTCGAGGCCTCATGGCAACGTACAAAGAGAACGAAGACTTGATCCATATCGGAGCATACCAGCGAGGAAGTAACATCGCCATCGATCGAGCGATTCAACTTCGGTCTGCCATCGAATCCTTGTTGGCACAGGAGCAGCATGAACTCGTGCCTTGGAATCGAAGCGTCGACGAACTGATGAAGCTGTCGGCGATTGCAAACGCAGTTGCCCCGCTGCCAAGCACGACACCCAATTCAAACAATCAAGCTGCCTAACCTACCATGGCAAAGTTCCGCCTAGCCACATTGCTCAAACTTCGCGAACGCGATCGAGACGTCGCGGCCAAAGCAGTTCAAGATGTCCGGCTAGCCATCGAAAAACTCCACGAACGGCAACGTGAGATCGATGAATCCAATAGGTCGATGGATGCTTACCGAAAGCACTCGAGCAACGGAACGATGCATCTTCACCAAATCCTCAACGCCCAGCGCTTTCAAACGGTACTAGCCGCTCAATCCGCCCAAATTGCCGACAAACAACGGACGTTGCGTCAAGAGCTTGAGCAACACAAAATCGCACTCTTGCAGTGTCAGCAGGCCGTTAAGTCGCTTGAAAAATTGAAGGATAAAAGGGACGACGCCGCTCAGACTCTCGCGTTAGGGAAGGAACAGGAACGACTCGATGAATGGTCGAGCATTCAACATGCCATGAACTCGCAACCGCACGGAAACGACCAAGAACGATAGGATTCCGAAGCGCGGTCCTAGGGCGACGAGCCAGGTGGCGGCTCCGATTCGCTTCTGACGCGTCCAACGCGTCTGACGCGTCTAACGCGTCCAACGTGTTGGGAAAGTGCGAACAGTCGCTTTGCACAACGGAACGATAACGGCTATCATCGGGATCTAAGCCCACCGAACGTTTGCCACAACAAGGCTCGACTCGCCGATGCTCCCTTATCATCCAACCGCACTCGCCATTCAGCAGGCATTGGAACAGGTTGCATCGGATGGAAGTTGGCGAACCTATGAAGGGCCACACCTTGTGTCCCTTCGTTCCAACCTCGCGCGGTCCTTTCGCCGAGAACATGTCAGACTATGCTGTTCCGGGACATTTGGAATTGAGCTCGCGATCCGGTCGCTCAAACTGGCCGAAGATGCTGAAGTGCTTCTAGCCGGCTATGACTATCCTGGCAATTTTCGCGCTATTGAAGCAGCGGGTGCGCGAGTGGCTTTATGCGACGTTGCACCGGAAAGCTGGGTACCTAACATCGATGCGTTGGATGCAGCCTTGGGCCCTAAAACACGAGCGGTGGTGATTTCGCATTTGCATGGCTCGCTCGCCCCGATGGAGGGCATTTGCCGTTGGGCAAGGGACAAGAGTCTTTTCGTGGTGGAAGATGCATGCCAAGAGCCTGGGGCGATCTTAACCAATTTAGCTGGCGAGACGTTGGCAGGTTCATGGGGCGACATCAGTGTGCTCAGTTTTGGCGGCAGCAAACTTCTGTCAGCTGGGCGAGGAGGAGCCGTTCTGACCAATGATTCGCGATTGGCTCAGCGCATGACGATTTATTGCGAGCGCGGAAATGACTCGTATGCGCTCTCGGAGTTGCAGGCCGCCATCTTGATTCCTCAATCGGAACGATTGCAGCATGACAACGCGCTGCGTCGTGCCACCGCCAATCGACTAAGGAAGGAGTTGCTGCAATTCACTTGGATTCACTCAGGTCCGGACACGTCTGACTGCTTGCCAGGCTACTACAAATACGGACTCAGAGTTTCGCCAACGATTCTCGAATCGACTAGGGTGCAACAGTTTGTTTCCGAATCCAAGGACGAAAATGCGAGTGCTCTAGCGATAGCGAGACGATTCGTTTTGAAGCCTCTGGAAAGAGGCTCGATTGCGATCGGGGCGGGTTTTCGAGGTTTCGCAAATCGATCGAAAAACCGTTGCCGCAGCGTTGGATCGCTCGAGAACAGCATTGCCGCATCGGACGGTACCCTCGTCTTGCATCACAGTCACTTGGTAGATCCACAGACTGGAGCAAGCACCATCGAACCTATTTTGGCCGCTTTCCATGAATTAAACCAGGAGCTAGTGCATTGAGAATTTTGTTGACAAACGACGATGGCTTTGAGGCCGAAGGATTGCAATGTTTATACGAATTGTTGTCGACCAAGGCGACATGTTTTGTGGTCGCACCCGACCGAGGGAGAAGCTGTTGCGGGCACGCAGTCACAACCGGTTCGCCAATCGATCTCGAACAACGCGGCGAAAATAAGTGGGCTATATCCGGCACGCCTGCTGACTGCGTTCGCATTGGGTTGTCGTGGCTTAAGTTAGAACCAGACATCGTGATTTCCGGCGTCAACCATGGTGGCAATTTAGGGGCAGATATTTTCTACAGTGGGACCGTTGCGGCTGCTCGCGAAGCCTGCCTGATGGGGGTGCGTTCCATTGCGGTCTCACAATACATGCGTCGGGACGTAGAACGCGATTGGAACATCAATGCCTCGCGAGCCGACTATGTCATTGAGCATGTCTGCAAACTGGACTGGCCCGCCGGTGGTTTTTGGAGCGCCAATCTGCCTGCGTTGCCGCCCTCGGAATCGGTGCATGCTCTGCCTATTGCACAATGCGAACCAGAGCGGCAATCGCTGCGTTTTGAATTTGCTCATGATAGGGAATCGAATGTGGACTTGATTCAGAACGATCCGACTCATCGAGTGATTTATGAGAGCAACTACCAATTGCGTCCGCGCGGCGTTGGCAGCGATGTTGCGTTATGTTTCTCGGGGCAAGCAACGCTCACATGGCTTAGTGTGTAACCCCGCGATAGGGGAGCTAGAGTTCTTATGTTGATGCACGTTCGCACGATGGGCGGAATTATTCACAAACAAAAATCTGAGCATAGTGATCAGGCTGGTTTCCCACGTAACCATTAAGTACCCATCGATCGTCGTGTACGAACTGCACTGCCCCAAAAAGCTTGTGCTCCGTGGTGCCTGTCAACCATGCGTGCTCACCCGTTCCCAAATTCACGAGACATACTCGCTGGTCGGAAAGGAATGCACATCCCGTTCCATGAGCGTTGAGAGAAATCTGCCCTTCGATCGAATGCGATAGGGAACTGATTTGTTCTAATGCCCCCCCTTTCGTCGCAAGCCGATGCAACTGAACGATGCCAGCATCATCGCGCATGGGAAAGTAAACGTGCTCTCCATCCGGCGATGAGACCAGCCAATTTCGCGGCCCTTGAACGCCCGGGTACTTGCGTTGCAATGTGTGTGTCAAACGACGCTGCGAACAGCCAGGTACCGATGCGAGAATCCCCTCCTGTCGACGTGCAGGTTGAACGCCACCCATTTCCGAAAGTTCTTTCAGGTTTGGCAAATCGCAGACGAAGATTTCATGGTGTAAATTTCCTTGATCGTCGCGCACCGCACCTTGAAACGCGATAGCATGCTGGTGATCGTTGCCAGCCGCATCTGTATAGCCGTTGGTACCGATCCAGCATTCTTCCACAGCCTGTTCCACGTCGTCGCTTCCGCGCCGAACCTCCGCTTTCACCTCGACGGCAATGAAAGCCGCATAAGCTCCAATGAAATTCTCTTGCTCGGTTTCAGGTGTGTCGCATACGAGTTCCATTCCCGGCACCATGAAGCCGACAGTCCGCAGGTCTCGAACGTTGTTATCGATACGAGCTCGGCCTTCGAGGTAAGCGTCGTTGTATGTAAAACTTATCCAGCCGTCTGTGCTCCAACTATGAGCATGCGTACCACCAGCGAGCATCCCGTAACTGGGCATGGCGGTTACCGCATCGGGCAAGACGACTCGCGATTCTGCGTGAAGATACTCCCAGGGTGCTGCGACCTCGACGATCGCCCCAAAGCGTCGGGCGGCCGAATAAGGATTCGAGGCCGAACAAGATTCTAACCCATGGATAAAAATGATCTTCTGATCGCTTGGATGGAATGCGACTGCCCCCACACCCGGCCCGTGGACTGTTTGGTTCCTGGTCCGATAAAGTGGAGTTATGTCACCCGTTTCCATTTTGACCATCTCGATGGCATGCGTTCGCGCAATATGAGCGTCCTCATTGCGGGTATCGTAAACCACCCATTCGCCATCGGGCGAGATAGACTGACGGCGATTAAGCATGTGGCCATACCTGCCGAACGTAAGTTGCCGCAAACGGTGCATTTATCGCGCCATTTTTGGACGAACGGGTTGGTTACTCGTCTTGGTATTAGGCACGATGAGCGATTTGCTCCCCTCCGTTGAGTTGTCTGCCGCAGCCGCTGCTTCAACGGATTTTGCATCCAGCTTGGTGGGCCAATCGATTAATTCGAAGGAGCCTGCCAACTGTGCATCTTCCTCTGCGAAGATTTCCAAGTTAGCCTCGTTCAACGTATACGTCAGGACAACGCGACGTCCGTTATCGTTGGAAATGTGATAGTGGATCCACTGGATGTCAACTCCTTGAACGCTTCCACGCGAAACCACTCTGAGCAATCGCAATTTGTTGCTGGAAATTCGCTCCGAGCTTTCAACGATTTCCAACAAAGCTTTTCCGACCGAGATTCGAACGTCGGCTTGAAAGCCTTCCAGACTCAATTGACGCCCTGGCTCATAGTCGATCATATTGGTCACGTTGCATTGGCTCACGACTCGGTTGTTGACAATGTATCGCAATGTCGCCTCCTCGCCGTTGTCTCGATAGGTCGACCATTTTCGGTTGGCTATGAATCGATAGTAGCCTTGATCGGATTGGAACTGGAGCAAGCTTGCCGAATCGAGATTACCAACGCGGGACGCAACATCGTTCAAGGTCAAGCCGGATGTCATGCTTTCAATCTTCGAACGAAGGATCTTCAATTGAGCAACAACATGAAAGCCAGGTTCTGCTTCGCTTATGTCGCGTGTCTCGTCCAAATTCATCGCAAGCCATGAGATGGTTCCACTATTGCGATCGAGCTGTGCTTTTCCTTCGATGGTGATTGTGGTTGGGACTTGGCGAACCGAGGCTGAGATGCTCCCATTGATTTCCAGTTGAGCTTTTTCTTCGTTTGCATCGACCAAGCACACCACCAGCTTGCCGTCATGAATTGCATCCATGTTGAGCAATCTACAGGCAACGTCGTCGTCGATCGTCCATTTGTCCGCGATGTTCACTTCCGCATCGGTCAGAAGTAGGTCGAGGAACATCGTATTGATGGGACCTTCGATCAAATCGCGTTCGGCAGCAAAGAGTGGGTTGTCCGGGGAAGCTGTCACAAGTCCTTCGTTGGTTCCAAGCCGCACGATGTTTCGGCAATTTTCTCGCAAATTCGTTTTGGTGACGTGTCGATCGATTTGGATTTCCGAATTGGCTTCATGAAAGTGTTGGTAGGAACGGCATCCAATCAATTGCGCAGTTGTCTCGAACTGTTCATCGAACTCGACGGTGGAGGTGGCTTTGATCGGCGCGGTTTTGGCCGCAAGCGATTTGCCAGACTTGCTCAACGCGTCTGTCGACTGGCTCTTGAGGCGAATCTCACCGTTTACTTCTAAGACCGCTCGAACGCGAAAGAGACCAGTGTCGTCGTTTATCTTTGGTTGCGTCGAATTCGATCCCGATTGTGCGTTCGACGCTGAAGGCCAAGCAAGGCTCGCTGCTGCAGCGGTGCTAGCGATGATCCAATCGCGACGGCTAAGAGTCTGCCGACCAAGTGATTTTCGATTCTTGTTAAGGATCGTTGCGTCCATGCTCGGTCTTCCTGTCATCGAGAGCGTCAAAAACATGCGTCCAAAAAATGGCGCAACCTTACTGGTCCATCGGACCGTTTTCCTCGAAAGACTGAGAAGAACCGAATTAATCCGCATATCTTACCCAAACCCCCAGCATGAGGAGCCCGCACGAATAGCTAGCAAGTTTGGTTTTGCAGGGTTAATGGGCCGGAGGATTGGTTCCTGTCGTCAAAGTTGACTTTTTCGTTACACTTTCGAAGAGTTTAGGCTGTCAGTCTAGGAGTAACGAACGTTTTTATCGCCTGATGACCCATAGTTGGGATGTCTTTTCACACATCCAGGTCTGTTCCCAATGTCCATCGTTTCCCAAACACAATTTTTATTGCGACAAGAAATGAGCGAATTCGTTTGTCAAAACGAAGGCGTTTGGGAATCCTGTGCCTACTCACGGCGTAGTCCATTCAAGGATACACCCAACGAAGATGCGATTGGCATGATTCGTGTCGACGATGAAACGGCTGTCTTTGCCGTGGCAGACGGATGTGGAGGGATGCGAGGTGGAGAACAGGCCTCGTGCATCGCGTTGCAAATGCTGTCCGAGTCGATTGAACGACATGACAGTGGCCCCGACCGATTGCGGGTCGCAATACTGGATGGAATTGAGCAAGCGAACATTGCTATCCAAGAGCTCAAGATCGGTGCCGCTTGCACGATTGCAGTTGTCGAATGCCATCGAGGCACCATTCGCGCCTACCATGTCGGCGATTCGATGATTTTGGTAACAGGGATTCGCGGTCGTATCCGATACCAATCGGTGAGCCATTCTCCGGTCGGGTTTGCGGTCGAGTCGGGAATGTTGTGTGCGACGGAAGCCATGCATCATGAGGACCGCCATATTGTTTCCAATGTTGTAGGAGATCCGCGAATGCGTATCGAGATTGGCCCCTCGATCGCGCTGGGTCAACGCGATACGGTTTTGATTGCAAGCGATGGATTGTTTGACAACTTGAGCATTGCCGAAGTGGTTGAACGCATCCGCAAAGGCAAACTCCCGGCGTCGCTTGCGTCGTTGGCCGATCTTGCGCATGCACGCATGCTGGGGATCGAAAACCAACCTTGCAAGCCGGACGATTTGAGCGTCATTGCAATCCGTCTTGACCCGAGCGTTAGATTCGTTTGAACATTTTGTCGAGTTGTTCTCTTGAAAAGAACAATGCGGTCGGTCGACCATGCGGACAGTGATGTGTGTCTTGGAAGTGTTGGCGTTGTTCCAGTAATGCAGTGATTTCGTCGGGCGTCAATTTATCGCCCGCCTTGACGGCCGCCTTGCATGCCATCATGTTCATCAGTTCGTCTAACAAATTGCGAGCGTCGGCTTTTTTGCCACCCTGCATAAGGGGCTCAAGCACTTGTCGAAGCATCTCTGCTCGCCCCATCTTGGCCAGCATAGCTGGATATGCGGTAACCAACACGGTATCGCCACCAAAGGGCTCGAGCTCAATACCGATCTCAGCTAGCGTTTCGCGAGAATCGACTGCTGCCGCCGCTTCGCTCGGTGTCAGCGTGACTGGCTCCGGAACGAGCAAACGTTGCATGTCGAGCGACTTTGACATGATCTTGTTCTTGATCTGCTCATACAAGATGCGTTCGTGCAGCGCGTGTTGATCAACCACAACCATTCCGGCTTCGTCTTGCGTGACCAAGTAGCGATTATGAATTTGGAAGCCTACCTGTTTATGCGAACCGTCGATGGGTTGTGCTGTCGAATCAACGCCTTCTTGGTTCGTTGTTTCGTCGGCCCATGGGGCTCTTGGAAATGCCATTTCCCGTTCAACTTGATTTTCAGGTGCCGTACCAATCGCTGGGCCAGCTTGCATCGAAACGGGTAGTTCCGGGGGTGAATAGAAGGGGTCGTCGATTCGAGCAACGGTTCTACCTAACGTAGCCGTATTGGGCACGTTCGAACTAGAAAATGGGCGGAATTCCGGAATTCCGTTTCCAAGCAGAGCTCCCAAGCCTGGAGTCCCAACCGCCACCGGTGCATTCGACTTGGCCCACGTAAGTAATTCGGACTCGTTCGAGACATGGTGCGTTGTGGTCATCGGAAAGTTGGATTCAGCTAAAGTAGGTGGAACCACAGGAACCGAGGGTGCTCGAACCTTTGCTACCAAATCGCTGTTGAGAAATTTCGTTCGTAAACTATGCAGTAGTCGACTGTAAATGGCGCCGCTATCTTCGAATCGCACTTCCACTTTGGTTGGATGGACATTGACGTCGACCGTCTTTGGATCAACCTCAACATGCAAGAAACAAACCGGCATGCGACCGACCATGAGTAGCCCCCGATAGGCTTCTCCTAATGCATGTTGCAGGGAACGGTCGCGGATGTAACGCCCATTGAGAAATAGATATTGCATCCGGTTGTTGCCGCGCGAGACCGAAGGATCGGAGACATAGCCACGGATTCCGACCCGTTCGTCCCGTTGATCGATCGGTATCAAGGAATCGGCGACTTCGTCCCCAAAGAACGCTCGAATGCGTTCGGACCATCGTTCGGTGGGTACCAAATCGTGAAGAATGCGTTCGTTGTTCGTGAGTGTCATGTGAACTTGCGGAAATGCCAATGCGATTCGCGTAAAGGCTTCGATGACATGCCCCATTTCCGTCTGCGATGTTTTCATGAACTTACGACGTACGGGGGTATTGAAGAACAAATGTCGAACCTCGAGGGTTGTACCGATGGGGCCGGAACAAGGTCGAACTGGTTCCTTATCGCCCCCTTTGACGACCAACTCGAATCCGCACTCGCTGTCCGCTGTCCGACTTCGCATAGTTAGGTGACTGATTTCGGCGATGGATGCGAGCGCTTCCCCTCGGAACCCGAGCGTCCGAACGTCGAATAGATCGTCGCTCGTTTCGAGTTTGCTGGTCGCATGCGGCGCGACCGCGAGTTCAAGTTGTTCCGACGAAATTCCACAACCATTGTCGCTGATGCGAATCAGCTCGATTCCGCCCCCTTCAACGGCCAATTCGATATGGGATGCCCCCGCGTCAATGCTGTTTTCAAGCATCTCTTTGACGACGCTGGCAGGTCGCTCAATCACTTCACCAGCAGCAATTTTGTTGACCAAACCGATGGGTAGTTGTCGAATGGTAGGCATCGTGCATCAACTTAACTCGTGAAACGAAAATTCTCTTTTTTGGGTTCCCTTCAAGTTACCCGATTGGCCTCCATTCGAGAAGCCATTTGAATATGCAAGCATTCGTGAGTGCCCAATGGAATGAAAGACGACGAAAAAAGGATTTTCAATGGAGTTAGCCGGCGATAGCCGTCGTCCGAAGTGCAGGAAAAATGGGGCTGCGGTCGGCGCCGATAGGGCTTGCGGTGGATATACTCCTGGTGTCAATCATCGGCCGCCCATTATTGTGGAGCGTAGGCGACTCAACGAAAAAATTACTACAAACGAGAACCATGAAAATCTTCCTCTCCATCGTTATCACTGCAGTTTTTTGCATGGACGGGCTTCGGGTCATTGCGGCGGATCGACCCAACGTCTTGTATATCCTGTGCGATGATCTGCGACCGGACGCGCTTGGCTGCTATGGCTCGACGCATGTGAAGACTCCGCACATCGACGCACTGGCCAACGGGGGAGTTCGATTTGCAAATGCGTTTTGCACCACCTCCCTTTGTTCGCCGAGTCGAGCCAGTATTCTCACCGGTCTGTATGCTCACCGTCACGGTGTGCGCGACAATTTCACCGAGCTGCCGACGTCGCTCCCGCATTGGCCCGGCCGTTTGCAACAGAGCGGTTACTCAACGGCATACGTCGGCAAATGGCACATGGGAGAGAACAACGATGAGCCAAGACCTGGCTTCGACTGGTTCGCAACGCATCAAGGGCAAGGCAAGTACTTCGATACGCTTTGGAATATTAACGGGGCGGGAGCGAAAGTGATCCCCGGTTACTACACGAGCGTGGTTACGGATCTAGCCATTGACTGGATCAAAACACGCGACGATAAGAAACCTTGGTCGCTTTGTCTTGGACACAAGGCCCCACACAGCTTCTATACGCCGGAAGAGAAGTATTCACGTGTGTTCGATACAGTGCAAGTGCGTTATCCAGCCAGCGCCTTCCAACTCGACGGTAAGCCAGAGTGGATTCGCCAACGCATGAGCACTTGGCATGGAATCTATGGACCGCTCTTCGAATGGCGCAAGGATTTCCCGGACGCTCGTCCAGAAGCGGTGGTCGATTTCGAAAGAATGGTTCACGGATACTGGGGAACCGTTCTTTCGGTTGACGATAGCGTGGGCCGAATGGTTGAGTATTTGAAGTCGAGCGGGCAATTTGAGAATACGCTGGTCATCTTCATGGGCGACAACGGACTTCTGGAAGGCGAGCATGGCATGGTTGACAAGCGAACTGCACACGAACCAAGCATCCGCATCCCAATGATTGCGAGGGGCCCTCGAATAACGGCTGGAAAAGTAATCTCGCAACAAGTCCTTACGATTGATGTTGCGCCGAGTGTACTGGAAATATGTGGAGTGCCATCGCTAGAAAAAATCCAGGGGCATTCCTGGCGTAAACTTGTTTCCGAAGGCAGCGATCCTCGGTGGCGTACGAGTTGGTTCTATGAATACAATTATGAAAAGCAATTTCCATATACGCCCAACGTGCGAGCACTGCGCACCGACAAATGGAAATTCATTCGCTATCCCCACGGTGACGGCACAAACGACAAGCATTCGCCCGAGTTGTACGACCTCGAAGCAGATCCAAACGAACTACATAATCTCGCGAAAGATTCGGCTTACCTAACAACTCTCGCATCCTTGGAGATGCAGCTCACCCAGGCCCTCGAAGCCGAAGGCCTAACACCTGACACGGACAAGATTCCCATCGACGAGGGGATCAAAACGCAGCTCCCGGATCAGAAAATTCGCTAAAGCATTGGTCAAGACGAGTCACTGCACCCTGCATTCCGCCAACATCGCTAACCGCATTCTATTCGATCGTGGATCGCCAAACATCGCGAATGATATCGTCGAGGGAAAACGTGGGGTTGTAATCGATCGCTTGCTTGAGACGCGTTAGATCGGGAACGCGTCTTCGAATGTCTTCAAAATCGTCATCGTAGGCTTGCGAATACGATTGAAACTCAATGGTGGACTTTGGATTGACTATCTGGATCACCCGCTTGGCCATCTCAAGAATCGAGATCGGTTGGTCGGCACCGATGTTGTAGATCCGACCATAAGTACGGGGAGTGTTCATGAGCTTTAGGACGGCAGCCACAACATCGGAAACGTGTGCGAAGCATCTTTCTTGTTTGCCATCGTCGTGGACGATCAAAGGTTTACCCGCGATGGCAGCTTGAATGAATCGCGGCAAGACCATTCCATATGCTCCTGATTGTCTCGGCCCAACCACGTTAAAGAACCGACCGATGACGATATTCATCTTGCATTCGCGCACACAGGCCAGTGCCAAGAATTCGTCGATGGCTTTACTCGCGCCGTAGCTCCACCGGGGCTTGGTCGTCGCGCCAAAGACGAGATCGTCGTTCTCGTTCCAAACCGACTTGGGATTCTTGCCGTACACTTCGCTCGTGCTGGCCAAGAACATGGTGACTTGCTTGCCTGTAAGGTGGATGCGTCGCAATTCTTCGAGCAGCAGTTGGGTCGGATAGATATTGCGATGAATCGTCTGAATAGGTTGCTGTGCAATCAAAGCAACCCCGACTGCGGCCGCGAGGTGGTATACGGCGTCGACGTCTTTGCACACCTCGTGAACGAGTTCCGGGTTACCAAGGTCGGCATGAAGAACGCGGAGGCTAGAGTGATTTTCCACGCGATTCAAATTCTTGCGTTGTCCGGTGCTCAAGTCATCGACAATGGTGACCTGATTACCAGCCTCCAGCAATCGTTCGGTAAGGTGGGAGCCAATGAAACCGTTGCCGCCCGTAACGAGAATGTGCATTTCAGAAAGTTAAATGGAGTGAGCGGACGAATAAATCCGAGGGCAAAACGAGCAAATCCGAGGGCCAAGGAACCAAAGTTCCCACATGTAACGATTAGGCAAGATTCGCTTGGCAAAGGTTGCTAGCTAGTTCAAAACCATTCACGCTCAGAGTCAAAACCTTCCGATTGGTCAGTAATACGGTAAACTACAGACTTGTTTCGGCCAACACCGCTTGCGTGGTTCCGACATCTTTTAGCTAGCGAATAATGGTTCTTTTTAGCGTTACTCTCGGGATTACTATGGAAAACCGCGATCGAATCGTCAAGCAAACCAACGAAGTGACACTGGCAAAGCAAGCTGCTCGGCGGCTATTTGCTGCATGGTTTATGAGTGGATTGCTGGTTTCCACGTCATTTGGCCAGCAAGGGGGCGCAAAGCAAGGGTCGCAATCCCCCAGGCCAGGAACGCAATCCCCCAGGCCAGGAACGCAAACTCCCAGGCCAGGAACGCAAACTCCTAGGCCAGGAACGCAAGTGCCCAAGCCTGGAGCGCAAGCTCCCAAGCCGAACAGCCAAAAAGGCGCGGCCTCCCTGTCGGAAAAAGAGAAGAAACAAGAAAAAGCTCGCGAGCTGTTCGCAGATGCTGCCAACTCCCAGAACAATGGCGAATTTCCGCGTGCCATTGAGCTATGGAATCGTTTGATCAAGGAGTACCCGACCGACCCGCTCGTCGCCAGCGCGAGGCATTTCCTTGGGATTTGTTATCTACAAAAAGAGAAGCCGAACTATCCAGCCGCGATCGCCGAATTTAAGCTCGCTCTCCAAGATTCCGAATTGAAACAACGCGAAGAGTCGTTGGTCAACCTTGGCTGGAGCCTTTTCCAACAAGGCATGGTTGCGGAAGATAAAAGCCGCAAAGACGCATTTGGAGAATCGGCAAGGGTTTTGTCGGCACTGATCGAAAAGTACCCAGATGGGAGTTTTTCCGACAGAGCGCTATTCTATGCAGCAGAAGCGGAATCGCGCCTTGGAAACCTTGATCGAGCTATTTCGTTTTACAGTCAATTGATTCAAAACCGCTCGATGGAGTCGTCATCCGTTCGACCGGATGCGTTGTTTGGACTTGGTTTGTCCTACGACGAACAGCAGCAAACCAAACTTGCGAAAGAGAACTACGATGCCTTCTTGGCCAAGTACCCGGGAAATCCATTGGCTCGTGAAGTGAAATTGCGAAGCGCTGAGATTTTGCTGAAAAACGATCAAGCAAAACAAGCCATCGATTTGCTCAAGCAAGTCGTGTCTGCCAAGGATTTTGAAAAGAGCCCAAATGCAGACTATGCTCTTTACCGATATGGATTTGCGCTCGCAAAAGCGGGTCAATTCGAGGAGTCGGCAGAAACCTACAAAAAGCTTTCGGAGCTTTTTCCTAATTCGCAGTTCTCTCAGAACTCGTCTTTGGCAGCCGGCCAAACCTTGATGCGAGACAAGAAGTTCGATGAAGCCTCGAAGGCCTTCGAGCGATTGCTCATTACGAAAGACGATCGCGCAGCCGAAGCGGCACACTGGATGTGTCAAATCGCCATTTTGAAAGGCAAACCAGCCGATGTTGTTCCAATCGCTCGCGACGCGCTCACGTGGGGAAACAAATCGCCTTCGTCGGTTTCATTGAAGATGGATCTGGCGGACGGTTTGTCTGCAACAGCGGAAGGAAAAGCGGAAGCAAGAGTCTTGTACGAACAAATCGCCGTCGAGCATACGGATGACCCCATCGCTCCGCGAGCAACCTACAATGCAGCCTTCGCAGCGTTGCAAATGGGCGCCCAAGCGGATGCTCAACGCTGGAGCGAAGCGTTTGCCAAGCGGTTTCCAAGCGATCCACTTGCCTCCGACGTAGCCTATGTTCGGGCGGAAGCTACGCTGCAGTTGGGGCAGCACGAATCGGCCGCAACCGCATTCGAGCAACTCATCACCTCCGAACCCAGCAACCCGATGCGGTCGTCGTGGGAACTGCGGCTCGCGGCCGCTTTCTACTTGAGCGCTAAGTACGATAAGGTTATCAAGCTGACCGACACGGCCTTAATCGATCAAAAGGATCCGTTGACCCGGGCGGAGGCCCTTTTTCTAAAGGGGTCGAGCCTGTTAAAGACTGAGAAATTCGACGATGCGATCGATGCGCTGAAGAAGTCAAATCAAGCCAACGCAACTTGGCCGCAAGCGGACGAAGTCTTGGTGATCCTTGCGGAGGCGCAAAACGCAGGTGGCAAAAAGGAAGATGCCAAGAGCACGCTCGAAAAAATTCTTAAGGACTTTCCGAGCACAAGATTCAAACCACAAGTCGAGTTCCGTCTCGGCCAAATCTCCGCCAGTGTCAATGACTTCCAACGCGCTTTGACCGCATACGATTCGGTTCTCGCAACATCCAAAGACAAATCGCTTGTCGATTACGCAACGTATGGTAAAGCGTTCATTCTCATTCAACAGGATCAATTTGGGCCGGCATTGAAACTCCTCGAATCCATCGCCATTGAGAGTCGCGAAGACGGCGTGGGTATTGAATCCCGAGTCGCGAAAGCCATCTGTCTGCGTCAATTGGAGCAGCCTAAAGAAGCCATTCTCGTCTTGTCTCAATTGCTTAAGGCGAATATCCCTGCCGAACAAAAACCCAAAGCTGTCTTTGAGCTTGGGCTCGCGTACAGAGCAACTAAGCAAAATGATTTAGCGATCGACACGTTTCAGAAACTTATTGAAACCACACCGAATTTTCCACTCCTCGACAAGGCCTACTTCGAACTCGCTTGGGCTCTCAAGTCGAAAGGGGACGTTGAGCGAGCAAACGAAGTCTTTCTAAAACTCACGTCACTTTTTCCGGACAGCCCTTTAGCCGCCGAAGCCTACTTCCATGTTGGGCAAGCGGAGTACGAAAATTCCAAGTACGACAAGGCAATCAAAGCCTACACGGTAGCCGCAAAACGTAGCGTCGACGTTGCCCTTCAAGAAAAATCGCTTTATAAACTTGGCGGGGCGTTTTTCCAACAGCAACAATACGATCAAGCTATTGAACAATTTAGAAAGCAAACACGAGACTTCCCCCGAGGCAAGCTCAACATTGATGCTTCGTTCATGATCGCGGAGAGTCTACTCAAACAAGAAAAATACGCCGACGCCTGGCCACAATACGAAATCACTCGCCGAAGCCTTGAAAGCGCTCAGAATCCAGACAGCGTCTCATCGCAAGTAAAAGCGCTTGTGTATCTGCATGGGGCCCAATCGGCTCGTGAATTGAAGAAGTGGAAGGAGGTCGATAGCTGGATCACAAAATTGAGAGAAACTCTCCCAGACACGCCATACATGCCTGTCGCCAAGTATGAACTCGCCTATGCGAAACAAAACCAGAAGAAGACAGGAGAGGCAATTCAGCTTTACAGCGAATTGGCGGACGATCAAAGAAACGAAGTGGGGGCGAGGTCCCGTTTCATGCTTGGAGAAGTCTTTTTTGCAGACAGGGAGTTTGCAAAAGCGATTTCGGAGTTCCAGAAAGTGATGTACGGATATGGCGGCACGCAAGCACCAGATGACATCAAGAACTGGCAAGCGAGGTCCGCCTTTGAAGCTGGCCGATGCAGTGAAGTGTTGGTGATTGACCAAAAAGGGGAAAAGAAGAAGAATTCGGTCGATGTCGCTCGTAAGTTCTATGAGTTTGTCGCGAACAACCATGCCGGACACTCATTGGCGAAACAAGCCAAAGATCGACTAATAGAACTCAGCAAACTTTAGGCTCCGGATTTGAATCAAACGTCTTTAGACGAGTTAGCCCTTAAAGCCAACCGTTCTGTTGTTTTGAATTGCACCGGCGAGTCGCTCGTCCGGCAACTCGCATTTACCTTCGAATCCATTCCCTCAAGTGGCTTTAGCGGTACGAGCATCTATCGACTAACAAATTCGATCGGCTCGTTTGCCGTTCGAAGCTGGCCGACGAGTGCTTCAAGCCGCGACAAAATTGTCTTCTGGCAGGCGATTAATTCGGCAAGCCAACGCAGCATTGCTAGCGGCGAGCTTGCTTGTCAGCCGTTTCCGACTTTGATGCGATGGGTTGCATCTAGTTCGACGTCGCGCTGGATCCTACCTTTCGAGGACCATCTTTGGACGTTGTGCGATTGGGTGAGCGGGCGACCTATTGAGCGCGCGGATGTTGATGTTGATTTGATTCGTCACTCCGCGTCCGTCCTTGGGAACATCCATCGGACGACGCTTTCCGCGGTCGACGAACAAGGACTAAAACTCTCCGAACTACGACAACCATCGGCTTCCATCCAAGAACGCAAGCGGTTCATGCAGTCGCTTGACAATCAAATGGTTGAGCATGTCAGTGACTCAGGGTTCTTTGCAAAAGCGAAGCTGACGGAACGAGTGACTGAGTGCCTGCGGTTGCTCGTCCGCTTGATTGCTTTTCGAGAACAGTTTATGGAGATTTGCAGCGCTCGAGAGCGGACGTGCCATTGGATTATCCGAGATCTTTGGCATGCGAACGTACTCGTCGACTCGTCGGGGAAATTCTCATCGATTGTCGATCTTGGGGCCGCAAGGCTTGATTGGCCGGGTTTGGACTTCATACGACTATTTGGGAGTCTAATCGGATTGAGAGCCGGCGGATGGGAGGGTCGATCCAACGATGAGGATTGGTGGCAAATTGCATTCACAGCATACGCTGAAGTACATCCAACGCATGCGATCGATTCCCTCGATGAGTGTCGTTACTTGAGTCAGTTGTCGTGTGGCCTATCGATCTCTCAGTGGGTTCGCTGGCTGACGGAAAAAAGGTTTGAAATTCAAAATCCTGATATTGGTAGACGAATCGCCAATCGGATCCATGAGCTGTGCGATCAATTCATAAAGGAATCAGAAGCTTTGCCGTGAGGAGCAGCGACCTGTGGTAGGTCGCACCTACCGGGCCGCCAACGACCTAGTGCCACTGATTGGAATTAACGTGGCACAAGAGACTACTCGTTCCCAGGCTCTGCCTGGGAACGCATTGGTATGGAGGCTCCTGCCTCCCGAGTTCACAAACTAAGGATGCATTTCGGCGAGGCGGAGCCTCGCTTGCATTGAGTTACCAGGCAGAGCCTGGTAACTAGATTGCACGTGCCACAAAACTTGCAATCCGTGCCACTAGGTGGAGATAAACATGGTTAAGCATCAAGACTGCTCAAAAGGCCGACACCCTCCTAGACCCTTGGGCATTGCCAAACTATGCTTAGGTGCATCATTTCGTTGCACGACGCTCCGCCGTCGTGATTCCTGCGACTTTCGTTGCACGACGCTCCGCCGTCGTGATTCCTGCGACGCGGAGCGTCGCACAACGAAGAGGGACGTGCCAGAAGAATTTAGAATTGAAATTGGAACATGAGCAAAAAAAACAAAGGCATTACTCGAATCGAATACGAAGGAGTCGCGACTCGGGGGTGGATGGTTCGAATCACGCGAGCGGGGGAACGCAAACAACAGTTTTTTAATGACAAAACCCATGGTGGCAAAGCCAAGGCGCTGGTAGCGGCCAAGGCTTGTTACTCGGATTGGGCCGCTAGTGCGGAGCCGATTCGTACGTCTCGCAATCTCAAGACGGCTCGCAATTCCTCGGGCGTGGTCGGTGTCCATATGGTTCGCAACGTCGATTCACGCTGGGAGAATGCGGAATCGTTCGGGTATTGTGCGTCTTGGGTGACCCAAGATGGGGTTCGGCAAAAACTGAGTTTTGCATGGAAGCGATACGGGAAGAAAGCAGCATGGGGCTTGGCATGCATCGCTCGCAAAGAGGAATCGACCGACCGTGGACAAGTCGTTGCACTTTATGAAAAACAATCTGGCAAGAAAGTAAAGAAATCAAGTTGATGCAACCAGAGTCAACTTGTCGAATCCAGGGATGGGAGAACCAGCATGGCGCCTATTGGATTGAGTGAAACCGACGACTTTATTGATGAGTCGATCAGCCGCCCTTTGCGGATTGTATTTCAAGACGAAAACTATGTTGCCGTTTTCAAGCCTGCCGGCTTGGTTGTGCACCGCAGCAAGATGACTCAGCCGCATGAGCCTGTCTTGCTGCAAACACTGAGAGATCAGCTCAATCAGTTTGTCTATCCGGTCCACAGGTTGGACCGACCGACGGCTGGCTTGATACTGTTCGGCTTAAGCGGTGCTGCGGCATCGAAAATGGTTGAACAGTTTACTCAACGAAAAGTGACAAAGCACTATCAGGCGCTGGTTCGAGGTTTTGCTCCGGAGACAGGTCTCGTTGGCCGGCCGCTTCAAGAAAAATCCGGCGAGGAATTCAATCCAGGCCATACGATCGATTATCCAATACAAGAAGCGGTTACCCACTACGACGTCTTAGCTCGGTACCAAGTCCCGTGGCCAATTGGGACATTCGAAGAGAGTCGTTTTTCGCTTTTAGAGATACGACCTCTAACGGGCCGTTGGCACCAGATTAGGCGCCACCTCAATCACATTGCGCATCCGGTGATTGGCGATCATCGGCATGGCGACCATCGATACAACCAGATGATTTTCGGGCAGACGGGTGTTTACCGAATGCTCCTAACGGCCATGCGCCTCGATTTTCGTCACCCGTATACTGGTGAATTGCATTCAACGCTGGTTAGCCGGGGTTCCGAATTCGACCGAGTCGTCGACGAAATGGAACCGTTTCGAGTATAGTAATCGGGGACCAGCAAGGTATGAGTCTTCGAGTGAAACAAACGGATCATGCTCCCCTCGCCCTGTACTGAGACTGCTGATTTAATCCGCATTAATCCTAACCCGACGCGTGAGCGAGGGATGGTCTGCCCCTCGCTAACGCTTCGGGTTGTGATAGAGCCTTTGACTGCGGCAAATCCACTAAATCAGCAGTCTCGTACTCGGGGGGAGGGGGAAAAAACGCGCTGGGATCACGCAAATCCATTGGGATTTCGAGTTTTGCCTGCTGCGAAATGTGGGTAATGATGAGGGCGATAGCACCGGTTCTCGACGAATGTCGAGCAATTGGAAAACCGGGGCTATCGCCCAACGGCTAATTGGGTTGAAAAACAATGCGGATGTGCTTATGGCACTGTGATTGGAACCATGAACGCAAAAACGATTTCGCGAAACACGAGCCTCGATCGCATTGATCCAAAAGTTGCATGGGAGGCCTGGGAACCATCCAACGACGAACCGTGGACACCGCAGCGGGCAAGTCTCTTGATTCGTCGCGCTGGCTTTGCCGCAACCGGACAAGAGCTCCGATCCGCCCTGTCGATGAAGCCTGACGAGATCCTTAGCAGGATGATTGGCCAAGCCCCATCGGCTACGGCACAACGCGAGTCGTTCGAGAGTGATTCGCGAGAACTTGCGAGATCGGTCCTCGCCTCCTCTGACATGAAACAGCTCGCTGCTTGGTGGCTTTACCGGATGCAGCATTCGCCGGTCCCACTTATTGAGAAGATGACGTTGTTCTGGCATGGGCACTTTGCCACCGGTGG
>JAIPFP010000087.1 GCA_021736575.1 Pirellula sp. | reverse complement strand
CTCAACCCCTCATCCCCCGCCCCTCTCCCCCGGGTACCCGGGAGAAGGGAGCGAGAATCTATTCGTTAGTGGGGGGATGTATCAATCCAGACTGCCGGAACTCCAAGCACTTCCGCATAAGTCATTGAGTGTAGTTTGGGACCATTGTCCCGAACGAATCATCGGACGGGACATTGGTCCCATCCTACGGAACGGCACCTCGTGGAACAGGGCCAAATTCCACTGAAAGATTCATGCACTTGTGCTTAGCGTTCAATTTCATTGCAACCAACTTGCACGGTGCCGAACTCGAGTCCCAGCATCAACGAATTGAGTCCTGAGCCGATGCCCAACAAAGCGGTTTTTGTTCCGGCTGCAAAATACGATTGAGATAGGCCGAGCCCAAGTGCGGTTGGCAGCGCGACCGAGCCCGTGTTTCCTAATCGATCAAACGTCGAATAGTCTGTATCAATCGGCATATTCAAGGTTTCAAGCATTCGCCGACGGTGAGCCGATCCCACTTGATGACAAACCGTTGTGGCAATGTCGGTCCGTTCCCACTTCAACTCATTGAGAAGCAAATCGAAAGCGGCCGCGCCGGTTGCAACACCCGCCTCCAATAGCAATTCGGAATCCGTATTCATGATCGGCTGCATGCCGCTACCCGCTTGATCGGTATCGCTTTGACACAGTTCATGATGTTGGGTTCGGGCAACAGCGACAGCTCCCTTCAATGCAGCTCCACAACCTGGTTTCTGCGATTCAAAGTACCTGCGATCGCCGAGTAGCCAGGCACAGCTCCCTGAACCAATGGTCAGCGAAGCGAATGCTGGCTTGATCGATTGTCGCGTCAAATTCGGATTGGAATTGAGTTGTTGAATCGTCCCCTCCAACAGGCCTCGACAATCCTCAGTCCCCACGACAAGCCCTGCGCGTATCACCCCGCTTTCGATCAACTGAGCGATTTGGACGGCTCCGTTCATCACTCCCAAACAAGCGTTCGAAACATCGTAGACCCACGCGTTCTCAGGAAGGCCGACAAGGTGATGCACTCGGCAAGCCGTGGCAGGTTCAAGATACTCCCGACAGACGCTTGCGTGGATCAAGCACTGCACAGACTTGGGATCGACTTGAACCGCGTTCAAGGCAAGGCGGCAACTATCGGCACTCATATCGCTGATGCGAGTGTGCGGCTTCCAAAGTCGGCGTTCTCGAATGCCGCTCATTCCTTCGAGGCGGCCCTGCGGCAACTTTAGCCGTTGGTAGACGCCATCCAATTGTGATTCGATGTCGGCGGACGTCACGATTTGGGGGGGCAACACATATCCCACGGACAAAAGTGACACGTTGTTGAATAGCATAGGATTTGCGGTTGGTATCCAGACTAATTGCGGCGGTCGCTCATCTCATGGACCATATCCACGAGCGCTATGACATTGTCGACAGGTGTCCCAGGCAAAATCCCGTGCCCAAGATTGAAGATATGACCGGGGCGCCCGGACGCTTGTGAAAGGACGTAATGAACTTGGTCACGTATCGTTTCCAAGTCTGCGAACAAAACGATTGGATCGAGGTTTCCTTGAACGGCTCGATCGTTTCCTGCCATATCCCAACCAACATCGAGCGGTACCCGCCAGTCCAAGCCCACGACGGTGCGGCTATCCCCACGCAATAGCGAAGTGAGCATTGGATTCCCCGTTGCAAAGTTGATGACAGGCACTCCTGGCACGATCGAGTCCAAGAGTTGATGCATGTGCGGAAGAATGCGAGTCCGATACTCGTTGGGCGAAAGGCAGCCAGCCCAGGAATCAAACAATTGAACGCACTGGGCTCCTGCGGCAATTTGCGAGTTGAGATACAAAGCGATCGAGTCCACCAGTTTGCTCATCAGTACTTTCCAAGCCACCGGGTCGGTATACATGAGAGTCTTGGTATGGATATAGTTGCGAGAACCGCCACCTTCGATCATGTAACTGGCTAACGTAAAAGGGGATCCTGAAAAGCCGATGACAGGAATCTTGGTGGGCAAACTTGCTCGGGTGGCGCGAACCGTATCCGGAACAAACTGCAGCGCGTCCATATTCTCCAGCAACCGCACGCGATCCACGTCTTTCGGAGTTCGAATTGGGTTATGGATGACCGGTCCATCGCCGGTTGTGAATTCTAATTGGAAGCCCATCGGTTCCAGTATGGGCAAAAGATCGGAGAAGATGATCGCAGCATCCACTCCCAGTTTTTCGACTGCCGTAACCATCACTTCGGCGCACAAAGCAGAATTCTTGCAAAGTTCGAGGAACGATACTTTTTCTCGAACCGCTCGGTACTCGGCCATATAGCGTCCAGCTTGTCGCATCAACCAAACGGGGGTCACGTCCGATGGTTGGCGATAGCAAGCCTTCATGAAACAGCTTTCGTGAAGCGATGCTTGTAATGGATCCGTTGGACCTTTTTTCACATCATCATTCATGTTTGGACGAGGGCTTCTTGCAAAGCGTTTCGCTTTCAAGATACGCGGTCCCTTTTCTGCAGAAGCCTGAACCAAGTGTCCCATTTTCGGGTGGTCGGGCTCGAGGTCGATCGGAATATCCAAATGTTGAAGCATCTCCGAAGTGGTTGGACCTATCGAGGCAACGACCATGCTTTGCAAAGCAGAACGCAGGTCCGATTCACAATCGAGGGCGGTTGCAATGCGAAGCAAATTGACAGCTTGGTGGGCGCTCGTGAACAACAAGCAATCTCGTTCGCCACGAACAATGGCTCGAATGTTTTCTTCGAGCGGTTTCGTGTCCTCAGGCAATTCCCATTGGTAGACTCGCACGGTGGTAACACGAGCTCCGCGGGCTTCCAGGCCACCTATTAAGGAGTGATTGGTGATCCCGTATTCTTGGAGTCCGACGGTCAAGTTCGAAATGGGCAAATGTTGATCGATCGTTTGCAAGACTTCTCGCCATGTGTTTGGCTCTGGGGCTCGGTGTGTTGGTTGTAGTCCGAGCTCTCGCATGGCGGCCACCGGCTTGGGACCCCGGGCCAGCGTTGGAATGTCCGACAGTGCATCGAGAAATCGCTGTTTGTCGACGTGGGGTTCAATGGCAGTGATCAATTGTTTGAAGCCAACCCCGGTTAAAAAAATGACAGCACCGATTTCTCCGGTAATGACCCGATAGGCAAAGTCGACAGCTTCTTTGTTCTTTTCAATCGGAATTTCGCGCATCGATGGACTTACAAACGGCACGCCACCAAACCGTTCGATCAGTCGAGCGAAATCATCCCGGCGCCTACTTTCCAATGCGGCAACACGCAATCCACCGAATGACGGGCTTAGCGACTCGGCAGGCGATGTGGAATTTAATTCTTCGGACATGTGTTTCCGTATTCTAGTTATTTGAGTACTTCGGAGGCTGCGGCTGCGTCGAGGAACCACCACAAGCGACCGAGTTTAGGTTCGATCAATTGTGCAGGGTACTCGTCGGGATGACGTGGACCATGCATGACAACATCCACGGCGGGTCGCTTCGATGCACCGCAAACAAGAAAAGCAACATTTCTCGCGGCGTTGATAATGGGTGCGGTAAGGGTTAGTCGGTAGGCGGAAAACTTGGGGATAAAGTTCGCCACAAAGAGTCGGTTCGACTCTTTTAACGCTTCGGTCTCCGGAAAGAGAGACGCTGTGTGAGCGTCGTCTCCTAACCCGAGCAATACAATATCGATTAGCGGAATGTCGGCGTCGTCGCGTTCGTCATCGCTGATAAGCAGTTCTTTAAGTTGTTTTTCGTACCTAGCAGCAGCTCTCTCTGGGGCTTTGACGTCGATCCCGACCTGAAGAATACGCGGTATGGACTTAGGATTTTTTTTGGGGTCAAGCCGATCGAACCATGCTTCGCGGACCATGTTGTAATTGCTGTCCACGTGCTCCGGCGGAACATTGCGTTCATCCCCCCAGATCAAAGTTACTTGCGACCAATCTAGACTCTCGGTTTCATTCTCGGCGATAAGCTGGTAGAGTCGCTTGGGCGTAGAGCCGCCTGATAACGCGATGCTACATTGTCCGCGAGCGGCTAGGCACTCTTGAATCGTTTCGATTAGCCACTCAGTTGCGGCAATCGCAACCTCCTCGGCGTTTGGTTTGACAACCGTCTGGTGGTACATACTTATCCTTCTAATGCCTTTCGAAGCGGGCAACGCGTTTTGTCCACAGAATGACCTCTTCGATAATCGTTTAGCAGCAGACGAGACTGTTCGGCCAACTCGCGGCGGACTTCCCGCCGTTTGCCCTTCACACGAGCGATTTTGAGATCGTCGTATGCGGTTGTCTGGTGACGCATCCAAGCGATCACAGCCGATTCCGCTCGTTGCTCGATGGGGATACGTTCTGTTCTGGCCACGGTCCCGCTTCCGACCGGGGTTGCATGGCTAGTGACCGCTGCGGATAGTTTTACCGCAAGGTCCGAGTAACAAGACGAGAAATTGAGGAAATCGACAACGGCGGCCCCAAAATCTTCTACATATTCAGACTGTTTCTTCTCTCGTCGGTTGGCATCCGCAATTTTTCGCTTCGCGTACGATTCTGTCGAGCGTTCGTGAGCGAGGTCAAGACGGATGGAAAGGATGGTTTCGGTTGGTGCCCACACACCCTTTGAAAACGTTCGACGGCCTTTTTTTTCTTGTACGGTCCATGTTGGCCCGGCTGCCTTAACCCGTCTGGTCAAGCCTGCATCGCCGGGCGGCAGTAACTCCCAGCCGGGAGGTATCGGAATAATCTTGCCATCCTGGGTGCGCACCGTATTTTCGTTTGGGCCGGGCAACACAACCCTTGTTTCAATCGTCATTGATGGATAATGGAATGGTGATCGTACAGATGAGCAAATTCTTGCAGATCGATTTTATCACAAATCGCAAAACCCATTTAGCCCAGACTAGCCGCTCAGGTGGTTCAAGACTTGCAAAATGCCATTAAGATGCGCCATGCGTGGTCCAAAACGGTCGAGAAACTCCGTGAAAACGTAATCGCTTTCCGAAAGCCCATCCTTTGAGTCTGCAACTTCATCGGCTAAATTCTGCAAAAACTCGGTTTGCACTGTCGACAACGTCTCCAGAGCTTGTTTGCACGAACGGACCAACTTGGGGTGAGCGTTTCGCCACTGAGTGAGTTCATTCTGGCGTTGCGTGTTGGCTTGATTGCTAGCTTGCAGCACTTGTTTGTTCACCTGCAGTATTTGGTCAAGCAGTTGATTTTGGCGTTGTTGCGACTCGACCAATTGGCGTGTCAACGCTACCAATGCAGCTCCTACTTCTGCGGGACGTGGAGGCGTGTTTGAGCTAGCTTCTGCAGAAACATCAATGCTGAATACGGGCGAATACTGGGCGGGATCGTGGGACATAGAGATTGCGCAATCTGTTCTACGAGTGGTTTATGAATCCGGATCATTCGACTCAATTTCTCTCAAGTTGACATGGTTCGTAGTATAGTCGTTATCGAGCATAAAAGTCGAGCATCTTGTCTGGCATTTGTAATCTTTGCAGATTGCGTCGGTTTTGACCAATGATCCGATTGGACCGCTAATTCAGGTGACACTGAACCAAACGAGTTGATTCGGTCGAAGCTATCGTGCCGGTCCTACGACTTGGCGGCCCCCTTTCCGATCGATTCTTGGATGAAAGTCCGCATGCAAGAAAATAAACCAAAAACAACGATTTCAATGGGCTTCATAACGGTCCGCCACCATCCGATTCACGGTTTTTTTGGTGGCTATCTTATCGTGAACAACCACGCCCGACCCCTTGAATTTCATTGCACACTTCCGGTCCAACCTACACGAGCTCAGCAAATTCTGTATGGAGCCACATTGAATGAATTTGTTTGTGGCGAACAGATCGCCAGAGCGTTAGTCACCAAAGCAAAGTGTGTACCGGCTGTGCTTTTTGCGGACACTCAAGCGGTATTAACATTGCGGCACATGCACCCGCTACCAGTCGGAGTCATTGAATTTCAAGAAGACCAAGCCGCTCCATTGCCTCGTCCCCTTATCTGTCGCGAGGACTTTCATCGTTTCAAAATTTTCGGACACAACGTCACAATGCTGCGTGAATATGCAGAGGATGCAACGGCATCTGATGCTTTGTTCGACGGGAGCAAACCAACCCTAGATTTGCTCGTGCCTTTCGGACGCATTGGAGAAGCCCTGTTAGGAGCACATCCCGCAACCAAGGCTGCATAGTCATGAATCGCTCAGAACAGAGCACGATCGAAACAGCAAGCAATGCAAGTTGGCTCGCTCACGACCTCGATATCTCCCTCTTCGAACCGCTTCTGCCAACGAGTCCGTTTGACGTCGTTTTCCATTGCGATGAGCAGACGGGCGGACCGAGCCTTGAACCATTCCATGCTCCAAAAGTCCTGCCCATTCAATTGTCCCAGTCCCTGCCACGAACGATAGGCTTCTCTTTTCCGGAGTCGCCCGAGTGGTCAGCGCCGCAAACCAAGGTTGAAGATTCCGATCAAAACAACCCGTCAAGAATTCAGCCGAAAAAAAACGAGGCTAATAGGGACGAAGTTCAGGATGAGGGAGCGTCAGGAAATCGCGCAAGGGTCACTCGCATTCGGCCACCCGGCGACCTTGTTCGACTGGAAGACCGCCTCTACTATGTCTTGCAACCACCGCTTGAGTCGATCGTCCAAACCGCCAAACTGACTTTTCCGTTTCAGCCATTCCCGTACCAGCTGGAAGGGATCGCTTTCTTGTTCCCTCGTTCCGCCGCGATTCTGGCTGACGAAATGGGGTTGGGCAAAACCATGCAAGCCATCACTGCGATCCGGATGCTATTGCTGTCGAGCGAATTGAAGAACGTACTCCTCATCTGCCCGAAACCCCTCGTTACGAATTGGATTCGAGAGTTCCGACAGTGGGCACCCGAGATCCCTCTTGCGATTATCGAAGGGGATGCGGCCAAGCGGAATTGGATTTGGAATAACCCGCAAGCCCCCGTCAAAATTGCCAACTACGAATTGATGATGCGAGACCGTGATGTGTTCGAAGAGAACGCATTGCATTTCGATTTGGTCGTGCTTGACGAAGCCCAGCGTATCAAAAATCGCAATAGCACTACCAGCGAGATCGTTCGATCGATTCCTCGGGCTCGTTCCTGGGCGTTGACCGGAACTCCCATCGAAAACTCCGTCGAGGATTTGGTCAGCATCTTCGAGTTTTTGTCCCCAGGCTATCTGCGCGATGATATGCATTTGAAGTCCCTTGGGAATGCGACGCGAGATTACATCCTCCGACGAACCAAAGACAAAGTGCTGACCGACATGCCTCCCAAGCTGTTCCGGCCAGCCGATCTTGAACTTACGGGCGAGCAGCGAGCTAGCTACCGTACGGCCGAAGAAGACGGAATCGTCCAGTTATCGGAAATGGGTGAATCGGTCACCATTCATCATGTATTTGAATTGGTCCTGCGGCTAAAGCAGATTTGCAATTTTGATCCAGCCACTGGATCCAGCGCGAAAATGGAACGACTCGAAGCAGACCTGGAGGAGATCGCTGCAAGTGGTCAAAAAGCAATTATCTTCAGTCAATGGGTCCAAACGCTCGACGTATTGAAGGAGCGATTAGCCAAATATCAGCCGCTGGAGTACCACGGGCGAATTCCATCCGGCAAACGCGATGCAATCATCGATCAGTTCAAGAATAACCCCAAGAATAAGGTGATCTTGATGAGTTACGGTGCAGGAGCCGTCGGCTTAAACCTGCAGTTTTGCCACTATGTGTTCTTGTTTGACCGCTGGTGGAACCCAGCCGTCGAGGATCAGGCAATCAACCGTGCGCATCGCCTAGGGGTGAAGCAGCCAGTGACCGTGACCCGCATGATGTCGCTTGATACGATCGAGCAACGCATCCATGACGTGCTCGAACAGAAGCGAGAGTTGTTTAACACCCTCTTTGCAGAAGCCGGAACACCAAAAAATCTTGGGCTTAACCAGAAAGAAATCTTCGGTCTATTTGGCCTCAATGCTCCCAAGATTCAGTCCAAAGCAGCATAGACCGTTGCAAAGAACTCTTGGGACATTTCGGTTTTGGGTGTGTAGTGAACGCTGGTAGCATAGATATCGAGCACTTTTTGGTAGAAGCGTCGTTCGCTGGATCGGATGTCGCGAATGCGTTCTAGTAATTCGTCGAAGTAGGGTTGTTGATCTGCTGCACTTGCACGCTCTCCGCATTCGACGTGGCGAAAGGGGCGAGAGCGAAAGGGAGGACGGGATCGATTGATTTCATTCTTGAGGGCGTTGGTTGCGGTGTTTGAGTCGGACTTGGGTCATGCGCTCGTGTAAGCCACCTTGTTCGATGAATTCCTTCTCCAAGGTCTTCAGTTGTTGATCCAAAAGATAGTTGGTTTGGTGGATCAGTCAAATTGCAATGTTAGCAATCACTTCGTCGGATCGGGTTTCCACAAAATCGCGATATATCTCGTAATCTTGTGGCGTCCGGCGACCGAGACTCGCACATACATTGCCTCTTTGGATCCCTTTTCCCAAATCGATTTATCACGGACTCGAAGATAGTCGCGGTAATCGGCCAGCAACTCTTCCAGACTTGCACGACCAACGTTGGTTTATTTGATTTCGGTTTCCTTGGAAGTCGTTCCGGCTTTGCTCCCTTCCAAAATGTTCTGTTTGCCCGAACGTGCCGATTGAATCATTTGATCCACCGTGCGGTCACCTCGCGAAAGATACTTGTGGGCAAATCGAAATGTGATGTCGTAAACGACTTCAGCTTTCTGGAATGACAATAGTGTTTGATAGTCACCACGAGGCTGGATGATGCGATTGGGAACCGGGGATGACGGCAAAGGAGATTTATGGGAAGAACGGGAATCATGATTTTCATTATTCCTCTTATTCCCATCACTCCCACGGCGTTGTGGTTGGTCGGTCATAATAGGCCATGTCTCGGTACAGGTCTTTACTTAGGACTTTTTGCAATCGGTGTTTCCTTGTCCCCACTGCGGAGGAATGGTTCGCGTTCTTGAACTCCTTTGGCGTTGGCGATCTCTCGAATCCAGATGTTTCGAAAGCGAACTGGATTCCCGTGGTCCTGAATGGAAATCGGCCCTTTTGGGGAGTGTGCCTTGTATTGCGGCGGTCGGTTAAAAGGTGTGTCGCCGAGCAATGGGAAATGGTTCAAGATCAATACACCGTTATGAACAGCTGTTATGTAGGCCGGCGTGTCCAACGATCCATCCTCTTTGAATCGAGGCCCAGTGCAAAAGATGTCATACGTGTTCCACTCGCCAGGCTTGCGCATCGCATTAGCCATCGGCGGCGTTTGCTTGTAAATCGCACCCGCTTGGCCGTCAAAGTAGGTGAGGTTGTCGAACGAATCAAGAACTTGCAATTCGTATCTTCCCATCATGAAAATGCCGCTGTTGCCACGCCCTTGCCCACTGCCGACTGCCGGCGTCGGCGCTGACCACTCAACATGCAATTGGCAATCTCCAAACTCTTCCTTGGTCGTAATCTGTGCTTTGCCGCATATGGCGACGCCGTCCTTCACAACCCAAGTGTCCGCGTTCTTCCATTGCGAAAGATCTTTGCCATCAAAGAGTTTGACAGCATCCGAGGGAGCATCCGAATCTCGTGCGCCAGGTGTAATAATCGCCGGTGCAGTCCATTTAATCCCGTTAAGATACTCTTGGGAGAACGCGGACGATGCATAGGCAAACGTGATTGCCATCGCAGCCAGCCGCTTTGAGGAAATCGCAGACGAGAAGAATTGGAAGGTGTTTACAAACATATGTTACAGCAACTTTCGTAGGGAGGATTGATAACACGCCAGACTTACTAGCGAACCAAAGTACTTACCCATGGCATTGTAACTCATAGGCATCGTTTCCACACTTAGGATCGACCTCCACCTAGGCTTTGCGGATAAAATGGGCCGCGTAACTTCGGACGTGCTGTCCGTTCAAGACGTGGAACGTACGTAGTTGCAGCACGGTGGAGTCTGAAAAATGACTCAAGGGAACATGCACCAGGGATTTTTTGAAACTTTTGGCAATCTTCTTAAGCGCAAGTCCTGGCGAAGACCAGCTCAAAACAGCAATGTGACGGCACTGCGAATGAAGACATGCGGCCGCAACCAAGCGTTGCTCCAAGGTGACCGCAAAGTCCAAACGTTCATCTTCCCAGATGTCCTCGATCACCCTCGGCGGGAATAAAAACATCGCGCCACCGTACGTTGAGACAGCTACACCGGGGCCCAACATCTCTTTTTGAAACGGCGTCGAATAAAATGCTAAAGTTGATTCTTCCTCATGCTCCGCAAACCAAGTCGCTCGCCACGAGTACTCTTGCGGGTCCGGTTCATTTTCAAACAGCATGACGGTAGCATCCAAAGTGCTGACGCTCGGTGGTGCTACTTTTACATACAACGATCCGTCGTACCAATGCCGCAGTGTCTCGCGAAGGTCCAGTCCGTCCATCATGCTCGTCGTGAATTTCTCTGTTCTCGCCAAATCGGCACCGATCATCGCTTGCGCTCGCTCGATAACTCGGTTGCGGAAGCTCTCGATGCGTGTGTCCTCTTCCGGCCACGAACACTGCTGGTATGGGTTCCAACGTGTCGTCCATTTGCGTTTATCGGCCTTCAACGGAGGGCGATTGAGTTCCAAAGAGTGCCATGTTGATGGGGAGCCAGGCAATAGATTCACCATCCGAACCACACCTTCCGTAGGCAAGTACGCTTGATCTATCCCCATCCTCAGCGTTGGCCAAGGCAAAGGTTCATCGAACGGATAGTTCTTGGCGGCTTCAACCAAATGGATCGTGTATTGATCTCCCAAAACTTGTTGCGATGATCTCGCGATCGTGTAGAAACTTGGCGTAAATCGTCGATCCAACAGCGTCTGGTTCCGAATGAACTTGAGACATTGCGATAGCAGCATCGGCGTGATTTTCCGGGCTCTGTTCCCCAAGTCTGCTAGATAACTTTGACGCGTTGAGACAAGTAGCTCTTTGATGCCGTCCACCACAATGGAAGTATCATCGTCCAGCGTTTGCCGAGCTTTTTCATAAAGCCCAGTAATGAAAGGGAGTTCTCCCATCAGGAACATCAATGTTCGGGGGTCGACAGCGTAGTTTAAGGCTGACTCAAGGGATTCTGTGGCTTCGAAAACTTGCCTGGACGGGTCCAATTGCCCCTTGGTAATTTCGTCTCGCAACCATGGCCAATCCTGCAGATCACACAATGCTACCACGTTGGAATACTTTGCCTTTAGCTCAAGTATCCGTTGAGCCATATAAGCAATTTGTTCGATTCGTTGCGGGCTTATCGGAGCAGGGATCCCAGGTAAACACGCGGCGCAGAATCTCTCAATCGTCGTTTTGCCAAGAGCGAATGGGTCCGGGACACTCGATGGCTCTTGTTCGAATACATTCGACTCATGGCCGATAAACGCAAGCGGGGTGCGGTCCATGATCCCAAACCGAATCGCCGCAATGACGGCCTGACATGGGTCGACAGGAACGTAGGTTGCCACCTTCGAAGTCGGGACCAACTCTAACTGCTTCTCGGCGTCTTCTTCGCCATCACCGTCCGCATACTCTTCGTCTTCTTCGTGGCCTCCGTCTTCATCGAACGTCGGCAACAGTTGCACCGCAACGCTCGCGATCGGAAGTTGCTCTACACCCGCCAGGACAGCCGATCGAAACGAGGCCGGCAATGGAATACCGATGCAATCGAATCGATGTTCGAGTAAGTATCTTCGAACGGCCACCGCATAGGAGGCGCTTCCGTGGATCACGGGGAGCAACGTCAGCGAGCTATCAATCTGTAGTGAATTCATCGTCTCGGGTCGCAAAATGAGACAGGCTGCCATAAAGACACTGGATTCTAACCATCTGTGTTTCGATCCAGAAGGAACAAATTGAAAATTTCATGCGGTAGACCTTTTTCTAAGAAAGGCGCAAAATCATTCGCGATCAATCGAAAGGCCAAAGTGAGGAAGCCGTTATTGCGTCGAAAACCGATGTTTCGGCACAGTACTTGCATCCTCGTTCCTGGAACTTCCAGTGGTCGGAAAACGATCGTTAGTGAACTGTTCAGGTAAAGGAAAAGAACATGATCCAATCAATGAAAAAATGGGCGAGCTTAGGTGCGGTGGTTATTGGCGTGTCGTCGTATGGTGTAGTACAAGCGCAAGGTTTTGCAAGTGGTCCCGCCATCGCTGCTCCCGTTGCGAATTGGTCGTACCTCAACCATTCAAGCACCGCAGCCGAGGGGGCCTTGCGAGGCCAGGCCGCAGTCATAAGTGCAGCAGGCCAGAATACCTACATGAGTAGCTTGGCTTCGATCAACTTTGAAGAAGCATATAAGCGGGCGATCGAAAACAGCGTCGCTGTAACCAAAGCGTATTACGAGCGGCGGGAAATTCGGGAAGAATTCATGAAGAAATATGGTCCGAGGCCATTCGTCGGGGAAGCCCGACGTAAAGCCATCGAATACTATCAGCCCAAGCGTTTATCGGCCCAAGAATTCAATTCTCAAAAAGGACAAATTGCTTGGCCGCATATTCTTCGTCAAGAGCAGTTCACTGCAATCGTGACCGAAATCGATGCACTGTTCGCATCGCGAGATGCAAACAACAGTGGCGATGGAAGCTTGACGCAACGTCAGATAGCGCAGCTTTGCCATTCGCTGGATGGAACCTTGAAGGAGAACATTGGTCGTGTCACAGCGGATCAATACATCACCTCAAAGGAATTTATTCGATCGGTGGATCTAGAAGCAAAAACGTCGCTCCCCTCCGAATTGACACCTGAGCCTGCAGGGGCTGCCGAGGAAATCGAATCGGACCCGGCCTCAAATGAGGTAGCTGCTCCGGTCATCCAAGGGGACACAAATACGACCTCCATTGACTCTGCCCGAACACGAGTCAAGGGCTAACAACCCTACTTGAGTATTTCTCTTTTCGGCTTTTTTGGTAGTGTGTGTGGGGCCGAGGAGAGAAAAAGCTGCCGAGGGGAGGTGTTGCGAAAGCAACCCTCCCCTCGGTTTTTTTATGCAGTCTAGATTCAAATCAACAACGTACGGCTTGGCACAAGAGACAACTCGTTCCCAGGCTCTGCCTGGGAACGCATTGTATTGGAGGCTCCTGCCTCCCGAGTTCACAAACTAACGATGCATTTCGGCGAGGCGGAGCCTCGAATGCATTGAGTTACCTAGCAGAGCCTGGTAACTAGCTAAGTCCTGAATGCTGAGCTACCAAGCCGTCCCATTGCAAAAGCTGCCACTAGCTCTGTTCGGCCATGTCCATCGCTGCTTCGAGTTTGCTCCGAGGTGGAACACCTTGAAATCGCTCCACGATTTCCCCGTTTTTAAAGAGCAACAAAGTTGGAATCGCGTTGATACCGTAGCGTTGAGCAAGTTCCGGTTGCTCTTCCACATTGACCTTTCCGACGGAAACGCGCCCTTCGTACTTGACGGCGAGCTCATCGATCACCGGCGCAATTTGTCGACACGGTCCGCACCAAGTCGCCCAAAAGTCCACGAGAACAGGCTTGTCCGCATTTAAGACCTGGGAGTCAAAGCCATCTTCTGTAAATCCTCCTGCCATAATGATCTTCCTCTCAAATTGCGATTCGTGTTTACGACGAGTTTCTAACGGTTCTTCCGACCAGCAAATGTTCACCGCTGTCAAAATATCTAAACCGGCTTAACGGCACACTTTAGTGCACGAATCGTGCCGAGCCAAGTGACCAACCCAAGGATTTAGTCTTCGCTCTTGCCGTCGTCGCTCATTTTTACGATTTTTGGGTCGAAGCGAGCTACTATTTCAACAAGATCTTGTTGTTCCGACATGACTTGGTGGATGTCTTTGTAAACGCCTGGAACTTCATCTGCACCTGCGGACAGAATGTGCACGCCCTGTGCGAGCAAATTCTGTTGAATTGGTTTAAAACGAAACTCTGCCCTTGCTTTGGTTCGACTCATACAACGCCCCGCTCCGTGGGCTGCCGAGTGAAACGAAGCGTCGTTACCTAAACCGCGAACCACAAACGCCGGAGTTGCCATCGAACCGGGAATAACACCTAACACGCCACGCCCCGCTGGCGTTGCACCTTTGCGGTGAACGATCAGGTCGCGACCCAGGTGATTCTCTTTCCATGCAAAGTTATGATGGTTTTCGACACCCGCCACGATTCGACTCTTGGCCAGCTTGATCACCGATCGATGGATAATGTCGTGATTGGCAGCCGCGTATTCCCCCATCAAATTCATCGCCTGCCAATACTCTTGCCCCGCTTCACTCGCCATATCCAACCAAGCAAGTCGCCCAAATTTCTGATATCGCTTTGGCAACCGCGACTGTGCGATCGAACTATACGTGCTGCACACTGCGGCTCCCGTTCCACGGCTCCCGGAATGACTCATCAATGCCACATATTGACCGGGCTCAAGACCCAGATCGTCGCTGCGTTGGTTCAGGCTCAAAATGCCGAACTCGACAAAATGATTCCCTGAACCACTCGTACCAAGTTGCTTTCGAGCTTTATCTTTGTGCTCACGGGTGACGCGCGAGACCGACCAGTCTAAATCCAAAACCGAATGATCGTGCGGTGTCTTAAATGCACTCCCGATACCGAAGCGAGTCCCATTTTCAAGAGCGGTCTTGAAGCGATGGAAATCCGTGCTCAGTTCGTCCGGGTTCGCCTCAATGACAGACAGCTTCATCCGACAAGCGATATCAACACCAACCGCGTAGGGCACAATCGCATCTTGAAGTGCGAGCACCCCGCCGATGGGCAGTCCATAGCCAATATGTGCATCGGGCATCAATGCCGCTCCTACGGCCATAGGCAGCCTGCAAGCTTCTCGCATTTGCTGGTGCGAACCATCTTCGATTTCAGTCCCCCAGGTCTTATACGAAATCGGTGCCTGTTCGGGATACGCTGGTTCTTGATTCAATGAGACAATTTCGACTGCCAACCGACCGAGCGTCGGGTCGGTTACGTAAGCTTCCGGTGTCGCGACGCAAGCGGCCAATGTCAGCTTGATTTCCCGATTTCGCTGTTCCTGTGCAGACAAAGCCTGGACAGCTTCAATGGCCAACGGAATGGCAGCTTCGGGAATTCCAAGTTCGATCAACTGTTTTGTTCTCATGGATCAGATGACAGGCTTTTTCAAGAAAGGTTCACGCGATATGTGAGCCCGTTGGACGATTGAATAGCGAGGGATCGTTGTGTCCTCCTAATTTTGCAATTGGCGCCTGAGTAATTCAAAGACTTCGGGTGTGATGCCACCGTAATCGGACCAGCCCGCATCCTCTGCCATGTTCGAATCGGCTCTCGATATTGACCTCAATGGAAGTACACCAAGAAATCGCTCACCCCAATCGTAACGGTCTAATCGATGTGATGGTATCGATTCTCTCCATTGGCCATTCAACCGTTCGACATCTTGCTGACCATAACAGTAAGCCTTAAGTCGTATGGACGGTATCGGTGGACTGCTTGGGCCAGATGGATTTGGATAGAACAACGCAAGCTCATCCGCTTTCTCCCACGACTGCTTGGTCCCAATCGTTTGCCATGGCAAGATCCCATCGGCTCCTCGGCACCAACTGTCCCATGCCCATGCAACACTCTGCACGTTGCTCGCCCCGATAGGATTGCTGCTGCCGTACACCATGACGGTCTGTCCGTTTCGTAGTTTCCGATCGAGCACAAGTCGCCGATACTCTCGGAACGCAGATTGCGAGACAACGTTGTAATCAAGCAAACCGTCCAATGTTGTACGCTCCCATTGAGGTCGAGATATGTCGCATCGATACAGAACCGTCGACTTGCGATGGGACCGGGAATAGCCTGCCTCGAAGGCCAAACCAAAGTATCTCAATGCCAAGTAATCCTGAAAGTTAGCAGGCTCATCCAGCAACCAAGGCGATGAGCCTCGCGACCAACCTCGCTTCTTGAAGTCCACTTTGTTGTTTAGAAATACCTGAAATCGAGTCTGAAGCCAATTTTTGCTTTCGACATGCTCTACAAAGTCGGAAACCGTTTGCTCCCAGGTTTGCCTATACGAATCTGGAAACGCTTCGTCCGCCCAATAGCTGCCGTTGTAATTCCCCGCCATAGGCAACGGCCAGTTTTCGTGCATAGGAAAATAGAAGCACTCAATCGGAGTTTTCCCTCTGGGCAAGTCTGCAAACGCTTCGCCCGTAAACAAATCCCCGAAACGACCATCCCAAGCCGACCAATCCCAGCCTTGACCTGCGCCCTTTGGCGCCAACCCTTCGGATACCCGTCCATTTTGGTAGTAAGGAACGCGATTGACAACCACGCGATGTCGCTGCCCCATCCGATAGTAGTCGCGATCATTCGTCGGCAAGTCATAGCAATTCATTTCGGGCAAAAAGCTGAGCTTGTCTGGTATCGTGCGGCTCCCCACTTTCACATGCAACGACATAGAACAAGTGCTTGCGCCCGAGCGCAATTCCAGTTGTCCCGTGTATTCTTTAGGAGGAGTTCCGGCTGGGACATACAGTTCGATCAACCAAGCACCGAGTTTCGGTGAACGCTTCGAGGGTTCTAGCAAAACTCCTTTTGCCAAACGATCCTTTTCCCCAATCGGAATGAGCGGATCTGCGATCGGTCCCGACGGGGAATCGACAACCTCGTAACGCGAGGCTTCGATGCGTATCCCGGGAATGTCCGCAAGGGTGCACTGGAGCTGAACTCCCTGCGCTGGTTCTTTGATCGCAAGTTGGAAACCGACCCAGGCGCTCCGGCAAGTCGACAATTCAATCGTACTTGTTTTGGCTTGCCACAGCGCATTCTCCGAAAGATAATTTGGCCGATTCGGTGGAACGATTTGCCCCGTTGTTGGAATGAGCTGATCGAGGGGATCAATGACGGCCACTTGCATATTGGCAAAGGCCAAACAATCTGACCAATTCGCAACGGCTTGCGGCTTCGGGAGAGCAGCGTCGTTTCGAAACGATGAGATGGGTAGAGCAACGGGCCTCGTTGCCCGGGCGGGAATAACGAGCCCGCTCGGTGCACTTTCTCTTCCCATTTTGTCGACCGCCCTCAGTTCCAATTCATGGTCCTTACTCAAGTCCCAGGGCGGCATCCGTGGGTCAATTGGCATGGTCATCACCTCGTCAACGGATCGCTCGATCGAGGGCAAAAAAATTTGGTCCACCTCTTTGCCATCCACTTTCAGCCTAAACCCCACAACATGCGCTGAGGCAGCAGAATTGTCGAAGCGCCAAGTAAGTAAATCTCGCGAATCGTTCAGGGACGCGTCCCTAGTGAGCCTTTGGAAACGGGTCGCGGATGGGACGGCTTGATCGCTTGCATTCGGAGTGCATTCGATTTCCAAATAGGGCATGCTGCTTCGGTTGGAGTCCCGACTGAAGACATATCGATTTGGAAAGTGCTGATGTTCAAAAGACTCACCATCGCGTTTCCATGTGCTCCCAGTGTCATCCATCATGAGCCAGCCTGGGCTAAGTCCAGCAACGCACAATTGCACTAACTCGCTAGGGACTTCGTATGCAACCCAACCAGACTCTTGTTCCATGGGCTTCAGCGATCGCCAAATCGTACTGCCAGCTCCCAAGGATACCGCTGTAATGTCACTGTCGGCCCAGCGAACATCCGGATAGGACTGATGCGTGAAGGTCGATTGGCCATTAACAATAGCGTAGTTGGTAGAGGTGCCTTCGGTCCAATTGGCTCCCAAAGTACTCAGCGTAATTCGATCCAACGGGATATCGCTCGCCTGCTTCAGAAAGAGTCGGCAGCGTTGAATTTCCTTGCCTCGCAGTTTGGCAAAATCGAAGTCGATCAGCGAGAGCTCTTGAATCGATTTGAGCTTTAAGCGAGCGGCCCCACCATTGGCGCCCTTCGATTCGTCACCGACGGCGGAAAGCCAAGTGTCGCGGGTTGCGTCGAGTCGAACCTGTTCTGCTCGAACCAGCCCTCGTTCCAGCGAGATCGAAAACAAAAACGCCAAACTACCTACAACAAACAAAACTTGGCGGCACATAAATCAGCCTGCTGATAATTGTTCTCGAATCCATCGGACACAGTGTCTCTAGGACGGAAATCATAGCATAGGGATAACCTGTTTTGCCCTTTGAGGGAGCGTGCCGCCCAATGACTCGGTAGATTTCAAACTCCCGCTGGCCTAACATTTCCACGGACAACAAAAAATTCTGCACATTTCCACGGACAACAAAAAATTCTGCAAAGATTTCCCGAGGGAGAATGCCACAGCGAGCGACTATTCTCTTTGCAATCAGGGAAATGCTACGAGGTTGGTCGGTTTTGGCACGCATTTTGTAGTTGATCTAACAGCCGATTCCCAACCTAAGCCAAATTGGCAAGAAGCGTTTTGCACCCTTTCAATTTTTAGCGAGCAAATCAAATGAACCGACCTCTCGGAACTTGGAAATTGTTGGTTTTGTCTGTTGTTTTTGGCGCTCCTGTGGCCTACTGGCTCTTTTCCGGACCGTCCAAAGGCACATCCGTTGTCTACGCACAACAGGTTGTGGAGGCTCAGCAAGCACGTGGTGGTCTGGACCAAACCATCGGCGCAGACCAATTGTCAAAAGTTTTTCGGGACGTTGCGAAGTCACTTAAACCGTCGGTAGTCAGTATCAAGAACGTGGTCGTCCGTTCTGCTCAAACTCGCGGCCAATCTCGCGGCCAATCTCGCGGCCAACTGAGGGGGCTGCCACCCGAGCTCGAACAGTTCTTTGGACGCCAATTCCAAGGGATTGATCCGGATGACACCGATGGGGGGATCGGCGGGCCTAACGGACGGTTTGAAAACGGGTTAGGTTCCGGTGTCATCGTTCGCGAAGACGGTTATATCCTCACCAACAACCACGTGGTGAAAGGGGCAAGCGTTCTAGAAGTCGTGCTGAGTGACGATCGCAAGATGGAGGCGAAGGTCATTGGGGTCGATGAGCGAACGGATCTAGCCGTCCTTAAGATCAATGCAACTGGCTTGGTGGCTGCTCCTCTCGGAAATTCGGCAAGCATGGAAGTCGGGGATTGGGTCATTGCCATTGGCAGTCCATTTGGTCTGACGCAAACCGTAACGGCTGGAATCGTGAGCGCTACGAACCGAAACGATCAAGGAATCACGCCGTACGATAATTTCATCCAAACCGATGCGGCGATCAATCCCGGAAACAGCGGCGGGCCACTTTTGAATTTGCACGGTGAAGTGATCGGGATCAACACCGCGATCGCTTCACGGAGCGGTGGCTACAGCGGAGTCTGCTTCGCGGTACCAAGCAATATTGCAAAACGAGTTCTCGAAGAGTTGATCTCCAAAGGACGAGTCACGCGTGGCGTCATAGGCATTAAGCCGGAAACGATGACGCCTGAAAAGGCCAAAAGCCTTGCGTTGCCCATCGAAACTCGAGGCGCATTCGTTGCATCGGTTAACAAAGACATGCCCGCGGATAAGGCCGGTATCAGAAAAGGGGATGTTATCACATCCATCAACGGTTTACCCATCGAATCCGAATCGAGTATGCGTCGAACCATTGGCGAAACGAAACCCGGCACTCAATTAAAGGTTTCTGTCCTGCGAGACGGCAAGCAATCGGAAATCTCAGTTACGGTCGGGGAACTGGATGAGTCGGCCTTGATGGCAAGCGCATCGGAATCCATGGAAGTGCTTGGAATGAACCTCGGCCCTGTTTCGAGCGAAGTTCAAGAGGAGTATGCTTTGAATGATGGGGAAGGTGTCGAAGTCAAGAGCGTCAGCCGTCAAAGTCCCTTCGCAGCTACAATTCCGCCTGGCGTTGTCATCCTTTCTGTAAACGGAAAAAAGGTAAACAACCCGGTCGAATTTTCAGACGCTGCAGAGGCGGCTTTCAGGAAAGGTTCCATCCGGTTGGTCGTTCGAGATTCCGAAGGGGACAAATCAGTCCAGCTTCGCCTGCGATAGCGGCGGACGGCACATAGAATGTGCCTGCTACTTTAGTTAACCTTGTGGCCCGACGCTTACGATTACCTTCGTTCGGTCCACAAGGGACTCGAATTCTTTTTGCACCGCTTCGATTGAGACTTGACGATAGTGTTGCGAAGCGGACTGGATGGTTTCGTATTTGCGACGAATGGTCCATGCGTTGCCGACCGAGAACAAGCGATTGCTCGGTCGCTCCGAACCGAGGATCATTCCGGAGCAGATCTTGTTTTTGGCAAGTTCAAGTTCGCGATCCGTGATGGGTGCTTGTTTTCCTTGCGTCAGAATTTTCTGGATGATCGCCCAATTCTCGTCGTGCTGTTCAGGGGCACATGCGAGAAACGCGCATAACAATCCACACTCCTCAAACTCCTGAGTAAAGATAGCCGCTGATTCCGCTAACCCCGTATCGACCAATTCCCAGAACAGCCGGCTACCAGAGTCATCGCCCAGAATGGACGCTAGTATTCTCGAAACGTATCGGTTTGCGTCGCAATACCCGGGGCCCGGCGAATACTGAAGCGTATATTGCTGGGTAGCGGGTGGATGAACCATTTCGATGTCTTCATTTCTTGGGACCGGCTGATTCAATGAACGTCCAGCGGTGGAAGGCTTCCACTGTCGCGTCAACTCATCCACCGACAGGAGCAATTGGTCGAAATCAACTGCACCCGCCGCGACTAGCGTCAAATTGTTTGGGGCATATCTTGCTTGGTGATAGGTACGCATCGAATCGGGATCAAGTTGGGCCACAGTCTCTTTCGTACCCAAGACACGTCGAGAAAGTGGATGATCTCCGAAGTAACCTTCGGCTGCGCGTTCCATAGCCCCGTAGGGTGGTTGATCATCGTACATGGCGATTTCTTCCAAAATGACCTGACGCTCCGTTTGGAAATCTTCGTCTCGAAGGGCTGGCCTCATCATGTCGCTGAGCAAGTCGAGGGCCGCATGTTGATTCTCAGGCAATACACTCATGTAATAAACGGTTTGTTCCTCGCTCGTGTAAGCGTTGGACTGCGAACCTAGGTCGTCAAGCTCACGATTCACATCCACTGCTGTGCGTTTTGCGGTCCCCTTAAACATCATGTGTTCGAGAAAATGGCTGACGCCGGCCATCTCAGGTGTCTCATCTCTCGACCCTGTTTTGACGAAGTAACCAAGCGACAAGCTGAAGGCTTCCGGATTGATTTCCGCGATCACTTCCAAGCCATTGTCAAGTTTTTCACTGCGAAACTGCATCAGCAAACTCCAAGGGTTCTGGTCCAATCGTAACGAGGGACCATCGGCGCGGCGGGTACTTTCGGTAGTGCTCCAACAAGCTCTCGCAAGTGAGCGCTTCTATGGCTTTGAGCAACTCCTGCCGAGTTGGCACACGTCCCAGGTAGGCCCAGTCATAGGCCATTTGAGAACTTCGGGACGAACTGCTTTCTTGCTCCATCACCAAGGATGTGCGAACACGCGACTTGAGTCGCTTCAGCTCGTCAGGTTCAATCCCCTGGTTGAGGGAACGAATCGTTGCGACCGTGACATCGAGCGTTTCTTGTGCTCGTGGGGCGGTCGTACCCGCGTAACATAAAACGCTGCCGCAATCGTCCAGCGAATGCGAGGATGCGGAAACCGAGTAAACCAAACCGCGTTTCTCTCGCACTTCGGCAAATAACCGAGAGCTCATGCCATCGCTCAATATCCCCACGAGCCCTCGGCCTTGGTAGTATTCAGGGTGATTGTAGGAGACCGCATCGTATGCAAGTGCGATGTGCGTTTGTTGGCTGTCATGTTCCAAATGCGAGTTTCCCGGAATGGATGCCACCTTGGGATGTTTCGCAAGTGCATTCCCTGTCCAGTCGCCAAACAACTGCTCTGCCGTCGCGACAAATTTTTCCCAATTAAAATTGCCTGCCAAACTTAATATGGCTCCGTCAGGATGGTAGTGATCTCGCTGGAACTTTTTGCAGTCGACGAGCGTTGCCTCTTCTAAGCCGTTTTCGTCACCAAGCGATGAACGACCGAAGAGTTCACCATACCGCAATCTCTTTAGTTCCTTGAAACACTTTTGTGCCGGATCGTCATCGATCGAAGCTAGCTCCAGCAATGCGGACTGTCGCGCCTCCTCCAGTTCGTCCTCGGGGAAGTGTGGCTGACGAAAGATGGCTGCGGCGATCTCAAGTGTTGGTTCGAGCACGCTCGCCATCGCTGCCATACTCAGCGAAGTATGAAACGTCGTTACCGAACTGGACCTTTCGACACCTAAAAAGTCAAGCTGTTCTACGATTTCACGGCTACTGTATGGGCCCGCTCCGCGCTGGCACATCTCTAGCGTGACTCCTGCAAGTCCAAGTCTGTTGCTCGGTTCATTGTGGGTACCGGCTGGCAGTAGAAGTGAAAATGCTACCGACTCCAGCCAAGGCATGGGCTCACCGAGGACGACCATTCCGTTAGGTAATCGATGTTCAAATACTTTTTGCTGCATTCAATCTCCCAGCGGGCCATAAAACCAAGGTTGCGGATTCGGGCCAATTCTGCCCCGACGATTTTTTCCGCTTCGTCCCGGTTGATTAGCTGTAAAACCAAGGTTGCGGATTGGGGCCCCTTCGGACCAACATCCGAATTCCCAGGTAGAAGTATAGCGTTTTCCCGAATTCCGCGCAGTCTGCCTCTCGCCTAATCACTATATCCCTGTGTAATTAAACGGGGAAATTCTCAACAATTCTTCCTGAATACGGACGGACACATCCAAGCTCAAGATGAACTCGCGAATGGCTTTTTCGGTGATCACGTCGTTCGTACGCGTCAAGCCCTTGAGAGCTTCATAGGGCTGAGGATACCCCTCTCGTCTCAGGATGGTTTGGATGGCTTCCGCAACGACTGCCCAGTTTGCATCGAGGTCTGCATGCAATGCGGACTCGTTGAGCAAGACTTTGCCCAAGCCTTTCATCAACGAATTGCAAGCGATTAAAGTGTGAGCGAT
>JAIPFP010000086.1 GCA_021736575.1 Pirellula sp. | reverse complement strand
GATGGCGGAACATTTCGGTTCACGCCTTCGTGCTCCAGGTGTTTCGGAAGATCAAGATCCCCTCGATTCCTTTGTCGATGCGATGAACCGAGAGGCCTTGCGGTTAGGCATGACCGGGACTCAATATCAAAACCCGCATGGTCTGACGGTCAAAAATCACCATAGCACCTGCGCGGACTTGCTGAAACTTTCTCAAGCCGCACTTGAATCGACTCTCTTGAAGAGCATTGTGAAAACGCGACAACGTGGCTGCGAACTTACTGGCGCGGCAGGATACACTCGCAATATTGTGTGGAAGAATACCAACCAGTTACTTGCAACCGATGGCTACTTTGGATTGAAAACTGGCACGACCGATGCTGCGGGGGCTTGTCTCGTTTCCTGTAGCCAACGAGACGGTCGCTCGTTAATCGTGATCGTGCTCGGTGCCAGCGGTTCCCCGGCACGCTACTCGGATTCACAGAATCTACATCGCTGGGGCTGGCAACAGCTTCTCAAACAATAACGTCTTTGTGTGCGAGCACGAGTGCTTTGTTATGGCTTGATTTTAGGGTAGTGGATCTTGTTAAAGATCCTGAATCTGTGGGATCTTTAACAAGATCCACACCATCCAACCCTAATTCTAAGCTGTCACAAAGCTCTAGGTTGCCGGGCTTTGTTTCCCGATGTCCAAGTCGACAAAGAAATCGGCTACCGGAGATGTAAAACCCTGAATCGCATTTCCCCCGTCGATGAATTCCCTTTCGCCGACTACCCGAACATTCGAAGGCGAAGTGTAGATTGCGATGGTACGGTGCTTGCAATCGACCATCCAAACTATTTGCACGCCGCTGTGAAAGTACTCTAAACGTTTTCTTGCCATTTCAGCTTTGGTGTTACCAGGGCTGAGCACTTCGACAACCAAATTGGGAACCAACTGGGGATAATTCTGTGTCGGAAAGGAACCACCCGGCAAGCGATCAAGCGAAACAAAAGCGACATCGGGCCCACGAGTAGAGGAAAGCAGACGAAAGAAACCATCCGCTCCCGAGACCAAACCTAGGCGGTTCTTCGAAACAAAATGTCTCAAGATGTGCGCGATCGCCATTGCCACTACGGACGCTTCGTAACCCATGGCTTTCTCCACCAAACTGCCGTCGACCAGTTCGCACAATCCGCCCTCGCGTGACTCATTGACTGCAAGCAGATCCTCAAGCGTTGCTTGACCGGGAGTTGGATCAAGCCGAACACGGCTTGCGGCGATTCCACCTAGCTCTACGAGACGATCTTCAAGTGTCGTCGCCAAGGCGCCGTTGGGACTCATTCGGAAAATCCTCAATAAAAGTAGCAAATGGTTCAAATCCATTTTATGCGGTTCACCGTTGGTGTATAGGCTTTAGCGGACGGATCTGCAAAAACATCGGCTTTGGCAACCTAGGCGAGCGGCAGCATGGGATACCCGTGGAACAGGCTGCTAGCCTGTGTTTTTTAACTATTGCAGCCTGTGCTACGTGGTAGTTTTTGGTCTGCCGATCAACTTACAATCTTGATTGTCGACCGGGATGCCGATATCCTTTTGCAAGGAGTAGATGAATGCAGCGCTGGATATCCATCCTATTACTTGTGTCTTTTGTTCGATTGCAGTTGGTTTGCTGCTGCGGATCGATGGGGGTCTGCGCGCAAAAGATTGAAAATGAAGCAGTCGCTGAGCACTGTTCGGGTGATTGCCACGCGCCCGAATGCTACGATCTGGAAATAGCTTGCGATTCGGCTGAGGCCGGAACGATTGAGGCTCTTTGCCCCTGCGGTGATTGCTTGCATTGCGAGAACAGCTCTCACCATCATGTTTTCTTGATATCGCATGCCTTTACAGGGCTTGCTCAAGATAACGAAATTCAGAAGACAATTGTCGTACAACAGTTCATCGACGCGGTCGTCCCTGTTGTGAGTGGAAAAACCGCTTCTAACTCCGACCCCTGGAATGAACGTATTTCGCGCGGACTTGGTAGCCGAGCTCTCTTAATGCTTGCACACCTGCGCATCTGATTCAAGTGCGTAGCACAGGCTGCCAGCCTGTAATAGCCCAAAAAAGCACAGGCTAGCAGCCTGTTCTACGGGACTATCTCATGCTGCCGCTCGCGTAAGTAGCCTCAAACGAACGGCCTTACCGTAACATCGCTCCGAGTGATGGTTCTAAGCGTCTTGCGCCGCATAGTTGAGCTTGACGCAACATTTGCATCTTTGTGCATTCTTTAAAAATCAAATCAGTGGAGTTAGATCATGATAAGAGTAATCCTAATGTCAGTCAGTCTTGTTCTGATGGCGATCCCATCCGCAGTTCAAGCTCAGTCGCCAGTCCCGCCTGCAGCACCCAAGAGTGCGCATCCGGTGCATGGCCCACACGAAGGCGAACTGTTGGAGATTGGCAACGAGGAATTTCACGCGGAAGTCGTTGTTGACGAAACGAAGAAACTGTTCGCGATTTACGTCTTGGACGCACAGGCGAAGTCGTATGTTGCGTTAGACGCCCCTTTCTTAGCAATCAACATGAAATTGGCGAACAAACCAGTGCAGTTCAAACTGAAGGCGGCACCACAGACAACAGACAAAGCTGGTTCTTCATCCTGCTTTCAGTTGACAAGTCCCGAGCTTATCCACGGTCTCCACGCGAATGGCTCAGACCCAAAACTGTCGCTGAAGATCGGCAAAAAATCGTACGTTGTTAAGGTCGCTCACGATCATGATCACTCTGGTCACAAACACGCAACTCAGTCACAGGGCTCGGGGCCACAAAAGCGATAGATCGTCTACCGACCAAATAAACTCGTGCTGGGTCCGCTGAATCGCAATGAATAAAGAACATCTGAAAACACCCTTGGTTTGGCTCTGTATCTTCGTATCGATCTTTGTGGTTTATGGAGCTGGATGGTTGCATGGACGCTACCAAGTAGGCAAATCACTGATTGATTTTTCATGGACCAAAGTCGACCATTCCATCCAACAACAAGAGGAAGGACATGACCATGGCCACGACCATGGCCATGGCCACGACGAAACAAACTCGATCGAGCTCTCCGATGCAGCCCGAAAAAACCTTGGTTTGACCGACGACTATCTTGAGCCAATCGAATTGTCCACATTTCAAAGAACGATTACAGTACCCGCGATCATCGTCGATAGGCCTGGCAGAACAAGACTGCCTGTCAGCGCTGCGATGACGGGTATCGTCACGCATGTGCATGCTGTCTCTGGAGAGGCGGTTGAGCCGGGTGACTTGCTTTTGGAAATGCGTTTAACCCACGAAGACCTCGTGACGGCCCAAAAGGAGTTTCTCCAGTCATTGGGCGAACGCGACATTGAAGTCAAAGAGATTGCACGAATTGAAAAACTCGCAAGCAGCGGGGCACTCTCCAACAAGACTCTGTTGGATCGTCAGTATAGCCTGGATAAAGTGGAAGCACTCATGAACTCGCAACGCGAAGCGCTCCGCTTGCATGGTCTAACGATCGCTCAAATCCAATCCATCGAAACCGATCGCCGATTGCTCACTGAGATGCGAGTCTTTGCCCCAGGTCCCGATGACCATAATGACGATGAGATGCATTTAAGTTCGTCGGGCAAGTCTGACATATCCAAGAAATTGCGAACTACTTTTGACAAACCGGCTGAAGCATCGCATGCTCCGGCGCACATGCTTGTTCTGCAAGACATGCGAGCTCAAAAAGGGCAAATCGTCAACGCGGGTGATCTGCTTTGCACTTTGGCTGATTTCGACGAACTGCTCGTCGAGGGACAAGCCTTTGAATCCGAATCCGGTCAAATCACCAAGGCAAAGCAGCAAAACGTCTTGGTTTCCGCAGTGCTTGAGGAGAGCGGAAAACAGTCGAAGATTGACGGGCTGACCATGGGTTGGGTAGACAATGAAATCGACCCAACTACGCGAACGTTCAAGTTCTACGTGTTGCTGCCCAACATTCTCCTGCAAGACACCAGCAATGCCTCTCATCAACGCTATGTCATTTGGCAATATCGGACCGGGCAACGATTGCAACTTCAAGTGCCGGTCGAGCAGTGGGAGGACCAAATCGTACTTCCGGTAGACGCAGTCGCGAAAGAAGGCATTGAAAGTTATGTCTTCCAACAAAATGGGGACCACTTCGAGCGACTTTCCGTCCACGAACTATACCGCGATCAGCTTTCGGTGGTTCTTGAAAATGACGGCACCATTTTCCCAGGTGATGTCGTGGCACGGCGCGGGGCCCATCAACTGCAAATGGCATTAAAAAACAAAGCGGGCGGTGGGGCGGACCCGCACGCAGGACACAATCACTAGCCGTTAGCCAAGAATCCAATCTATGCTCAATGCCGTTTTGAGATTTGCACTTCAGCAACGACTGCCAGTCATTGCGATCGCAATTGCGTTATCGGCGTACGGGCTGTGGATCGCATCGCAGTTGCCAATCGATGTATTTCCTGACCTGGATCGGCCTCGGGTCGTCATCATGACCGAGGCGGCCGGGATGGCTCCTGAGGAAGTTGAGAGCCGCGTCACCTTTCCAATCGAAACCGCAATCAATGGTGCCAACGGCGTACAAGCTGTTCGGAGCACTTCTTCGACTGGTATGTCCATTATCTATGTCGAGTTCGATTTTGGTGCGAATGTCTACTCGGCACGCCAGATCGTCAACGAACGCTTGGCCATGGTGATGGATCGGTTGCCAAAAAACGCCAAACCGCAACTGGCGCCCATCTCCTCCATTATGGGGCAGATCATGATCCTGGGAATGTGGCACGATGCGGCGGACACAGATGAGTCCATCGATCCGGTCGAACTCCGAACGCAAGCGGACTGGATTGTCCGACAGCGATTGCTTGCCCTCCCCGGTATTGCGCAGGTTTTCACGATGGGGGGTGGTCGGAAACAATTCCAAGTGCAACTCGATCAAAACGCCTTAGTCAAATTTGGGATCTCCATCGATGATGTCCAAAAAGCGGTTCAGGCAAGCAATGAAAATGCGACCGGTGGCTATCTGGACCAGCGAGGTGCCGACGAATGGCTCGTGAGAGCGATCGGCCGAATCCAAAGTCTCGATGACTTAAAAAGAGTTCCAATCGCGGTGCGCGATGGCAGGCCTGTCGCCCTCTCGATGTTGGCCAACGTCGTTGAGGCCGCTCAAGTAAAACGAGGTGACGCAGCCGCGTTCGTTCGAGAAATCGACGGATTCAGTGGAGGCCCAGCCGTGGTTTTGACCGTTAGCAAGCAACCGGGAGCAGACACCCGCGCAATCAGCGAATCCATTTTGAAAGCCATCGATGAGATCAAGCCGTCGTTGGCCAAAGGGATTCGAATTGAGCCGCTCTACGCTCAGAAGCACTTTATTGACCGAGCGATCGAAAACGTCTTGGTGGCCCTCCGCGATGGAGGCATTTTGGTCGCTGTCATTCTCTTTCTCTTTTTGATGAACTTTCGTACCACTTTCATTTCATTGACAGCGATTCCGCTTTCGTTGTTGACGACAGTCTTGGTTTTTAAAGCACTTGGACTTTCGATCAACACGATGACGTTGGGAGGCTTGGCGGTGGCGATTGGTGAACTCGTAGACGACGCCATTGTGGACGTGGAAAACATCTTTAGGCGTCTCAAAGAGAACGCCGCCCTTCGCGAGCCACAGAGTGCTCTCAAAGTTGTCTACAATGCCAGTCTGGAAGTGCGAAGCTCAATCGTTTTTAGCACGATCATTGTTTGTCTCGTTTTCCTACCATTGTTTGCTCTTTCCGGGATGGAGGGACGCTTATTCGCACCGCTTGGTATTGCGTACGTTGTCTCGATTCTAGCCTCACTCGTCATATCGCTGACCGTAACACCCATTCTCTCCTATTGGTTGCTTCCTTCGTCGCGGGCAGTGGTACAACAACAGGATGGGCCGATTTTACGCGGATTGAAAGTGATCGCAACGGTTGTGATTCGGTTCAGCTTGCGTTTCCCGATCTTCAATCTCACAGCCGTTCTGTTGATGGTCGCGATTTCGATCTTTTTTGTCTTGAGGCTTGATCGTGATTTCCTACCTCCCTTTAATGAGGGTGCAATCCAACTCAATGTACTGCTGCCGCCTGGCACGTCGCTCAAGACGACGGTCAGCATGAATCGTTCCGTCGAGCAAGCGTTGGTTCGCAACTCCGACATCGTTCATTTCGTGCGACGAACAGGGAGAGCCGAGCTGGATGAACACGCCGAGCCCGTCAGCGCCAGCGAGTACATTATCGAACTCGATTCCAAATCAACTCGCAATCGCGAACAACAACTCGACAAAATACGTGACGATTTAAGGGAAATGCCTGGTCTTGTGTTCGCAGTCGAACAGCCGATCTCGCACTTGATCTCACACATGCTCTCAGGTGTTAAAGCCCAGATTGGAGTCAAGCTCTACGGTGACGATCTTGACATCCTGCGACGCAAGGCTGCTGAAGTGAAAGCAGAGATGCAAGACATTCGGGGGATTCGCGACTTACTCATCGAACAGCAAACGTTGATTCCCCAACTGAAGATCGAATACGATCGGGACAAGATGCTTGCGGCGGGCGTGTCGGTGGACAAGCTAAACCAGTTAATCGAAACGGCCATGAACGGCCAAATTGTTTCGGAAATCATGCAAGGTCAACGAACATTTGATCTGGTAGTGCGATTGCGAGAGGATGCGAGACAGGACCTGGATGTACTACGGCGTCTTACGATTGATCTTCCTGGCGGCGGAAAAGTCCCTTTGGAATCGCTTGCTAGAATCGAGGAATCGCTCGGGCCGAATACGATTCAGCGCGAACGCATCCGACGGCGCATCGTGATTCAATGCAATGTCGCAGACCGCGGCTTGGTGGAAGTTGTCGAGGAGATTCAAAGCAAATTGAAGGCTTATAGTTCGTCGTTGCCGCAAGGATACTATTTCGAGTTCAGCGGTCAGTTTGAAAGCCAGAAGATAGCCTCGCAAATGATTGGTTGGCTGTTCCTGGTTGCCTTGGCTGGTGTGTTTTTGACTCTCTACACGATGTTCCGATCGATCAATCTATCGCTTCAAGTCATGGCTGCTGTGCCGATGGCTTTTATCGGATCTGTTGCGGCGTTGGTGATCACGGGACAGAACTTGACGATTGCCAGCCTGGTCGGTTTCATCTCGTTGGGTGGTATCGCATCTAGGAATGGGATCTTGTTACTGCAACACTACTTGCATTTAGTAAAGCATGAAGGGGAGGATTGGACGCAAGAGATGATCGTGCGGGCAGGACAGGAGCGTCTCGCCCCCGTTCTTATGACAGCCTTAACCGCAGGCATTGGCTTAGTGCCATTGGTATTTGCAGCAGGACAGCCGGGTAAAGAAATTTTGTATCCAGTCGCGACGGTGATTCTTGGGGGCGTGATCAGTTCGACCTTGCTCGATTTTTTTGTGCATCCCGCCTTGTTCTGGTTGTTCGGCTTGCGATCCGCTCAGCGAGTGGTCGAAAACCTTCGCGATTGATGGCTGTTAATAGGATGTTTCGAGGTATTGGCCTACTCCCTAAAGTCGGACTTTGTTGCCGATTCGGGTGAATAATTGAGGACTTTGTGCCCTCTATGATATGCTGCAGCCATGTATCTTTGATCGTCCATTCATTGCCAATCGGTTCAAAAATGAACTTGAGAACTTCCGACCGAGTTAATTACCTGTTGATTTGTTCCTTTGCCCTGCTCAAAGGCATTTCGGTCGCCACGGCTACCGAGCCCTCCCCCGACCAGTTGGCTTTTTTTGAGGGGAAAGTCCGCCCGCTGCTCATCAAGCATTGTTACGAATGCCACTCGACCGAGACCAAGAAGCTCAAAGGCGGCCTGTTGCTCGATTCGAAGGAAGGCTGGATGGCCGGCGGCGATTCGGGGGAAGCGATCGAACCTGGCAACCCGAACGAAAGTCGGTTGATCGAATCGGTTCGCTATAAGAATTCGCATCTCCAGATGCCGCCCAAGTATCAGCTCGCCGAAGCGGAGATCTCAGTTCTGGAACGTTGGGTCCAAATGGGAGCGCCCGACCCGCGAACAGGAACGAAGGTCGCAAAGGCACCTGGGATCGATTGGGAAAAGGGAAGGAAACACTGGGCCTTTCAACCCGTAGCACGACCGGCAATCCCGGTAGTCAAAAACAATAGTTGGACTCACGGCGATTTGGACCATTTCGTCCTTTCTAAGATCGAGGCTGCCGGACTGCGACCAGCGTTGGATGCAGATCGATTCGCTCTGATTCGCCGGGTGACGCTGGACTTGACCGGTTTGCCGCCCACCGTGAGCGAAGTTGGCGCTTTCGTGCATGATTCAGCGTCAGACGATGAAGCTCTCGCGAAAGTAGTGGACGTTTTGTTGCAATCGCCAAGCTTCGGCGAACGCTGGGGCAGGCATTGGCTGGATGTGGCCCGCTACGCAGACTCGGTTGGCAAAACACGCAATATTCCTTTTCCATATGCATGGCGTTATCGCAATTATGTTATCGATGCATTTAACGCGGACAAACCCTACAACGAATTCCTCGCGGAACAAGTTGCAGGCGATTTATTGAATGCGACTGACAAGCAGGATCGCGAGGAAAAGCTGATTGCCACCGGCCTCCTCGCCTTGGGATCGATGGATTTGAATGAACGCGACAGCGAGCAATTCCAACTTGACCGCATCGATGACCAAATGGATACACTTGGCCGCGCCACGATGGGACTCACGCTGGGTTGTGCACGCTGTCACGATCACAAGTTCGATCCAATTGCTCAGTCCGATTACTACGCAATGGCAGGCGTTTTTGCGAGCACGGCCACGTTGAGCGGTCAACAGAATCGGCAAGGTGGGAGCAAGCAGTATCACCAGCCGAGCCTGCTTGCCAAGTTAGACATGCCGCCGTCAACCAAGCCATCGGATTCGAAAAAGAATAACACGCCGACGAGCAACAATGCAGCCCAAATCGCGAAACTAAAGAATCGACTTAAGCAACTTCAAGCCGAAGCCAAAAGCAAAAACAACCGTGCAAGGCTCAAGGAAGAGGTCACTCAGATCCGCCAACAATTAGCTAAACTCGGTGAAACGGAAATTCGTCCCGCACAGGCCAAGAACAAAAAGAATGCTCCTGAAGAAGCGATCGATATGGATGCAGCGTTGGCGATGGCTGCTGCGGAAGGGCGCGTGACTAATCTGGCGCTCCGTGTTCGTGGTGAGCCGGATATCCAAGGTGACGTCGTTCCGCGGGCGTTCCCAACCATTTTTAGTCGCATGCAATTGCCGCTCCTTCCTAGCAGGGAAAGCGGTCGGCGAGAGTTAGCAGAGTGGCTTGCGTCTCGCGATCATCCGTTAACAGCGCGGGTTATGGTCAATCGCGTCTGGGCGCACTTGCTTGGCCGCGGCCTAGTCGAGACCGTCGACAATTTCGGCGCATCGGGGGCTGCTCCGACGCATCCCGAACTGCTCGATCATCTGGCGACTCAGTTCATGGATGAGGGCTGGTCGGTCAAGTCCCTTATTCGCTCAATTGTACTCAGTCGTACGTATCGACTAAGCGGTCAACCTATACCCGCCAACTCGGCGGTCGATGAAGCCAACGGTCTATACTGGCGAGCCAATCTGCGCCGTCTCGAAGCTGAGGCGATTCGCGATTCTTTGCTAGCGGCTGGAGGAATGTTGCAAACCGAAAGGCCCGCCGGAGCACCCTTTGACTCCTCGGATGCAGGCGATCTCGGCAAGGGAAACAGAAAAGGGAAAGCAGAAGATCCCATTGTCCGGCCCGTTCGAAGCGTCTATCTGCCGGTCTTCCGTTCGAAGTTGCCTGGCATGTTTACCGTGTTCGATTTCGCGGAACCAGATCAAGTAAATGGCCAGCGCGATGTGACCACCGTACCCCCGCAGGCACTCTTCTTGCTCAATAATCCATTCGTGGTCGACGTTGCCAAGCGGGCCGCAGATCGAATTCTCGAGCAGAATTTGCCGGATGATAAAGCCAGAGTCCGTTTCGCGTACGCCTATTCTCTTTGCCGTTATCCTACCGAAGCGGAAACAGAGCGCGCATTGACATTTCTGAACGAAACAAAAGACAAACGGAGCAATTGGGCGGCTTTGACTCAGGCTCTCTATTCGTCCGCTGAGTTCCGCTACCTTCCTTAAATTAAATTGAATCAATACGGAAAGACACCCTTGAACACTTGCCGAAACACCTTCACCGCTGTCACTCGCCGTGGCATGCTGCAAACCACTGCCGCCGGATTTGGTTGGCTAGCCTTTGCCGCATTAAATGCTGAAAAAGTCCTCGCTACTCCGGAAGATTTCACTTCTCCATTGGCACCGAAACAACCGCACTTTACGGGCAAAGCCAAGCGAGTCATTTTCCTGTTTATGCAGGGTGGTCCAAGTCACTTGGATACATTCGACTGGAAACCGGAACTCAAGGCGAATCATGGCAAGACAATGAGCAGTTCCGATGGCGACAAACGCAAGGGGGGTACGCTCCTGGCACCCCAATTCCAATTCGAGCCCAAAGGCAAAAGCGGCTTGCAAATCAGTTCACTTTTTCCCGAAGTCAGCCGGTACGCCGATGATCTTTGTCTGCTCAACGGCATGCACACTTCGAACGCGGCTCATCCTCAAGCGACCATTGCACTACACACGGGTAGCGCCAATTTCGTCAGGCCATCCATGGGTGCGTGGACTACCTACGGATTGGGTTCGGAAAATCAGGACCTACCGGGATTCATTACTATCAATCCAGTGGGTCTCGGCGGAGCACAAAACTACGGATCCTCGTTTCTGCCGGCGTCGTATCAGGGCACACGAGTGGATCTAGAAGCCGGCGGCATCGCCGACATCCGCAACCGGCATCTTGCCTTCGGCCGTCAACGTTCGCAGATCGACTTGATCCAAGAGATGAATCGAGATCTGCTTGACAAACATCCTGGCAATCCAGAACTAGATGGCGTGATCCAGTCTTTCGAGCTTGCATATCGCATGCAGACTTCAGTCCCGGCCGTACTCGATCTCAAAGCCGAGAAGTCTAGCACCCTAGAGCGCTATGGGATCAACCACGAAGCCACCCAAGAATTCGGCACGCAATGTCTCATGGCCCGGCGGCTGGCTGAGTCAGGTGTCCGATTCATCCAAGTCAGCAAGAAGGGCTGGGATCAACACAACAACCTGAAGTCTGCCCTGACTGAGAACTGCCTCGCCGTCGATCAACCCATCGCTGCGTTGCTTCAAGATCTGAAAGAGCGTGATATGCTCAAGGATACGCTTGTGCTGTGGGGTGGTGAGTTCGGCCGCAGCCCTCAAGACCAGGCGAACAGCGGCGACGGTCGACGCCACAACAATTCAGGCTACACGATGTGGATGGCCGGCGGCGGAGTCAAAGGCGGCATGCGTTATGGAGCAACCGACGAAACCGGCGGCACATCGGTCCTCGGCAAGATAGGCACCCACGATCTGCACGCAACCATCTTGCACCTGCTCGGATTCGATCACACCAAGCTAACCCACCGATACGCGGGACGGGACTTCCGACTCACGGATGTGTACGGTGAAGTCGCGAAAGATATCCTTGCCTAGGGCCGAGTCCGCTGCGCGGTTTTGCTCGGTTTAGCTGACGAAACTTGCCGTTCAACATTGAGGTTCTTGCGACTACAATGGCAGTCCATCAAAATGACCCTCATCTACCATGGTTGTCGAAATGCCCAATTCCGCTGGTTCAATGCATGACTCCGAACCCAAACCAGATACGTTGCGTCTCGATCATTTCTTGAAAACGAATGCGATCTCGGAAACGGGCGGTCAAGCCAAACAATTGATTCAGAACAGCGAAGTTAAAGTGAATGGCCAAGTGGAGACGCGGCGACGCAGGCAACTGGTTGTAAGCGACGTGATCGAGGTCGCTGGGAAAAAGTTCGTCGTCAAAAAGACTTAGCTATTTGCTACGTTGCGGCAAAAGGATCGATAGTGAAGACGAACTCAACTCTCTTGTCAAACGTGGTTGTATCTGCGGGTATAGCAACCGCGATGCTGATGATTTGTCTGCCAGTCGTGTTCGTGCAATTCCCGATCTGGCTAGCGTTAATTTTAGGCTTTGCCATTGGAGTTCCATTGCTCGTTGTAGGTTTTCTATTACATCCTGAATCAGCAATATCTAGTAAACCCAACGCGAATTTTCTTCCAACTCAGCACGAGCTTTTTGGCTTTGGTTGGGCAATCATCGCGTTTTGCGCGATCATGGCCCTAAACATTGCACCATTCGGAATACTCGCTGTAACGCTATTCCTACTTCCCGGCGATAGCTGGCCAATTGTAATCTCTCGCTTGGCTGCTTTGTGGGGTGCCATCGCGTGGTGGAAGTGGTTGCCGGCTACGAAATTCGCTCATGGGTTGTTTCGCGGCAAGGTTTCTGATTCATTTCTAAATGGGTTGACCGGAAAGCAGAGCCCAACGCCAATGAACTTCGTTACGGCTGCGATCCAAAAATGGGAGATTGAGGCTCTAGCCTCAGCCGTTGCATACGTTGCAATAGCAGTTGCGGCCTTTTGCGTTGCGTTCGGTGTTATTGACCTAAACCAACCTTGGATCCAGCGTCCTGTCGGCCGGGGGAAAGTCAGAGGGTTTTTGAAGATTCTCGCGTGGCTCGCTTCGCACCCAAATACCACCAAGGCGTTTGCATGGTCCGTTTGCATTGCTTCCCTCACGGCTTGTTTTGGCGTAATCAAGAACCTGCGGAATGGTCAGCGAAAGGGATCCGCATTCTGAAGTTTCAGAAATAAGATCACCGAATTCGCCCATGCGGTGTGTCTTTCGCGATCACTACGATCGTAAGAACTTGACGCAGGACAGAAAGGATTCTCTAAGACAACAAAGCCCACCTGTTATGGTACAATTCGAGGTCTTTCCACCAACTTCCATTCCAGTTTTCGACTTGAAGCGTGCTAAGGTTTGATTGCCAAATCAACCAACCTGCCCTCATTGGACTGGAAAGGATACTCATTGTTATATGCTCATGCGGCATCCGCTACCCGAATTACAATTTGATTATCGTCTGCCTTACGGAGCGAATGTTACCGAAAAAGGCGTTCAATTTACGATATTCAGTCGATCCGCGACAGCCATGCGGCTCTTGCTGTACAAGCATGTAGACGACCGTGAACCGTCCGAAATAGTCGAGTTTGACCGACGCAATGATCGATGGGGTGACGTTTGGAGCATTTGTGTTCCACATTTAAAACCCGGACAGCTATACCATCTTCAATCCAATGGGCCATTCGATCCAGAATCGGGTCAATGGTTTGACAGCAACGCTCGGCTTGTAGACCCGTACGCCAAGGCGTTGGCCGGATGTTGCCAACATACGACAGACGGCGTTATCCGACCACCGAAATGCGTCGTCGTCGATGATGCATTTGACTGGGAAGGCGATCGCCATGTGCGCCGCTCGCTCAGCGATAGCATCATCTACGAAATGCACGTGAAAGGCTTTACGCAGAGCAAGTCCTCGCAAGTTGAGCATCCTGGAACCTATCTGGGTGTAATCGAGAAAATACCTTATTTGAAGAGTCTTGGCGTTACTGCGGTTGAGTTGATGCCGGTCCATGAGTTTCCGATCTTGGACATGCACGGCAATACGCCAGAGCGGCCAAATTACTGGGGCTACGACCCGATGGCCTTCTTTGCACCGCATCGAGGCTACGCTCATTCCAAAGAGCCAGGTGCCCAAGTGCTTGAGTTCAAGCAGATGGTAAAAGCCCTGCACCAAGCGGGTATCGAAGTCATTCTCGATGTCGTGTTCAATCACACGTGCGAAGGAAACGAGAGAGGCCCCGTTCTGTCCTTCAAGGGACTTGAAAACCAAGTCTATTATATCTTGAACTCGGGTGGTGCTCACTATAGTAACTACACAGGCTGTGGAAACACATTCAACGGCAATCATCCGATTTGCCGTGAATTGATTTTCCATTGTTTGCGACACTGGGTACACAACTATCACGTCGATGGATTCCGATTCGATTTGGCGAGCATTCTATCCCGCGATCGATATGGCAATCTCATGCCGCATCCGCCATTGGTCGATTTGATCGCGGAAGATCCCATGCTGGCCGACACCAAGATCATCGCAGAAGCTTGGGATGCCGCCGGAGCTTATCAAGTTGGGTCATTTGGCGATCTTCGTTGGGCGGAATGGAACGGGCGTTATCGCGATGATGTGCGACGTTACTGGCGAGGTGATCCTGGTATGGTTGGAGCCATGGCAACTCGCTTGAGTGGCTCGTCGGATCTTTACGAACATACTGGTCGTGCACCCTATTGCAGCATCAACTTCATTACGTCGCACGACGGATACACGATGAACGACTTGGTCAGCTACAAGGAAAAGCACAATGAGGCCAACGGGGAGGGAAACCGCGATGGCGATAACAACAATTGCAGCGATAACTACGGTGTTGAGGGGCCAACAAAGAAGAAGGGCATCGAAGCGATTCGAACTCGGCAAGTCAAAAACATGATCGCTACGTTGATGTTGAGTCAAGGCGTTCCAATGCTTTTAATGGGCGACGAGGTGCGGCGGACACAACGGGGAAACAATAATGCCTACTGCCAAGACAATGATTTATCTTGGTTCAACTGGGCCAACCTAGAAAGCAGTCCCGACATTCTGCGATTCACTCAAGGGCTTATCGAGTTTCGAAAGATACAGCCATCCTTGCGTCGTGAACGTTTCTTGACTGGGCGACCACAGGATTTACGCGGTGTGCCCGACGTGAGCTGGTTCGAATCGACAGGTAAACCGATTCACTGGGACGCCCCAGACGGAACGCTCATCTGTTGGCTAGGCAAGCCCGCCTTAGCTGACGACCCAGACGGGTTTGGTCGCGATATCTTAATCATGCTCAATGGAACACCAGAAACGAAGTTGTTTACGATGCCAGCACAGACGCGTGGGATTCGATGGAGGTTGTTCGCCGACACGTCGAACGAGTCTCCTAAGGATCTTTACACCAACCTAGATGGGCCTGTCGCACCTGTCACGCGTCAAATCGAATTGCAGTTTAGAACGACCATGGTTTGGGTTGCAGAAGAACGCTAACGGGCTTAGGTCCGTTCGCTACAGAATGGTCGCAAAAACTACACGTAGTACAGGCTGCCAGCGCTGCCAGCCTGTATCTATATGCAAAGCACAGGCTAGCAGCCTGTTCTACGGGTATCTCATCCTGCCGCTCGCCTTACAGTATCTAATTTGAACTGCGAAATCTGTTCGAAAAATTGAGGGCTTCAACGAAATGGCTACGATACACCGCTATAATGTTAGACCACTTCTTGCATTCTTGAGAAAGCAAACCATACAACCTTTGCGTTTACAAAGGTCGTACCGATCTCGCAGCAAACAAATTCCCAATGGCACGTTCTAAACCAGACCTTCCAGAAGAGACTCCGACGTTTGAGTCCGCAATGGCTCATCTAGACCAAATTGTCCGCAAATTGGAGGGGAATTCGCTTGGACTTGATGCCGCGTTAGTGGAGTACGCAAAAGCCGTCGAGTATGTACGACTTTGTCAGTCGCAACTCTCCGGCGCGAGACGGAAAATTGAACTGCTTCGCGGCATCACCGGACGTGGCGAAGCGATCACGGAAACTTGGGAAGACAACGAAAGCGATGAGAACTAACTGTCGGCGTGAAAGGTGCAGGCACGCTCCGCCGTGGCGTTCGCAGTCAAGCTTTTGCCAGGACTCCAGGTAGTAGGCACATAGAATGTGCCTACTACCTTGACTTTTACTGGCTGTATCCAACCGCATCAGGCTTGGTTCTTAAAAATGGCAACGGTCCGATACCCTTCGCTCTATCAAATGAATACTCGCGTCTGGCTAACCGAGTTTTCCCGAAACCTGGGCCGACGATGCTCGTTGGAGTACATTCCGGACTCAGAACTGGATCATCTGGCTGAGTTGGGTTTCGACTGGATCTGGTTCCTCAGCGTGCGGCCTGTGTTTCCCGACCTTGCCGGGCGGAAATGGAAACTGCAAGATCAACTCAGTTCAGCCAGTTACGAATGGAATGGCGACGATCTGGCGGAGCGGGGCATGTATCTGGATATGGCTCCTTGGCAGGCCGCTGTATTTGACTTGGTTATCCAATGAGCTGAACAAAACCGCTTCGCCTACGAGCCACTGTGATCGACGGTGACGAAGCCTCGAATGGTGGAAGCGATTGGGCTGGGGCCGGAATCGCAGTTCGCTTTTGGCGTCCAATCCGTTAGAATGAAGTTTTCCAACGTCGGTTGTATTGTTTTGGCGGACCTTGCGAGCCCAGTTTTTAAAAACAAGAGCGTTTCCCGATGTCATCGGTAGATAGACTGATCGAACCACTCCGACATTCACCGCAGCTGCCCCAAGCGATTGCGATCTTGCAAGCAGAATTGGAGGCCGAGCGTCAGCGACGCGATCGGTTTTATCACGAACTTTCGCCCGAACAAAAGATCGAGTTCATTGATGGTGAAGTGATTTTGCACTCGCCCGCACGCAATAGGCATTTGGATGTCACCGGCAATATTTTCCAATTACTCCGAACGTATGTCACCGTTCATCGACTTGGCCAAGTCAAGTCCGAGAAATGCCTTTGTGTGTTTCCTCGCAATGACTACGAGCCAGACGTCGTTTTCTTCGGTCCAGACAAGTCAGCTAGTCTTTCCCCCGACACGATGAAGTTCCCTGTTCCTGACATGGCCGTTGAGGTTTTATCGCAGTCGACGAAAGATCGAGATCGAGGAGTGAAGTTTGAGGACTTCGCCTCCAACTGCGTGGATGAGTATTGGATTGTTGATGCCGACGCACAGATCGTCGAACAGTATCACCTCGAGAACGGTGAATACACCCTCGCCTTGAAATCCGGGTCGGGTATGTTGAAGTGCCGAGTTGTCCAAGGACTAGCTATTCCCATCGAAGCGATTTTTGATGAACAAAAGAATCTCAATGCGATCCGGAAATTACTGATGGCAGATGTAGCAGATGTAAAAAGTGTAGCTGAGTAAAAAGATGTTCTTGAGTAAGCCCCTACTTCGATATAGCGAGCTCTCCATCGTGGCTTGTCCCGATGGTAGTTACGTTTCATAGTGACGCGCGAATCACGCTGCTTCCGCCCGCACAAGGCGGACGGAGAGCCGGCCAAGCAATCCTTTGTTTTAGCTGCCAATTGTGGCTCCGCTGAGACAAGCTCAACGGAAGCCGCTCGTCGTTGGTAGTAGTGTTTACGCTTAGGGAAGACTGATGGGCCATGCCGTCGTGAATCCCATCAGCACAACTTAGTCGAAGAGACTAGTTTTGAGTTTGACCGATTTATCCGATCGCGGCAATCATTTCAGCCATCTTTAGGGCGGTAAAGTCACGAGCTTTGGCCGCGGTAGCTCGCGCCGCAGGCAAGTCGTTAGCAACACTAAGCAGGGTTTTCGCGATTTGGTCTCCCGTCGAGTCATCCATTTCAAAAATCCATGAGTCGAGCTGGATATCTCGCCACATCTGTCCCTTGCGAGTATCTGTCGGTTGACGCAATAGAATCGACGGGACGCCGTTTGCAATTCCCATAATCGGAGAATGCTGTTCCATGCTGGCAATCGCGGCTGCGTTCGCGTACACGCTGTTGGCTTCCGCCGTTAGCCAGTAGCGATCCATCGTTGCAACAAATGGTTTGACGTCCTCGGGAAGGGGATCAAACAGCAATGGCTTCAGCAGGGCCACTTGGTAGGTCATCTCCGGAGCAAGCAAAACACGCATTCGCGTTTCACGAACCCATGCAACGATACCAGCCCGCAATTTAGCATGATCGGATTCGACGTACTTTTCGTTGACCGCAATCTTGTCGGAGTCTGGTTTTCGCGATTCTGGATGGATCTCCCAGTAAGGCGTCCACCGCAATCGGGGAATTGCGCACAAGTACTTGCCGGGCGTTAGTTGATGCAGTCGGAATAATTGCTCTGCGGCATGATCATCACGGATATCGAGCGCGAACGTGGCGTCTGGGCCGAAAGCAACGGGCGGACCTTGAAATCCAGAAGCCTCAAGTGCGCGCTTCGAATCGGTATCGCGCAGGAAAACAAACTGGGCTCCTTGGAGTAGTTCCCGATGATTCTTAATCTCATTGTCGTTCAAGGTGATGCCGCCGATTCCGTATGGCTTTTTCGCCGTGGCCGCAATTTGGGTCTCCTTTCGTCCGACAAGGCCTGGTCCGGAGCCATGAAGAAAAAAGTCACAGGCATCTAGCGCGGCGGCTTGCCCGGCTTTGTCCATGACGATCTTCAATTGAGGAAATCGGTTTCGAAGGATCGCTTGGACGTCGGAGCTGATCGCGTTGGGCCATAGCGTAACCTGGCAGTCGGGTCGATGCTGTTCGAGCAATCGCAACATGCCAGGGGTGTGTGCAATATCGCCGATGTTCACCGTTTGCCATGACGATCTCAACAGGATTTTGCGGTTCTTTCCAGCAGCGGTTGTTGCATTCCTTTCGCGTGCTTCAACGGCATACTGGCAGCCTGTCGCTGCGGTAATGCCAGCTGCGCCAAGTGTTGAGAGAAACGTGCGACGTTCCATAGAGATTCTCCCTGGCATTGTCGAACCGTTAATCACCAGCCAAGATCATATCGATCCATTCAACAAAACCGCCTGAGTACGTAAAGATGTTATTAACATCCATACGATTCATGTACCGGAAGCAGCCTTGCAAGCGTTCTTCCAATAAGTCTTGGCTAGTATAGTCGATGTAGAAAATCGACTTTCCATGGACATCTCGGAGATCCTCCGCGAATTGCCTGATGAGGAACCGAAGTAGAGCGTCTTCTTCGGATAGGCTGTATCCAACGATTACTAGTACGTCGCTTTCTTGGAGCAACCTAACCGCTTTGGGAAAGATTGAGGTGAAATAGGGGTTCATGTAATTCTGCTCTTTCGATGGCATCATGATCTCTGGCGCGTCGGCCCGAACTTGCTCGAAAGATCGTTTCCGGTAGTCGATGTCATAGCCAGTGTCGCTGGGAACGATCTCGAACCCCCCATTGATCTTGATCAATGAATTTACGGACCATCGGTCTTGAACGACATTGTTGTTTCTCTTGCCATTGATTTGAGCCGGTGTGATGCCACGGTAGGTATTTCGTAGTGCGCCGCGCTCCCCGACATTATCAAGAATTGTCTCGATAACATAGTCGTAATTTGTCGACAGAAACTGCGTGTGTACACCCCGAACAGCCCTGTTCTGCTGAGATTGGTGACTACTCATCCATTGGAAAAACTTGAGGATCTTGGATTGGTTCGCAGTTGGCTTGGAAGGAAGTGGAAATCGGCCCAAGGCCTCATCGTAGTAGTTTAGGCTACTCATCGTTTCAAATCGCCTGTGCACCACGGCTTTGATCTCGTCAATGACGAGCTGGATGCTCATTTCGTCCATGTACCGGGTACGAATACCTGGGTACTTCAACTGCATGCTCAAGTTGTATAGCAGTTCTTTGAAGGCCGGAGGTGCGGCATCGTCGATCGATGGGTATCCAGGAAGCGCAAGCAGTTCGTCGATCTCGATGTTGTCGGCCATCTCCTCAAGGAATTCTTTTGGGAAGGTAAAAAGCTCGTTCCCGGTCGGAGACGTCGATTCCCATGTCTTGGAAAAGCCAGCCCCAACAAAAAAAGCAATATTAATTAACCCAGCATTCTCTGCTGTTTGACTCGAGTGTCTCGCAACTATCTTTCGAAATGCCTGTGCTGCGTCATGATCCGCCATAGAGAATTTCCTGTTACTTCTTTGGGGGGGAATTCTATTAAAATGGTTCAACTACGTTTCGCGTTAGAGCGGTCGATCCTAGCCTACATCAAACCCTTTGAAAATCCCCCTGTTCAATTTCGTGGTCAGTGGCTTTAGGAATGTTTCATGACCAACGGAGGATCAATCGAAATGAACACCGGTTGTGCGACGCTCCACGTCGCACCAATCACGACGGCGGAGCGTTGTGCAACGAAGTACGGCGGAGCGTTGTGCTACTTAGCCTGGCGATCGCCTAAGATCGCATTAAAGTAACCGTCTGCGTCTCGCTCGATTCGAACTTTTGCCTCAAACAACGATGTGATATTGGCCTCGTCGATCGCTTCCGCAGTCGGCCCATCGAAGAATACACGGCCACCCTTCAGCAAAATCGTTCGTTGAATGCACGGCAAAAGCTCTTCCAGGTGGTGCGTCACCAATAGGATCTGCGTACCAGACGTCGCAAGATGGTTCAATTCACTAAGCAATCTTGCTCGCGCCAGTATGTCGAGTCCTGAAGTGGGTTCGTCAAGTATGATGGCCTTGGGGCCCATTACGAGGGCCCGAGCGAGCAATACGCGGCGTCGTTCGCCTGACGACATGTGTCCAATGAGTTTGGTTGGATTACCAGTCATGCCAAACAGAGACAGCCATCGCAGGGCCTCGGTCTTCATCTCCATCGTAATGCAATCCAACTCAGTCTCCAACTCGCTAGCGGAGAAGCCGGTCAAGACAGTTTGCAGCGCGTTAAGACGAGCAGAACGCCCCGAGCAAAAGTGATGGTCGATCTCAGCGCTGATGAAACCCAAATGCGCACGCAAATCCCAAACGTTCCATTCCTCGCGTCCCAGTATTTTGACCGTTCCAGAATTTCCGTCGATCACCGATGGATAAAAGAATTTCATTAACAATTTGAGAAGTGTCGACTTGCCGGATCCGTTGGGACCAACAATCGCAACATGTTGTGATTGTGGAATGCATAGACTAATTCGGTCTAAAATTCGTGTTGTGCCACGTTCGAGGCTGACATTGTCCAGCTCGATCAGCATGGATCTCGAAACCATCAGTTGAAACCGAATTCAACGATTTCGCTGTCGTAGGACGTTTCAGGGGAGAGGCTCAGATCCGTTCCCGTCACGATGCCCATCATGAAACGATTGGCAGCTTGAAGCATTCCAGCATCAAGCTCGTTTCCTTCGGTGTCGTCCTCGGATTGAGCTTGCAAGAATCGATAGTCGAGACCGGACTGATGAGCAAATCTGACTGCCCGCATCATGTCATCTTCCGAGCAAATCGTCGACCCTTGGCGTTGAGCGAATAGCACCTTCAAGCTGCGAGCGATTTTCCAATTCGAAAGAACCCTCGATGTCTTTGGGACTACGCCTGTTAACGATACAACGCCAGCGAGCTGCGACGCATATTTGAGTCCGATCCATTGTGCCATGGTGCCACCACCTCCAAAGCCTGCCAGAAATATTCGGTCCGAATGAATCGACAGAACATTCATGGCTGCTTGAACGCTGTCCCAAACCAAATCTTCTGCGACAGCACAATCGGTAAGAGTTGTGCCCCAGCGATACCGCCGCTGGCTTCCTCGCGATTTCACATTTCCGCGAGGAGCAATCGCGATGTAGTTTCGAAGACTGAGAGCTGGCATCACATGATCCAATTCCATTTCGGAACTCGCATCGCTGTGAAGCCAGACAACGAGCGGGTAGGCGTATCCTGGCTCGTAGTTTTCAGGAACGAAAAGCCGATAGGGGAATTCCAGTTCGATGCTTCGTTCTAGGACAGGTGCACGCGTTGGAAGCGTTGCAATGGAGGAGTAGTTTTGATTGAACGATTCGTGGAGCATCGTAAGTCGATTCATTCAAAAAATTCCTATTGGCCGAAAAGAGCGGATGAGATGAGAAATGGTTTGCCGCAATCAACTTGATAACCAACGTTGTATTGAGGACATCCGGGGGCCGTCAATGGCGCTAGGCAGAAGAATTCCGTTTGACCCAGCGTCACTGAAATGCTTGCATTTCCAATCCAGCCTAAGCGGCCAGGAGTTGTGTCATCGTAGCCACCAAAGACTTCACTGCATCGACGCTCTTTTGGAAGGCCGCTTTTTCGGAATCGGTTAATGAAAGCTCGATAATTTTCTCGATTCCATTGCTTCCAAGAATGACAGGCACACCAACATAGTATCCACCTACGCCGTACTCCGCATCGCAATAAGCTGCACACGGAATGAGCCTTTTCTTGTCCCGAACGATCGCTTCCACCATTTGAGCGGTGGCTGCTGCGGGTGCGTAGTAGGCAGAGCCCGTCTTGAGCAAAGAAACGATTTCTGCGCCGCCATCACGCGTTCGTTGAACGATCTCGGCTAGACGTTCGCTTTTGATCAATTGGGTGACCGGAATACCACCAACACAGGTGCAGCTCGAGATGGGAACCATCGTATCGCCATGGCCGCCCATCAACATCGCTGAAACGTCTTCGACACTCACGCCGAGTTCCATCGCGAGAAAGGCACGAAACCTTGCAGTGTCAAGCACACCAGCTTGGCCGATGACTCGGTTCGAAGGAAAACCAAGCACTTGGAAGGCTCGTTGTACCATCGCATCGAGTGGATTGCTAACAACGATGACAACCGCATTGGGGCTGCTTGTCTTGACTTGTTCCGCCACGCTGGTGACGATCTTGGCATTGGTGCTCAGCAGATCGTCGCGGCTCATGCCGGGCTTTCTAGCAATGCCAGCGGTTATGACGACGACATCGCTATTGGCCGTGTCCGCGTAGTCGGTGGAACCAACCAATCGACTGTCAAAGCCCATGATAGGCGATGCTTGCATCAAATCCAACGCCTTGCCTTTGGGCATATTCTCCGTTTGCGGAACATCGAGCAAAACGACATCGCCAAGTTCCGCCGAAGCACACCAATGTGCGCAAGTTGCGCCAACGTTTCCGGCACCGATAATCGTAATTTTTGCACGTCGCATTGGATATGGCCTTGATTCCTGTGTGGAGGATTACGAACAACTCAACGAAAGCACGAAGTATGGTGACATTGGCGTGACCGTCAAGTGGATAATTTACCGGAAATCAGTTCGTGAACGCCGCAGTCTAGGATGGATCGGCCAAAAAATGCAAATCGATAAGGACACAGCCGACAAAGGTGCAGGCACGCTCCGCCGTGCCGTTCGCCGTCGAGCTATTGCCAGGATTCTAGGTGGACGGCACATGGAATGTGCCTACTAGTGCGCCTTTGAAGGCGTCGAAACGGGAGGGTGTAAGTCCCTTCATGGGTTTGATTTGAACCCATTAACTGAAAGTAACTGCGTTCCTGCAAGGGG
>JAIPFP010000085.1 GCA_021736575.1 Pirellula sp. | reverse complement strand
CAATCCATCTGGAGGCAACAAGTTCCGAGGTCTCTACAACATCGCCCTTAAGTCGGTCGGTGCTGTTCATAAAAAAGATCCACGCACGCCACTCGACTTTGTCACGAATTACGCCGAGCCGCTTAACTCGCCAGGTTTCTACTTTATGAACGGACCCGGTAACGACCTCGAAGGGATCGCGGGCCAAGTCGCTGCCGGTTGCAACCTAATTTTGTTTGTCACGGGTAACGGCTCCGTCACCAATTTCCCTTTTGTGCCGACGCTCAAAATCACGACGACCACGCGACGCCATCGATTGCTCAGCCACGAGATGGACATCAACGCGGGTCGCTATCTTGACGGTGAGCCATTTGAAGCGCTGGTTGCGGAATCGTTCGAGACGGCGATCGCGACGGCTTCAGGTCTCAAAACCAAAGGCGAACGCGCAGGCCATTCGCAAGTATCACTTTGGCGCAACTGGCCGCAAACGGACGGCTTGCACCTTACTGAATTGCAAGCACGCGTTCTACCTGATGGGATTCCTCTGCGAATCGCAGCAAATGCAAAGGCGATCGATTCGGACACGCAATCGCTGCAAGTGTTCCAAACCGAGAGCGGCTTCGCAACCGAACGCGTTGGATTGGTCCTGCCAATGAGTCTTTGCTCGTCTCAGATTTCCCGGCTGGCTGCCGACCGTTTGAACCAATCGCAACTCGGTCAAACGCATGGTATATCGCGTTTTGTTGCGCTCACGCACACCGAAGCTTGCGGATCCTCGGGCGAATCGCTCTTTAGACTATTGCACCGATCCTACGTCGGATACGTCACACACCCCAACGTCGCTGCCGCAGTCTTGCTCGAACATGGTTGCGAGAAAATTACCAACGACGTTATGCGACATGAACTTGAATCGGCCGGAGTTGGTGCTGCTCAGTTTGGGTGGGCGAGTGTCCAACTCGATGGTGGTATTGCCAAAGTGCTCGACAAGATCGAAGCTTGGTTCGAGGAGAAACTTGCCACCGCTCCGGTTCCTACGAGAATGACAACCGACCTAGGGGCGCTCGCGTTGGGAATGATGACGACTTCAATAGTCAGTGATTCTACGGCCAAGGCCCTTGCTGCCATCGCTTGTGAAATCGTCGATAGCGGCGGCTCGGTGCTTATCACGGAGAACGATTCACTTTTGGCGAATCCAAGTTTCCTTGCAAAGCTACTTGGCAGAACGGCACCTCACGCCACGCTTGCCTACGGCCAACCGCTGCAACAACAGGGTTTGCATATCGTCGATAGCGAAACCGACCACTGGGTAGAGAATCTTACGGGACTCGGTGCCTGTGGCGCACATCTCGCACTTGCGGTCGTCAGTCAGCATGCGCGCCAAGGGCATCCGATGTTACCCGTCATTCAAGTCGCCGAAGCAACGGCAAGCAAGGAGATCGCCGCCGACGATATCGATTTTTTCCTTTCGGGTAACGCTGGCCACGACGAAGTCATTTTGCGAAAGCTAATCGTCGAAGTCGCGGAGCGTGCACGGACACCGATTGCAAACGCACAAGGATTTGTAGATTTCCAATTTTCGCGAGGCCTGCTTGGGGTCACCTCCTAATGGTGGGCACTCTGCACCCTAGCGTGAAGGTAACGATCCCCTGGTATAAACTCAGGGACATTTGATTCATGCCGTTGGCTTTACGCCAGCGGTAACTAACCTTAGCCCTAACGATTTCTTTCCTTCCAATTTTCCCGCCAGGACTCCCTATGAAACGAATCCTATTTTTCCTCGTCGCACTGCTTGGCATCGTTCAACCAATCCATGCGGACGACTCTCGTCTACAACCGCTCAAGGATTTAAATGGGTACTTTCCATTCAATCCACCAAATTCTTTGAGCGAATGGGAAACACGCAAAGAATACGTTAGGAGACAAATACTGGTTGCTGAAGGTCTTTGGCCCATGCCGACCAAGTCACCCCTCAATGCGGTGATTCATGGAAAAATAGACCAGGAGGGTTACACCATCGAGAAAGTTTACTTCGAAAGTGCGCCTGGCTTTTTTGTAACAGGCAGCCTCTATCGTCCCAAAAACATTTCGGGCAAGGTGCCTGGTGTGATGTTCGCACACGGGCACTGGAAAGATGCGAGGCTTTCGTTGGAGTCGGAAGAAAACGTTCGAAAGGAAATCGCAGCCGGAGGTGAGCGATTTGAGAAATCCGGACGCAGTATTTTTCAATCGCTTTGTGTCCAGCTTGCTCGCATGGGTTGCGTCGTTTGGCAATGGGACATGCTTAGCGACTCCGACTCCATTCAATTTTCAAGCGAAGTAGTTCACCGTTTCGCCAAGCAACGTCCAGAGATGAACAAGACCGAAAACTGGGGTTTGTATAGCCCTCAAGCGGAATCGCATTTGCAAAGTATTATGGGCTTGCAAACATGGAACGCGGTTCGTGGTCTCGATTTCTTGCTTAGTCTTCCTGAGGTTGATCCCGAACGCACGGCAATTACAGGGGCTAGCGGAGGTGGCACACAAACAATGCTGCTCGCTGCGATCGATGATCGTATTCAACTATCATTCCCGTGCGTGATGGTGAGCACGGCCATGCAAGGTGGCTGCACTTGCGAGAATGCATCCCTATTGCGAGTCAACACAGGCAATATCGAGTTCGCAAGCCTATTCGCTCCTAAGCCTCAGGGGATGAACACGGCAAACGACTGGACCAAGGAGTTAGCCACGAAAGGCTTCCCGGATATACAGAAGCTCTACACCACATACGGAAAGAAGGATAACGTCATGCTTCTTCGCGGCGAGCACTTCCCGCACAACTACAACGCCGTTACACGATCCGCCTTCTACACATTCTTAAACAAACACTTCAAATTAGGTCAACCTACACCTGTTATCGAACAAGACTTCGCGCCGCTCACACGCGAGCAACTCACGGTCTGGGATGCGCAACACCCCGCTCCGAAAGCTAACGATCCCGAATTCGAACGCTCACTGCTCAAATGGTTTACGGAAGATACGGACAAGCAGCTTGCAAAGAGTGCTGCGACAGTCGACGGATTGCGAAAAAACATTAGCCCCGCCCTCGAAGTCCTCATTGGCCGCACCTACGCAAATGCGGGCGAATCGGAATGGAATCTCAAGGACAAGCAGGATCGAGGGGATTATGTCGAAATGTCCGGCATGATTGCAAACAAGAAACTTGGCGAAGAAATAAATGTAGTCTGGCTCTATCCGAAAAACTGGAATGGGCGAGCTGTAGTCTGGCTCGATGACAACGGGAAATCGGCATTGAAGGACGCCGATGGCAACTTGAAACCCGCCGTCCAGAAACTTGTGCAAAGCGGAGCGACGGTCCTTGGTGCCGATCTACTGTTGCAGAGCGGCGAACCGGTTAAGCAAACGCCCGTGGTCCCCGGCCCTCGAGAGTTCGCTGGCTATACGTTTGGTTACAACCACGCACTCTTTGCTCAGCGAACGCACGACGTTCTCAGTATTGTGAGCTTTATGCGCAACGCAAAGATCGGAACGCACCCAAGTCCCACCATGGTCTCGGTTGCTGGCTGGGGCCGGACCGGACCTGTCGTGGCTGCGGCGCGTGCTCTGGCGGGTACAGCCATTGATCGAGCCGCATTGGACACCAATGGATTCCGCTTTGGAAAAATACTCGACTATCGAGACGAAATGTTTCTTCCAGGCGGAGCAAAGTACCTTGACTTGCCAGGCATGCTCGCTGTGGGTGCACCGAATCCACTATGGCTTGCCGGGGAAGGGAAAGGACCCGAGATCGTTGCTGCGGCCTATCGGTCCAGCGCAAAGCAAGACGAGCTAGTCAGCTTCACCGGTGACGACAGCGAGAAACAAGCGTCGGCTGTCGCTTGGCTTTTGAAATAGAGATACCTTCTCGCCAAACGCCACCCACTGGTTCCAAGGCTCTGCCTTGGAACCAACTGAATTGCAGGCCCAACCTGCCGTTAAACCAAGTGTTGGCTCTACATTACCATAAATTACCATTTTAAAGGATCCTCATCATGAAATGTTCCCTGCAACGAGGCGATCAAGATTCAAAACCATCAACCTTCCAAAGTATGAAGCGACGAAGTCTTCTGCAACTCGCTGTTGGCTCGTGCGCAATCGGTTTTTGCAGTGGAAAGGTCAATGCGGTTGAGCCCTTCGTTCGAACGAAACCGGGCCAACTACGCCTGAGCCTTGCGGCCTATTCATTCCGCAACCTGCTCACAAAAGCGTCCAATGGCATGAATCTTTTTCAGTTTGTGGACTTCTGCCAAGCGCAGGGTATACCAGGAGCGGAATTGACGAGCTATTACTTTCCAAAAGAAGTAACCAATGAGTATCTTGTCGAGCTAAAACAGCATTGCCATCGAGCGGGCATCACCATTTCCGGTGGAGCCATTCGAAACGATTTTTGTCAAAGCGATCCGGCGAAGATCCGCGACGATATCGAGCAGGCGAAACGTTGGATCGACCACTATGCCGTATTGGGCGCACCTGTGATTCGGATTTTTGCTGGCACGCAACCCAAGGGGGACACATGGGGCGCGACGGTGGCACGTTGCGTGGAGGCTTGCGAAACACTCGGAAAGTATGCAGCCCAAAAAGGGATCTATCTAGGGCTTGAAAACCACGGAGGCGTGACCGCCAAAGCCGATGGGCTACTCGAGATTGTGGGGAAAATTAAGTCCACAAGCCTTGGTATCAATTTCGACTCGGGAAATTTCCGGTCGACGGAAAACCCCTATACGGAACTTGAAAAAATAGCACCTTATGCGGTCAACGCTCAAATCAAAGTCGAGATGTTTGTCAACAACAAGAACGAAGAAGCGGACCTGCCACGAGTCCTGGATATCCTTCGCAAAGCTGGCTACAGCGGCTGGGTCGCGCTCGAGTATGAGGAAGCGGAGGACCCGATGGTCGCCGTTCCGAAGTGGTTGAACAAGCTAAAAGCGACTATGGGTTGATTGGGTGGTTCTATTCCTCGATGTGATACCGCATCCGATCAAGCTCCGCCGTCTTGCAACAGGGCTGGCCCGAACGGCCTCATCTTTACCCACATCTTATGATCTTGCTCCCCTCGCCCTGGTCTCGGGGAGAGGTGCTGGGGGTGAGGGGTTTCGCGTTGTATTTTGAATGAGTGGTTTTTTGATCGTGAATTCCATATCTACTTGCGTTTCAGAAGCGTAAACAAATATCTGAACCGGAGTTTACCATGTCAGGGCTCTAGCGTCTCACCCCCCGGCCCCCTCTCTCCGAAGGAGACTGCAGATTTAATCCGCATTAATCCCAACACGATCCCGTAATGGCTTGTTGCTTTAATGGATTGTGAGACGGGGTATTCGAAAGTGGCATGGGCGCGCTCGCGGGATAAACCCAGGGGCATTCAATGCATGCCATCTGGCTTTATGCCAGTGGTAATTGACCTTCGCCCTAGCGTGAAGGTAACGATGCCCTGGGATAAACCGGTGCAACGCCCGCGTGGCCCACGCTCTCCTCCAGAAATCTGCTCTGATGGCAAGATCTGAATCTACGAAGTACGGTCGCGCAGACGCTTTTGCAGGTTCGCTACCATCGATTCCAATTCCTCGGTGGATCGACTATTCAGGATACTTTCGGAAGTTACTGAATCGCCAAGAAGCCCTTCATAGATCTGGATACTTGCCTTAAGCTTACCGCGTTGATCGCCGCGTTGCTCGCCTATTTCAATTCCCTCCTGTCGTCCCTCTTCTCGTCCCTTCTGTCGCGCGTCGATCAAATTGGACTGGATGTCCAGACTGGCTTTCTCTCTCGCATCGACCATTTGCTTTTCCTCCGTTATCTCTCGAATCGCATACAACTCGCCTGTCGCACGCAGAAACTCCAAGCCAGGAAGTAGCTCCTGCAACTCCTCGACCGTTGTTCACTCGAGTTCTTGATCCAATACGCCCACTGCTCCAGGACGCTTGCACTGGTACATCACTTTGAGCCCCATTGTACTTCGCAAGTTCTACCGTGTGAATCTCGATCGAATCGTCCAGTACCCGTCCGCTTTCTCGATCTACCAGCCGGTCGGTCGCCTTCACGGCGACGCAAATTAACTTGTCGGTCTCGAAGTCCTTGATTCCGAACGGATTGAGGTACTCGACGGAAACAACAGGATGGGGAAACCGTAGTACAGCGTTGAGCAGGCTGATCAGGCAGATCTCATTTCCAGGTTTGCCGAAAATCTTGCGAAACGCAAAATCAATCCAGGCTCGAATCCCAATCTTCATCGACATCGTTATCCACCCATCCAGCAATTCCTATTCCCTAAGACAACCCGGTATTAATTTAACAGCGGTAAGCGAAATTGCGTTAGAATTGCCATCACAATAATGGTAGAGGCTCCATTCATTCCGAACGTACCCAATCGGGTCTCTACAGACGCATCATCGTAGCTTTCTTGCATAATACGGTAGAATCCGGTCGACAAGGAGGCAGATAGTTGCTTCAAAGTGTACAATTCTTGGAGTGGATTTGATCGATGTGTTGACTTTCCATTTCCTGCCCCTGGATTTCTGCCTGCCTCCCATGAAAACGAATGCTTTTCTTACGATTGCACTGCGGCTTGCGTTGATGGCTTCGGTATCCCCCGTCGCTTTCCAGGTCGCAGATTGCGTTCCAGCCCGGGCGTCTGACCACCATGGCGTTGCGCGCTGGGAATTCGGGACCGAAGAAATTACCCGCGTTGTCTATTCCGGCTCAGTACAACGCGATGCGCGTGGGCCGCGTCCACCGATGTTTCCAGATTTTTCGGAGACAAATACGGCCATCAAACTCAACGGCGACGGCGCTCACGTCGTGATTCAAGATACAGGTGCATCAAGTCCATTCGACTTTACCAACGGCGATTCAATCACCATCGAAAGTTGGGTCTTGATCGATCAAATCGGCGATGGCGAAAATCGATATGTAATAGGCAAGGGCCGAACACACCAATCGGGTTTCGATCGAGATAATCAGAATTGGGGATTGCGATTGTCTGGCGTCCAAGGCAAAGGGGCCATCTCGTTTTTGTTCGCAACGCCTCGTTCGAAATCGAATTCCGTTGCAGCCAACAGCAGCGCACACTGGCATCGATGGACCAGCAAAGAAGGGTTTGCTCCGGAAACAGGTTGGCACCATGTTGCGGTTGCGTATCGTTTCGGATCGTCCGACTCCGTTCGTGGGTGGATCGATGGCGTGCCTGTCGTTGGGCAATGGGACATGGGGGGGCCAACGAATGATTCGCCTGTCTCCGACAACGACAATGTCTGGATCGGCGCATCCATGGGAGGAATCGCTTCAACTAGTTTTCAAGGATCACTCGACTCCATCGCGCTTCATCGTGAAATACTAACGGACGAATTCATCAAGACGCGTTACCGCCGCGAAGGTCCGGTTGTCCCGATCCGTGCCATTCCCGAGAGAGCTCCCGACGTAGGAGTACTACCACCAGGACTCGTGTTTTTCTCAGCGCATGAAAACATGCCGACCCACACGCGTTGGATAAACGAGGGAGAGGCGATTCTTAAGCCCACAATGGTCTGGTCGGGTAAGGACTTTCTGCTTCCTAGACTTCCCTTTCGCTACGACGCGTGGGGAATTCGCGACAGTTGGAGCGGGCCCGTACTCTTGCGAATGGCCGCCGACGTTCCCTTGACGGCAGGTGAGCACCGAATTCTGCTGCGAGCTCGCGGTTTAAGCAGGCTATGGTTGGGAGAACAAATCATCGCCAAAACGAAAACCGTAAGTGGTCAAACGGATGGCCATCAACCCGTCTTGCCGATCGCGGACCCACCCATCCAGGGCTTGCAACCGGCTGGTTACGAAATGCAGGAAGCCATTCAGAAATTCTCCGTTCCTAGCGAAGGGACATACCGATTCGTGCTTGAGTCCATTCTCGGCGGTAAGAAATTTCGGGCTGTTCCTGGCGACATGTGCGTCGCGATTGAAACGGCAGATGGCTCTTCCTTTACGTTGCTGCAACCTAGCCCTGATCAAGAGGCGTTGACCCATCTGACCGATGAAAACATGACTCGAAGGCTTGAGCAAGTTGAGGAAACACTTCAGCGAATCGACGATGAAACACGTCGATCGTTGTCCTCGACTCAAAACGACTATTGGACGATGCGGCATGATTTCGCGAAGCAATATTCCAAAGAGCATCCGGTCGCTCAACCACAATCGCTCTCAATGCATCCCATTGATAGTTTTATTGAAGCCAAACTGGAGCGGGTGCACGAGCTGGCCAAGGCCACGCCGACCGAGGATGCTGCGCATTTTCAACGCAATGTACTGCCGATCCTGAGTGAAAACTGTTTTCGTTGTCATGGTAAAAAGGAGAGCGGCGGATTGCGATTGAATCAACGCGAGTTGGCTTTGAAAGGTGGCGATTCTGGCGAACCTGCGTTTGTGCCCGGCAGCGCTCATGCAAGCGCCATGATGACTCGCATTCGCAGTTCTGACTTGGAAGAACGAATGCCACCGGGCGACAATCCCCTCAATCCACACGAGATCTCCATTTTGGAAGATTGGATCCAAAATGGGGCAAATTGGTATGAACAACTACCTGCACCCGATTCGCTTCGAAAATCCGAACTCGTCGGCGATGAGGCATTTCTACGTCGGCTTACCTTGGACACGATCGGTCTACCGCCAACCGAAGCGGAAGTTCGCAACTTCGTGGCGGACTCGCGACCCGACAAACGCGAGAGGGCCATTGATCGTCTTCTGGATGACCCGCGTTGGGCCGACCACTGGGTGAGCTATTGGCAAGAGGTACTCGCCGAAAACCCAAATATGTTAAAGCCTAGTTTGAACAACTCGGGCCCTTTTCGTTGGTTTTTGCATGAGGCGTTTCGCGATGGCAAGTCGATGGATCGAATCGTTACCGAGCTGATCCTATTGCGAGGGAGCGAACGCGAAGGAGGAGCGGCAGGCTTTGGGCTCGCTGCGGATAATGATGCACCTTTTGCGGCCAAGGCACATATTGTTGGGACGGCCTTCCTCGGCGTGGAACTGCAATGCGCTCGTTGCCATGATTCGCCGTATCATCGAACGAAACAAAAGGATCTTTATTCCTTGGCAGCTATGTTTGAGCGTAAAAGCGTTAAGGTCCCTTCGACAAGTACGGTCCCGGCGGGCTTCTTCGAAAAGAAGGATCGCGAATCGCTCATCAAAGTGACTCTCAAACCTAGCGAGTCGATAGAGCCTGTTTTCCCGTTCACCGAGTTGTTGGACTGTCATGGAGACTTCTCGACAATCCAAGCTCTGATGCGCGACCAAAAGGATTCTCGCGAGCTTTTGGCAACCGTCGTAACGGCGCCACAGAACAAGCGTTTTGCCCAAGTCATTGCGAACAGACTATGGCGTCGCTTTGTGGGTGCAGGCATCGTCGAACCACCTCATGATTGGGAGGGACAGACGGCTAGTCATCCTGAAATGCTCGATTGGTTAGGTGCCGAACTTGTGTCACACAACTACGATTTAAAGCACCTTTCGCGGGTTATCTTTACTTCGAAACTCTATCAACGTGAAGCGATTGGGCAAAACCTTGAGTCCGCGCCTGAGCAACGGCTCTTTTTAGCCCCGGACCGACGCCGATTGACGGCCGAGCAAATTGTGGACTCGATGTACGCAGCAGCCGGTCATAGGATCGACGTGGAAGAGATCACGTTCGACCCTGACGGTCGCCGAGCTGCGGATGCGATGATCTCACTTGGACGACCCAAGCGCGCTTGGATGTTTGCAAGTCTATCCAACGAACGCGACAGACCAAGTTTGAGTCTTCCCAAAGCTCAAGCGGTAAGCGACGTGTTGGAAGCCTTTGGCTGGACAGGTGCAAGGCAAAACCCGCGCACCGATCGAGAAATTTCAGCGAACGTTTTGCAAAGTGGAGTTTTGGCCAACAGCGTTGTCTCGACTTGGATTACGCGTGCCTCACACGAAAGTCCGTTAGCCGAGTTGGCCCTCAAAACAGACACACCGGAGTCGTTAGTGGAAGCGATATTCATGAGATTCCTAGGCCGGCGGCCTTCTATCGACGAGCAACGGTCTTTTGTCCCGGCTCTGTCCGCTGGTTTTTCCGAACGTAAAATCCCAGATTCGCAAGTCCGAATGCCGGTACCTTTTCCGAGACTCGCACCCGTTACTTGGTCCAACCACTTGATGCCAGAAGCCAATGAAATCCAAGTGGAATTGGAGAAGCGGGCGCGAGCCGGTGCACCTGTCGATCCTCGCATCGAACCAAAATGGCGCGAGACATACGAAGACTTTGTTTGGAGCGTATTGAACACCCGGGAATTCGTATGGATTCCCTAACTAAAGACATCCCCTATGAAACGACGCAACTTCCTGGCCGGTACGGCCGCAGCCTCTCTGATCTACTATCCAGCTTCGCCTGCTAACGCATCTGCCGGCAATTTGCTGAAGGGCAAAGCGGAGCACGTCATCTCCATTTGGCTTGGTGGCGGAATGGGACAAATCGATACTTTTGATCCGAAGCGAAAAGGAGACCCAACCAAGAAAGTTGCAGGCTCGTATTACGAAAGCATCTCGACCGCCGTCGACGGGGTCGAGGTTTGTGAGCATCTTCATCGCATTGCGCCTTTGATGGATCGAGTGACTGCGGTTCGAAGTGTGCATCATGAAGTCATTGATGAGCACGCGGCCGCAACAAATCGCATGCACACGGGTCGCCCGGTGAGCGGTACGGTGGTCTATCCTTCGATCGGTTCAATTGTGGCCCACGAGTTGGGAGCCAAAGCAGATGGCGTTCCACCCTATGTATTGATCGGATACCCGAATCTCACTCGTGGTCCAGGTTTTCTTGGTGCCAAGCATGGTTACGTCTATTTGACGGATACCAGTCAAGGGCCAGCAGGGCTAAGTCGCCCAGACGGTATCTCGCTCCTCCGACAATCGCGTCGTGACGCTTTTTTAAACCAACTGCAAGCCAATCAGCCGAAATCGGACGATAGCCGCTTGAGAGATTACGATGAAGTGATCGCGCAAAGAATCAAGCTAAGTGGTCCCGAGTTCACCAAGAGCTTTGAACTCGACAGGGAACCGTCTGAATTGCGGAAAAGTTACGGTGGCGAATTCGGCCAACGATGCTTGCTAGCTCGCCGCCTTGTAGAGCAAGGAGTTCGATTCATTGAAGTATCGCATAACCTGAATTTCTTGAATGGGACAGGATGGGATGTTCATAACGGCGGTATTGTCCAGCAGCACGCCTTGATCCAAGAACTCGATCAAGCGATGTCGGCACTCCTTGTCGATTTGGAGGCGAGACAGATGTTAGACAAAACGTTGATCGTGATAACATCTGAATTCGGTCGACCACCCGAGTTTGATGGCGGCGGCGGCCGCGGACATCAAGGTTCGGCATTCACTTGTGTGTTGGCGGGTGGCGGCTTGCGTCACTGTGGTGCTTACGGGCAAAGCGATGAACTCTCTAAAAAAATCATTCAGAATCCCGTTTCCGTTCCCGATTTCTTTGCAACGATCTTGGCATCGCTCGGTATTGATTACACCAAAAACATCTACGACGGCGACCGCCCGGTCCCGTTGACAGACAACGGAAAGCCGATTGCCCATCTGTTCTGATGGATCGATGTAGGCGGAATGAACTAAAAATGAGGTCATCAATAACGAAACGCGTCACGCAGGTTGCTACAATTCGTGCGTCCTTCTTCTAATTTTTCCTTCACTAAGGAACTTGATATGACCAGCGATTCAGCACCAAAAAAGAGTTCGCCAATTTCTTTGGCGTTTTTGCTCTTTTCTATTGCCATCGTAGGGATAGGGTATTTTGCAGGTCCTTGGATCATGACGCAGTTCATGTACATTCAGGAGCAATCCATCGCGGCTAGAAGGATGGTAAACAACGATACGAACGGCGATGATCCGACGATGCCTGGAGATGTCGCAGGCAGTGGTAGGCGAGGTGCTCCGGGACCGCCAGGCACTTTTGATCCCGATGCGGCGTTTGCAAGACGCGATGCCGACAAAAACGGGTTCCTCGTGGGAAATGAGATTGGCGAGCGACTCATGAATCGAATGGAAGAACTCGACAAGGATCAGGATGGAGCGATTTCCAAAGAAGAGTTTCTGGCGGGCATGCCAACGGATAGAGGTCCTGGAGGACCGCCAGCCAACATTAGCACCGCGGAAGCGACTCTAACAAGTACACCCGCGACAAACGATGTGGCCGTTCCGAACGATGCAACATCAACTTCACCGAATGTCACGAAGATAGATGAACCCTCAATTCCCGAAAACAAATGATCTCAAAGATGCGGTGCGACCATTTCTCTCATAGACACAGCCGACAAAAGTTAAAGTAGTAGGCACATTCCATGTGCCGTCCACAAAGAATCCTTACAAAAGCTTGACAGCGAACGGCACGGCGGAGCGTGCCTGATACTTTTGTCGGCTGTGTCCTCAGAGGGTCATAGGGAATGGTCGCGGGTTGGGGAATAAGCATCCATTCACTACTTCATCAACTCTGCCAGTTTCGTTCCGATCGAATCGGCCCAGATTTGATAACCTGCAACAGAGAGGTGGAGAAAATCAGGCATGATGTCTTTCGTCAGACTTCCATCAGGCTGTAGAAATTTACCGCCGATGTCCAGGTAATAGATATGCTTTCCATCATCTAGTTTGGAGATGGTCGCGTTGACTTGATTGAGTTTGTCTCTGCCAGGATTCGGGCTGGCCGCTTCACCGCGAGGAAAGACCGCGAGAAGCAGGATTTTTGCTTGTGGCTGTTTGGCTCGTAGAGTCTCAACGATTGCGGTGATTCCTTTGGCAATACCTTCTGCCGAATCGGTTCCGGAATTATTCGTACCGATCATGAGGACAAAGACCTTTGGCTTAATTCCATCTAATTCGCCATTGGTAATCCGCCAGAGAACATGCTGCGTTCGGTCGCCCCCAATTCCGAAATTCGCTGGCTTGTAGGCGCCGAACGCCTTTTCCCAAATCTCTTTCTTGCCTCCCCAGCCAGCCGTAATGGAGTCGCCAAGGAAAACGAGTTCCGCAGTCCCGTCCTGGGCAGTCTTTACAAATTTCTCGTGGGCATTCAAAAAGCCCTGATTCACCTTGCCATCCGGTCCAAACTTGGGTGCCGCAACGTCCGGTGCCTGAGGAGCCAGCTTTACGGCAGGCGCTGTGGCGGCCTTCTCCTGCGCACGAGTTGGAGAAACGATGAGCCCAAGAACCAACAGAGCAGCGAACGCAGAATATTTCATGAGACATCAAATTCCGTCAGAGAGAGGTGAACCAAGGAACCTAAACATGTCATGAAACTTAATCGTTGGCCAGAGGATATGCAACTACCCGGAACGGCTTGCAAGTTTTGTTGCACTGTGCAATCCAGTTACCAGGCTCTGCGGCTCTGCTTGGTAACTAGATGCAAGCGAGGCTCCGCCTCGCCGAAATGCATCTTCGTTTGTGAACTCGGGAGGCAGGAGCCTCCACACCAATGCGTTCCCAGGCAGAGCCGCAGAGCCTGGGAACGAGAAGCCATTTCTCTGTCCCTCACTGGGTTATCGGAAATGTTAGGCTTTGAACGCCTTGTCCTATGGCAGAGCCCAAGCGATACCGCCAACTACTTTGGCTTGATTCAATGCACCGCGGAGACTTAATGGGACAGGTCCGACGGTCCACGGAGCACAAGAACCTGGGCGGTAGTAGCCGAGAGAATATTGGCATTCATTCATCGGATGAATACCCATCTTGTATGGCAACACTGCTATGTTTCCAAAGAAGTGTGCCGACGAGATGACAGGTTGAGCAAAAGGTCCCCATTCGTGACCATACCGTTCCAATTGCACCTCTTCGAAGTACAACGGCTTGTGGCATGCACCAGTCGCCTTCCATGTCATGGTTGTCTCGACGAAATCGCGGCTTTCGAACGATCTATCGTCGAGAGAGCAAGTAATTGGAAAACCCCACGCCTGAGCCGCATAAACTCGATCGGAGTCACTCAATTTTCGCAATAAGTAGGTCGTTCGCTTGCCATCTGCTTGTTCGATGATCGCTGAACCTCGAGCGACATCCACTAGCTTTCCTTCGGCGATCACTTCGCCATCAAAGTTGTACCAAGTTCGGATTTGTGCCGAAGCGACGAAGCCTTCTTTCGTATTTGGCGATTTTACGCCTTGGCTTTTGTAAACTTCGATAAAACTCGGGGATGAGTCAACGTTGATCTTGGTGATGTCAAATTCCTTTATGGAATCGCGAAGCACGTTGCAGTCGAGGACGACTGGATCCCGTCGACGCGGAGGTGCGGGCGCTTTATCCATGTCTCTCTTTGGATTCATCTGCGATGGTTCGGAAGCATCCGATGGCGAACGCTCCAATGGGTCGCGAGGATTCTTCGCACTTGGGAATGGACTTGGAATCACCGGTTCTGATTCGGTTTCTAACAAAGACCGACCGGGCCGATTCGATGGATCTTGGAATTTCGGTGGCTCAGCACTCTTACTCTGTTCGCTGAGATCTGGCGGTGGCAATGTTGATTGAGCTGGCGGTAGCCCGAACGAAGGTAAAATGGGCGGTTCTTGATATCGAGCCATCTGGACTGCATTGCCTCTGTTGCCGCTCGCAGATCCAATCACAAGCCTTTCCGAGGTGGAGTTCGTGGTAGCAGATCGATCGTACCAAACGCCGTTTGTGGTTGGCGAAGCAACTGCACTTGTATCATTGCTGATAGGATTCTTTTTCTGTGGCTTGGATTCGAGGGGTTGTCGAGACGGTGGATGCAACGCAAAACTACTGCGAGGCTCGGTTTGCGATGGCTCTGAAACCGTGGATTGAGCTCGCGGTTGTCGTATCGCATTGTTCGAAGCGGCGGTTGGTGGTTCGCTTGCTTGCCGCGGAATGGATTGGCTATAGTTGCTAATCCGAGGTGCGGTCGTGCTATCCGAACTCGCATCTTGCCATCGATGAACTTCACCGTTACTTGACGCATTTGACGCGCTGTTCGTTCGCAGACTGTTTTGCGGTGTTGAGCCCGACGGAGCGTCGCTGGCCTCCGCAATTGGTTTTTGAAACGGCTGTGGCGACCAAGCAGGCGGTTGTTGGGCCAACGATGGATTGGATGCAAAGAGACCAACAAAAACACTGCTCAAAATTGCAGATTTGGGAGCTAGGTAGCGAAAGGATTCGAGAAGCCAGACGCACCGCCAACGTTGCAGCGATGCGCTGCTTGAGCGTAGACTAGTTGTCCGCCGAGCTTGAGAGTTCCGAGCTGTAGTTTGGCGCTTCTTGCGTGATGGCGATGTCATGTGGATGATTCTCACGGACCGTTGCGGCCGAGACTTGGATGAAACGTGCGTCCTTGCGAAGCTCTGCGATGGTTTGGGAACCGCAGTATCCCATTCCAGCCCGAAGCCCGCCAACCAATTGATAAACATAATCTGCCAAAGGACCCTTGAAAGGCACACGTCCCTCGACTCCTTCCGGAACCAACTTTGCGAGTTGATCCTGAGAGCCTTGACGGTACCGTTCGCTCGACCCTTTCACCATCGCTCCAAGCGACCCCATCCCTCGATAAGCCTTAAATGTTCGGCCTTGGTAAAGGATAGTTCTGCCCGGGCTTTCAGCTAAACCTGCAAACAAACTACCAATCATGACGGACTGGGCACCTGCGACAAGTGCTTTCGTGACGTCACCGCTAAAACGAATCCCTCCGTCCGCGATAGTTGGTATGCCTGCTTGCTGGCACGCTTTTGTGGTTTGATAAATTGCGGTGATTTGCGGAACACCGACTCCGGAAATGACACGGGTTGTACAGATGGAACCTGGACCAATTCCAACCTTTACCGCATCCGCTCCAGCTTTGGCCAAATCCCGTCCGCCTTCAAACGTTGCTACGTTTCCGGCGATGACTTCAATGGCCCATTGTCGTTTTAACTGTTTGACCGTTTCGATCACGTTGGCCGAATGACCATGCGCACTGTCGACAATAAGTACATCAACACCGCGCCCAATCAACTGTTCGGCTCGTTCGAAATCGAACACTCCGATCGCGGCACCGACCCTCAGTCGTCCTAGCTCGTCTTTGCAAGCGTCGGGGAAACCTTTAGTCATATCGATGTCTTTGATCGTAATCAGACCCGTTAGTTTGTATTCATCGTCAACCAGCAAAAGTTTCTCCACCTTTTTATCCGTTAAAATTCGCTCAGCCTCCGCAAGCGTTACATTCCCCTGAGCCGTTACCAAGTTCTCTTTCGTCATGACTGAGGAGATAGGTAAGTCAGAGGATTCAAGGAACCTAAGATCGCGGCGGGTAAGAATGCCTGCTAATCGCCCATTCGCATTGATGATTGGAATGCCAGACACGTTTTGCTTGCGCATCACGTCTTGCGCGGTGGCAATACTGTCGGTAGGCAATAGAGTGACGGGATCGATGATGATTCCGTTCGCAGACCGCTTTACTTTTGTGACTTCTTCCGCCTGGGCGTCGATCGACATATTCTTGTGAATAACCCCTAATCCGCCCACCTTGGCAAGTGCGATCGCCATTTGGCTCTCGGTGACCGTGTCCATCGGTGAGGACAGGAAAGGGATCGGCAAACGAATCTTAGCTGTCAGTTGCGTACTAACGTCTACTTGAGAGGGGAGAACTGCGCTGTAGCGCGGCTCGAGCAGGACATCATCGAACGTGATTCCTTGGTAAGCGAGCTTGTCGTCCATCGTTGTTGTTTCCTCGATCGCGGTTGGCAAGAGATATCGAAAGATCTGGAAACCGTGAGATTATGGCTAAACAAGGCAAAACTGGCTAGGGCGTTAACCTGGGCTATTTCAAAACGGGTGTCGCAGCAATTTTCGCTTGCGCCGCTTTGGTTCCAAAATCCGGTAGCCGCAAAGCACAACAATCCACAGGACAAGCCTGTGGTATTCGAATCCCACAGCCCAGGCTCAGGCCCAGGCACATGCACATGCACAGTCTCAGTCTCAGGCTCAGGCACAGGCACAGGCACAGGCGCAAAGGATTGCCTCCAAAAAGTTAATCTATAACGCCTTGGCGAGCTATTTTGACTGAAGTGTCTTTGCCGGAAGTTCCGATTAACCGGGAACTGCGGGCTAGCTTCACTTTCGACGGCCCGATTTCTGAACAAGGGAATAGCACGTGAATTCACGCAAAACCTCGCAAAGGTCTCGGTTTCTTCTCGCTCTCGCGATGGGATCGGTTACTCCGTGGATCTACACACCGAGGCTGAATGCTCAGGGCCAATTGCCACCATCGAATCAATCCTTTCAGTTGCCAGCTCCCAATGGGTTGCAAAATCCGCAGCCACCTGCCTTGGCAACGCAGAAGACGGGCAACGTCGAAGCTCGCCTGCAAGTTTACGATGTTCCGTTGGAGCATGTAGGTGCCGTTGGCGCTCAACTTCAAATGCAGTTCGGGGCCGACAAACGAGTTCGAATCACCAATGAGCCCAATTCGGGACGACTCATGGTGCTCGCGCCGGAAGGGACCCAACGCCAAATCGCCCAAGTAGTCGACGCCGTGCGAAAGCAAGTTGGCAGCATCGTTATGGATGCGAGAGGAAACGTCGTCCAAAGTGTCGTTCAGCAAAACCAGTACAAGCTGCAACGTATCACCTGGCGAGAACTTGAAGATGCGGTTGGCCGACTTGCTGGTCCCCGTCTTACGATTACCACTCTCAACAATGGTGAACTCGCCCAACTGAAATTGGTCAACAAAGATTCTGTGCAAGAAGTCATGATGGTCGATCGTCGCAACGACATCGTCCGATTGCAAGGCACGCCAACCATGGTCATGGGTTGGACGCAAGTCGTCTCCGCTATCGATCTTGGTCAAGCCGATCCGAATCGCCCAACTCAAATCATTCCGATTAACCCGGCAACACCGGAACGCATCGAACGAGCCCTGAAATTGGTCAAGCTGGCAACTTACCAAAAGCCAGCCGAAGAGGACGAAGCCACAACAACCCTCACGCGGCCTGTTCCGCAAACGGGCGACAGCGAGCGAGCGACCATTGTTGGCTCTCCAGACGCTCTTTCCTCTGGCAGCGGACTCATTGGTGATGTCGACATTTCGTTCGTACCCGAAATGGGTTTGGTCATCATCAAAGGGAGCAAGAAGGACGTTCAACGGGTCAACGACGTAATCGAACAGATCAAAAAGCAAAGCGTGGAAACACAACCGGACATCGAGCTGAAGATGCTCAAGCATGTCAACAGTCAAGCTCTTGAAACGATTGTCAAGGCACTCAACACGGCTGTCTTCGAACCTCGCCAAGGCCAAATAAGCATCACGGCTCTTGGGCAGCCTAATGCATTGTTGCTGATCGGTCGCCCCGAAGCGCTCAAGGGGATTGTCGACCTCATCGACAAGCTCGACCAACCGCTCGATCCCAATAGCCAGCCTCGAGTCTTTCGGTTGACGCATACCTCCGCAGTCGACGCTGCGGCCTTGGTTACGAGCATCTTCACGGAAACGGTGCCGGCCGGGGGTGGTGCTGCCGGGGCCGCAACCACAACGTTGGCGCCACGCGTGCGTGTGGTTGCCGACTTTCGAACGAATTCGCTGATCGTGGTGGCCTCTCCGCGTGACCAAGCCGAAGTCGCAAGAGTGCTCAAAGAAGTCGACGCCGACGAAGGACCATCCTCAGAAAGCGAAGTGAAAATAATCCCTGTCAAGAACGCAGTTGCGTCGGACTTAGAGCCGATCTTGAGAACAGCCATCACAGGGGAAGCTTCAACGACGACTACAACCGGTGGACAACAAGGTGGCGGAGGAAACACGCAACGGCCTTCAACCTCAGGCTCATCCACTACCTCCGTACCGAATAGCAGACTAACCCTCATTCGCGACGGGAGATCCATTAACTCAGGGATCTTGTCAGGTGTGGTCGTAACCAGCAATCCGAGTGTGAACGCGTTGATTGTGCGTGCTCCTTCTAAGAGCATGCCTCTCATTGAGGCGTTGATCAAACAATTGGATGTCCCCGCAAGTGTCGACGCTCGAATCAAAGTTTTCGAAGTCAAGAATGGGGACGCTACCAGTTTGGCAACAACCCTGCAACAAGCATTCGGCTTACCTACAACAGCCAACCAAAACACAGCCAACAATGGGCTTGGTGGAATCTTCGCCATCGCAAACCAAGCCGCCCTAAGCGGCAGCGGTGATAGCTCGCTCGTTCCATTGCGCATTGCGACAGAGAACAGGACGAACTCGATCATCGTTTCCGGTTCTCAGCAAGACCTGGATGTCATCGAAGTCCTACTGCTGCGATTGGACGAAGACAGCACCAGACAGAGAATCGTCGAAGTCGTTTGGTTGCGCAATAGCCAAGCGACCGACGTGGCCAATGCCTTGACCAATTTGATCAATAATCAAAGACAAGCCCTCGCAAATATTGCAGCACCGGTAGGTGCAGGCGGACAAGGTGCCACTGGCCAGACCTTCAGCGTCCAAGAACGGCTTGAGCGGGAGGTATTCGTGGTCGCCGAGGCCAATACGAATAGCCTGATTATCAGCGCAATGCCACGCTTTATGCCAACCGTTCGACAAATCGTTGAACGCCTAGATCGTCAACAGCCAATGATTGCAGTTGAAATCTTGATTGCCGAAGTGACACTCGACGATAACTTTGACCTTGGATTTGAATGGGGACTTCAGGACTCTTTGATTTTCGACCGCAATACTGCCACCGGTGGCACGCTTGACACTCCGGCGTTCAATCCGCTAGCTGCCTTGACTACGAATAATACGCTCACACCCAACCGTCGTACTAAAAACGTTGCCGGGCAAGGGCAATCGAATTTTGGTGTTGCAAGAACGAACGCGGGTTTAGGCTACGGCGGTTTGGTCCTCGCAGCCAGCAGCGAATCCGTCAACATGCTCTTTCGAGCACTGCAAGACGTGAACCGCGTTCAGATACTATCGAGGCCACAATTGATGACCATCGATAACAATATTGCGACGGTAAAGGTAGGCTCCCTAGTACCAAGACTAGGTGCCGCCACGATTACTGGTACGGGTGCAAGTCAGCAAAGCATTCAGGACGCAGACGTTGGCTTGATTATGCAGATTCAGCCGCGAACGAATCAAGATGGTCTGATCAATATGCTCGTTGCCGTCAATCGCTCGGAAGTAGGCCCAGTCGACACGGGTATTCCCGTTAGTTCAGACGCAGATGGAACGGTCATCAAATCGCCGATTATCAGCCAGACGATTGCTCAAACCCGAGTCACTGCGTACGACGGACAAACGGTTGTCCTTGGCGGTCTGATCACGAAGAATCGAACCACGCGTTCGCGAAGAATTCCATGGTTGGCGGATATCCCTATTGCAGGAGCCCTTTTCCGATTCGACAGCCAAGCCGAAAAGCGAACCGAGTTGCTCGTCGTCATGACTCCTCGTGTCATCTTCTACAACAACGAGGAAAAGCTCGAGATGATCAAGCAAGTTGAGTCGTCGAGAATGAGTTATTGCCTGTCGGATATTCTCAACATCCATGGAGATGTTGGACTTTCACCTGGCAACGGCCTTTGGGGGCCAGCCGCTTCTCCAGTCATCTATCCAGATCTTCAGCCAACGGTTGAATCCGAACGAGACGGAGAACGGTACGGAGAACGGTACGGAGAACCTGGTTCGATGATCCTCGGAGAGCCAGAGAGGATGAATATGCCGCCCCAAGGAGAGATACTAGACGGGTATCCGACGAATGCTCCAGTACGATCCGATCTTAACAACGGTCGAACGCTGATCAACTCCGCAACAGGCGGTGGTGCTCAGCCAACGGTCAACACGGCTTCGCCGATACAGAATTCTTCGTATCAGCCAAGCCAGCAGCCTGGATACACAAGCCAGCAGCCTGGATACAACGGTGTAACACCTGCCTCCTACAAACCTCTATCGCAACCCGCTGCCCGCGTTGCCAATGGACGCTAGTGCGTTGTGAACTTTTAGAAATGGGGTCGCACATGGGAGAGCGAGGCTCCTGCCGAGACTTTCTCAACATGGTTCAGCAGGAGCAGCACCCTATCAATCCCAAACTTTAGTCTGGACAACGCACTTTTTGAAGCAGCCATTCAGACGTTAATGTCAACGCATGAACTCGCAATCACGGAAACTTCAAGGATGAAAAACACACGCAAAATTCTCTCAATGGGTGTCGCGATTGCAGTCAGCGTCGCATTCAGTGGGTGTGAGACATTGATCGACGGGCAGCCAGTCAAGAAAAAGAAGAAGGACTCATCCTCCTGGTCCCCGTTTAAGAAAAAAGAGTATCAAATCCCGCAAAGCCTCAATGTCACTTGGTCTCATGACATTATGACACTACCGGGCAAACCCGCGACACGAGGCTTCGGGGGCCGGTTCTACTTTTACAACGAGAAGACACAGACGATTCCCGTTGACGGCGACTTGCTCGTCTACGGGTTTGATGACACCTTCAAGCAAAAGGGGACCGAGGATTTAAGTCAAGCAGACAAGCGATTTCGCTTCACGGCTGAGCAGCTCACGACTCACTTTTCCCAGGGGGAACTTGGGGCTTCTTACAGCGTCTGGATTCCTTGGGATGCCGCCTATGGCAATCACAAGAAGATCATGCTCATTCCAACCTTTCTGACCAAGGATGGTCGAACGGTTCGCGGTGCTCCAGCCAATCTAAATCTTCCAGGAAAGAGCAACGAAGATCCCAATGCAGGTATCATTCCGCAGACTTCCTCCGTGATTCCAACCGTTTTGCCCGAACAATTCGTGGACGCTCGAACTACCGCCAATTCAAACAACTCGAGCGGAATGCGAACGACTACTATTCAGGTTCCATCAAAACTCTTGACACGAAACGGTAAGTCGTCGGACTTGCGGACTCAATTTACGGATGGACAGAATCAACAAAACTATGTTGGCATGAATCCGAATGTTTTGACGCAAACGCTTGGCACTTCCCCCAATGACAGTGCGACGCAAGCATCCTTCTTGTCGGCACCGGGAGATGCAGCACCTCAGAAAGCATCTGCGACATCAGCAACGCCTGCAGAAGGAGTCTTCGCTCCCCAAACAATGCCTTTGATGCGTCCAGGATTTTCGACATCGAATGCTAACGGTTGGGCCTTGCCTGAATTTTCTCCAGTGACGTCGACTGTACAACCACATCGTTCCTCACCGAATTGAGCCCTGGCTCAAGTTTCACGAGGCGTTCAACCTTTTGCTTGTCCGCCTCGGTTGCAACGATGCCAGTCAAGACAACCAAATCGCCTTCAAGGGATGCGTTGACTCCTCGCAAACTTGCAGGAAGCGGAATCCGTTTTAGTCGAGCCAACGCGATAGGCGCACCATTGGACTGAGTCGCAATACTCGAACGAGCCAGTTCGATATCTGGAGATACACTGACGCGGATTTTCTTTTTGGCTTGATTGGAAGCCGATTGGCCCCCGAGACCACCACCCAGCCCACCAATGCCGCCCAGGCCTCCAGCGCGTCCACCGAATCCGCCGCCAAGATTTGCACCCAGGCCAGCACCAAAACCAGCGTTAAGACTATTCATGTTCGCACCACCCTGTGCACCCTGCACACCGGTAGCTGCATTACTAAATGCGTTTGCCCCGAACGCATTTGCATTGGAAAGTGCACTTGCGCCCCCCGCCGACGTTGTCGTCGAAAATCCCTTAACTGCGTTGATGTTGGAGTATTCCACCAACGCTGCACCCGTGGCACCAGAACCCGGAGCGCCGAAGCCGTACTTCGACGCGCCTCCGTCTGCCCCGCCACCGACTGCCCCGCCAGGAGCTCCAGTTGCCCCCCCATTCGTTGTTGCACCAAACCCTTGAGTTCCGCCCTGCGGCTGTCCAGGTACCTGGGCCAATGCAACGGAGTTCGAAAAAAAGCCGCAAGCAACTCCGAACAAGGATAACTTGGTAATCGAGAATTTCATGTTTGGACCAACCGTATTCTTAGCATCCCAGAGGCGGAAACGAACCTAACGTCAATTATCTCGCAGGAGTTGGTTAAAACGCAATGCAGGCATTGGCGTTTTTGTATCAATTTTCCCACTTTCACGTGTAGTATCGAATCATCCGACAAAGGAGCTCGACACCAAGCGATAGAGTGACCTTTAGAACGCAAGCACTGATTGCACTCGAAAAACGCAACTTTCCCGATATTCCGTTTATAAGATCGAACCAGCCGACAAAAGGTAAAGTAGTAGGCACATTCCATGTGCTGTCCACCCAGAATCCTGGCAAAAGCTTGACGGCGGACGGCACGGCGGAGCGTGCCTGCACCTTTTGCCACCCTTGCAATCCATAGCGAAAGGATCCATCCAAAGATGCCTGCAACTTTGTACGTCGTAGATGCGTTCACGAATGAACCCTTC
>JAIPFP010000084.1 GCA_021736575.1 Pirellula sp. | reverse complement strand
GGCGGCGAGGATTCAGACCCGGCCACCGAACATTACGGCAACGCATGAATCGTCCAGTAGACCTCTTCGTCGAAACGCGTTCCATCCGCCGAGTTCAAATGCAAGCGCAATTGCAGTTGATGGACCGGTTGCAACTCGCGATATCGCAGTTTCACGCTGCGATGATCAAGTGAGAGTTCGACGCCTTCGAGTGTCATCGTATCTGGCCTGACGCGACTCGTTGACGGCGAGTACATCTCCGAACCGTACGAAGCTTGCCATAAGTAGTTCCAATGTTTTGCTTCAAATGCATCGGCCGCTTGCAACGAGTTCGGGTCCACGGGGAAATTGAAATGGACTCTTAAACCATCATGCTCGACCTTGCAGTCGGTAACCATGAGCATAGGTTTGCCGGTATAGCGAAGTCGTTGCACGCCTTGATCGAGCAAGCCGATTCGCCCACCGCCATTCCAGCCTTGCAGGCCGGTCACGTAAACTTGGCCGTCCTTGGGGTTGACTCTCCCACGCATGATCCCAGTCCGGAAATCAAAGGGTAATTTCACAATAGCAGCTTGATGAACTTCATCGACCTTTTGAATCATCAAGTACGAAAGCCAACCTTTGCCAAAACTGGTGTGAAGCAACCGACCCGACAAGGGACCCCATCGATCCTCATCGACCCAGATTTGACCACCCGATGAGTTATCAAACTCTTGTGGCATCCAAATGAGTGGTGGATCAAATGACTTTGGTGGCACCACTTTGGTGACGTCGATTCGGCCACCGTCGGGAGCCCATTTGCCTTTTCCATCGTAGTTTTGAACCCACCCATAGAATCCGCCTGGTTTGAGCAACGAGATCTTGGAGGCCGGCATCCAATGGCCTTGATTATCGCTGCACGTGATAAGCCCGCCGGGCAAGGTTCCCATCCCATTGGGTGCACGGAAACCAGTGCTAAAAGCCTCTCGTTTTGAACCGTCGCGAGAAACGCGAATCACTGCGCCAGGCAATGCCATATCGGACCCGTTGCCCCCTTTGGCATAATAGAAATTGCCTTGCTCATCGGTTTGGAGATCGAAATTAAATGCGTGGAAGTTAAATGAAACATCCGTTTCGTCGCTGAAGTTCTCGTAGAAATCCGCTTCACCATTGTTGTCTCGGTCGTGCAATCGAACGATTCGATCCTTGCATGTCAAGAAGATCTGATTGTCGACAACTTTGACGCCCATCGGCTCGTATAAACCCGCTGCAAATCGCTTCCATTTCAGGTGTAGCAACTTGTCATCAATGCCTGAAACGATCCAAACATCGCCGCCATGCGTGGCTAAAACCATACGACCATCCGACAGGAAATCCAGCGCCGTCGTTCGAAACCACGTGTTCCAAGGCGTTGAAACTGGGATGGTTAGTGTGTCGAGGGCGTAAGCCCCTTGTTGGAGTCCCCGATATCCAACGGTAGATAAAATCTCTGGCCACAGCAATGGGCCACCGTGCGTTTGTTCCGACAGAAGTGACGTCGAGGGCAAAATGGACAGGCTACGGATTCGTTCACGAAAGCGGTTTCGTTGCGTTTCCCCGTTGTCGCTGCATACCGATATCTCAATGGATCGCGTCTTCGTGCTTTCTGGAATAGTCAGGACTAGCCGTTTTTGAGAATCCACTTCCCATCGCAACCCTTCGGTGTCGCCTTGGACGGATGCGGCAATGAATTCCGCGAGTTCCTCTCCGTGAGACCTTTCAATAGAGATCATTGAACCGGTGGCAGATGCGTCCTTGACAGCCAATGGTTCGTCCGCAACGGGTGTGATTCGAACGTTCATCGGCTCAGTGAAGTTACTTTTAGCAACGGCAAGAATGAGAAGTCGTCCAGGTCCAATCTCAAGGCGTCGACGGATTGTGTTCGCAGGCGAGTCAGGGACGGCAGACTCCAAGACATCGCGTCCATCGATTTGGAAGTTCATGATGACCTGTGAGCCATGTAGGTGATACCCACGATATTTCATCCACTGGTCTGGCAAAGGTCCACGAGGAAGCACCGCTTCGCGGGAATAATCCAACGTTCCTGCGTGTCCCCATTCCCAGCCCTGCAGACCGTCGATCGCTTTCCCGATCGGTTTTGGAGTTCCCTCGCCGCGATTGCGCATATGTTGTGTTTCGCTAAGATCGAGGAATCCCTCTTGCCAAAGCTCAGCTTGATTCATCGTATGCAAATCGGTTGCGAGCGATTTTGTCCCTAATCGAACCGTCAAAACGCTTCGAAAACGCCGTTCGAGCTGCGATGCAAGAGCAACTCCGAAATCGCGGTCGACGACTGGAATGGATTTTCCGTCCTGCGTTCCCTTGGGTAATCCATCTAAGTACTTTCGATCGATGGCGATGTAGTCGGGATTCGTGGGCTTCATGAATTGCTCGCGAATATAGTGAACCACTTCATAACGTTCATAAGGAGACAAATGCGACATAGGTCCCATCAAGCCGTTGCCCTTGGTTAGGGTCATGAACAAGCGATAGGGATCGGCCCCAAACTTCATCGATTGAGTACCGAAAGCCCGCGCGGTGGAAAGCGTTGCGTGACTACCATCTGCTCCATGGCAATCGATGCAATAGCCTTGAAAGATTGCCTTGCCCGCCTCGAACTCTGTGGTTTTCAAACTTTTGAGAATGCCGGCATGATCGAGATTCACCCAATCTTCTTTAACAACCAGTTGCTCCGGAGTTGGATTCAATTGGTCTGCCCGGGCTTGGCCCCCCTCGACAACTTCGAATACGTAAGCCGCTATATCGAAAAATTCGCCTTGATCGCGAAACGCAGAGATCAGTCCCTCGGGCATTTGCGACTGTTTCGACGTGGTTCGCACTTCGATCTCGGACTTCAAAATTGGGATGGGCCGTGAAAGATCGGAAGTGGATTGCAGTAGGACTTGGGTATCATCCTCAGCTTGAATGATGCCGGTGACTACAGTTCCATCGGTGGTTCGCATGGAAACCGTCTCGAAGCCTTTTCGAATGTCTTTCGATGGATAGAGCAGAGCCTGGATCAGGTATTCCTGGGTGATCGGATTCGAAAGTGTTTCTGCTTTCAAGTTTGCAAGATTTGGACCGAGCGAAAAAGTGCCGCTTCCAGTGGCGTGGCAACGCACGCATGCCGCTGCTGACTTATGGAACAAGACAGCGCCGCGAAAAGGATCGCCTCGCAATACGGTTTCTTCCACCAATACGGAGACTGCTGCCTCCTTTAGCAATTGATCTAATGGTGTTGCTTGTCGTAGTGTCTCAGCCAATGCGGATTGGCAGACAAGCATGCCTACAACGCAAAGTATTTGGACTGGAACAAGACTATAAGGCCTTCGAATCATAGCGATGCCGGAATTCAACCGTCCAAATCCGAAACAGGAACACCTCTCATGTTGCTCAGCAATTGACGATATTTAGATCGAACATGGCCCATCCAGAGACCAAGATACACGTTCCCAACGATGGAAAACAAAAGTAAGAATGGTACCAATTTATCTTTAGGTGCAGGCTCGAGGGTTGCTGGGTCGGTGCCGAGTGGAGGTTGTTGCGGTTGTCGCGGCAAGGGCGGACTCCCCCATGGAGCAACGCTTGCGTTTGAATAATAGGGCGCGCTTGCGTATTGGTTTGGCGTCGGTGGTTGCGTTTGTGTGGGTTGTTGCATCTGGGACAAAGACGGCGATGGATTCGTTTGAAATCCTGACTGCCACGGTGAAGGCATAATGGAATTGCCCTCGTTGTAATTCAGTGGGCTGCTGGCAGGGTTGGTTGCTACCCGAGGAATCGTTCCGCGATTGTTGAATGCGGAGTTGTTCGGTTGGTAATTGGTTCCCGTCGCATATTGATTTGGATTGCTCGGATTGCTCGAATTATAAGTGCCAGACGATGGCTGATAACTATTCCCGCTGGTTCCAAATCCAATGCCGGATCCAGTACCGGCAGCACCGCGTAGAAAATTGGTGGATGAGCGTGCAGCTGGCTGGAAACCGTCGTTGCTATTGTAGTGCTGAGTCGCTCCTGTCGTGTTGGGCATGACTTCGTTCGCATTGTTCATGGACGAGGGGAAAGAACCATTTCCCCGCAACCCGTTTGTCATCGGCCCGTTTGTCATCGGCCCGTTTGTCGACAGACCGTTTGTCGACAGACCGTTTGTCGACAGACCGTTTGTCGTCGGCTCGTTTCCGAAGCCTCCTTGATTGGATCCTTGATTGGATCCTTGATTGAAATTGGCGTACTTTCCAAGCGCATCATGTCCGGAGTTAGGATCCGATCCGAAATGGGCAGTTGGTGGATTGCCCAGTTGATGCAAACCCAACTGCCCGCCGCCTGCAGTGGGTAGCACCTCCGTCGAACGCGGTGGCATGTCGATTGAAACCGGCGATCGATTGTCAACTGTGGTTTGACCATAAGCATTTGCGACAAATGGCACCGTATTGGTTGGATCCCTGGCGCTGCTCATAAGTTGGGGGTTGGGAGGATTTTTTTCCACCGGCCCAGTGCCTACGCGCACAATCACCCTTTGTATCTGCTGGCGAATTTCAGGTGGAATGTCGACGGGGAGCTCTTGCCCTTTTTCGCCCTGTGCAAACGTTGCAATGGCTTCCGGTGAAATCTGCATGATCATGCAGAAAACACCATCCGGATCTTTACCCCAACCGACCGTGCAGGAACTTCCCGTTGCGACGGGGGCTGAGACCGAGGGGTAAACGGGGGCTGAGACCGGTACTGAGACCGGGATGGAAGGACCGGTCCGGTTGGGTTCGGGCAGTATTTCACCGGCTTGAGCAATTACCGAAACGATAAAAAGTGTTAGCAGTCCGTTCATTCTCAACCTCTTTGGCGGTACTCCCGAAGTAATTCTTCCGGATTTTTTGCATTCTGATGCATTTGGTGATTGCTGCGGAAGTACAGCCACTTGGTAATGATAGAGGAACTGGCGGAACGGCGTAAATAGAAAAAGTGGACAAGGACATCTTTGGGGAATTGCGGTATATGGGGGAGGTGCGGTGTTTGGTCACATCGGAAAAATCGCTTTTTTCGGGCTTTGTGGGAGAAATCGATAATTTCTCCCCAAGGTGGAACTTCTTTGACGATTCCTGCTCTAAAACCGGACATGCGTGGAAAACCGTTAAGGATGGCAAATTCACCCGACAATCTAGGTTGCTTGAGTAATTTAGGCAGTCTGGGAAAGAAGTGGATTGAAATGTGGTCCTTTGCCAAGTAACCTCACTGTACGGGATTCTGTAAGGATTAAAGTTCATCCTTCCAAATTTCATTACCAATGCCCTTCCTTTCTTGTCACTACGATGGAAGAATCGATGACCGTTTCGCCAAAACGCCAGGCTCGTAAGCCAGTTTCGCAAAATCGTGCACATAAAACTGCAAGGCAAAATTGGATGAAGCGAATGCTTCATCTAGAAGCCCTTGAACCGCGGCAATTGATGGCCGGCGATTTGCAATTCCACAATTTCGTGGTTCCTACAGACGTTAACGGCGACAGTGCGATAACGCCGCTTGATGCCCTGGTAGTCATCAATAAATTGAATATCCAAGGCTCGGGGCCTTTAAACGGAGTCGAAAGTCCGAAAAACTTAAATTCTTTCATCGATGTCGACGGTGATAATAGCCTTTCACCTTTGGATGCGCTCCGAGTCATCAATGCGATCAACAACGGTGAGGGACTCGGCGAAAAAGCGGATGTCAAGTACGAATTTTATTCCGTCAAGGCGGATGGAACTGCAGACACGTTGTTGCCGGATTCGATTCCAGATAACTTGCAGCCTGATGCAACTATCTCACCGGGCCAGAAAGTCATCGTTCGGACCCTGATGACGGACTTGAGGCGGGATACGCCGCCGCGCGGGGTGTTCAGCGCCTATCACGACTTGACGTATAAAAATGCCGACGGATCGACTGCCGAGAAACTGCTGTTTCAATGGGGCGAATTCAATCAATTAGACATTGGCGGCACGGCTCGTAGCGGCACGTTCACTCTAAGATATGGTCCGAGAGCATCCGACGAAACCGCCCCGATTTCGATTGCCCTGTCTAGCGGTTTCCCCGATTCGGTAGCGACTGCTGCGAATATTCGCGCCGCGATCGAAGGCTTGAGTTCGGTGGGAGCAGGCAATGTGAAAGTTGTTGCCTTGAACGGCGGTACGTTGCAATTCGGAATCAACTTCATCGGAAGTTTGGCCCGGACCGATTTTGTGGATCCCATGATTGGAAGCAACAACGTGGTTAATTCGCAGGGTGCTCCTGTCGCGATGACCATTACCGGACAAACCAACCCCGCTCCAACGCTGGATTCCGTGGCCCGTGTGGCACGCAATCATGACTTGAACAACGATACCGTCCCGAATGAAGGCGTTACAAAGTACATCAATGGTCCGTCTGGCGTGTTGATTCAGCCGACCGACCCGGCGTCGCGGACATTGACACTTTTGGGAGGATTTTCCAATTCGTCAACCTTCTTGCCAACAGCGGTAGCTACACGGTTTTTGAAGATTGTTGACGTGTTGTTCGTCGGCGGTAGCGTAGGCAAGATCGACCTCACCGGGACCGTTTCGCCCCCCCCGGCAACCGGCGGCGGTGGGAACAATCTTGGTATCGCCCTTTTTGGAGAGGATGGTGGCAGGGCCGCTTACTTGACCTCTGCGGAAGTTGTCTTGCCTAAGGGTTCGATCACGATTATCGACAGGCTGACCGCAGTTACTGACACGGCTACAATCGCGGAAGATTCTCCGCAAACCTCGATCAATGTCCTTGCGAACGATGTCGATCTCACTGGCTCATCCCGCAGCATTACCAGCGTGACACAACCGAGCCAAGGTGGTACGGTTACGTTTAGCAGCCCGAATGTTTCGTTCACTCCCAGCAAAGATTTTAACGGAGTAGCGGTTTTCACTTACACGGTGACAAACAACGTCGGCGATACTGCAGTTGGTACTGTTTCAATCACTGTCACCCCCGTGAATGATCCGCCAGTTGTCATAGGTAGCCAGTTTTCGGTTGCCGAGGATCCAATTAGTCCATTGGTTATCACGCCAACAGAGATTTTTTCGCCGGGACCTCCCGACGAGTCTTCGCAAACCATGACCCTTTCGAACATCGTGACTTCCGCACAAACCAACGGAACCGTCACGCTCGTCGGTGGTAACATCAATTTCGTACCTGCCGCGAACTTTTTTGGGACAGCAGTTTTCCAAGTGACCGGAACGGACACTGGTACCGCTGCGGATCCAGCTAAATCAACGGTTGCGACTATCACCGTGATCGTGACTCCTGTCAATGATGCGCCTGTTCCATTCAGTGGTACACTAACGGTCGCCGAAGACTTTTCATTAATCTTGATCGGCCCCGGTGCCCCGACCGACTTGCTCACCAACTCCAATCCAGGTCCGGGTGAATCTTCCACTCAAACCGTTTCCTTAGTTTCTGCCCAAAGTCCGACAGCAGCGGGTGGAACTATTACGACCGTCGGAGGAATAACCACCTACCGCCCAGCACCGAATTTCTTTGGAACGGATACGTTCAGTTACCGAATAACGGACAACGGTAATCCTCCTTTGACCGCCGACGGAACAGTCACAGTAAACGTCACTCCGGTCAATGATGCACCGGTTGCAGTCAACGATACTGGCGATGCGGCTCGATTTGTCGTCCTCGGGATCGCTGCACCCAATTCTTTGGATGTCATGCGAAATGACAGTGCAGGACCGCTGGAACCCAAAGACATCAGCGTTGTCTCTGTGACCACCCCGACCATTGGAACGACTTCAGTTGCGCCCGGTGGCGCGAGTGTTGTATTCACACCTCCAACAGGTTCGTTCAATGTAACTTCGACATTCTCGTACACCATTCGAGACGCTGGTGGTCTGACGTCGACCGCCAATGTCGAAGTGCTCATTATTCCACCCGTTCTGCCGTTTGCGTTGACCGATACTCCAATTATTGCGGAGGACTCGGGTGCCTTCACCATTGATGTGCTTGCCAATGACTTCGCCAATTCCGGGGCGATTAAGAGATTAATATCGTTTGGACAACCTGCTACGGGAACGGGTGTTGTTGTTTTGGATGACCGTGGAACAGCCACCGATACGACAGACGACAAAGTGATCTTCACACCAGCTGCGGATTTCTTTGGCGATGCAACCTTTGTTTACACGATGAACGATAATGCCGAAGGTAGCGTCGAATCGACCGCAACTGTTACCGTAACGGTCACGCCCGTGAACGACCCCCCAGTGGCTCTAGATCGAAGTGCTGCTGGAATCGAAGATACTGTGCTGACGATTGCCTCTGGCACAATCACGGATGGCTTGAGTAAGGGCCCCGGCGAAGATGCTCAAACGTTGACCATTACCGATGCGGTGCTTTTGTCACCTAGCGACAGCGGATCGATTGCCGTTGTAGCTGGCAACATCGTGTACACTCCTGCCTTGGATTTCAACGGCCAAGTCTTGGTTCGCTACACGGTCACGGATAACGGTTTCAATGACTTGACACCTGCTCCGCTCAGTGCATCGGCCACGCTGACAATTGATGTTGCCCCAGTCAACGATCCACCCGTTGCAAATCCAGACCCCGCGACCGTAACTGCTGAGAACACTGCCGTCACGATTTCAATTTCTAGCCTTCTAGCCAACGATACTCCTGGCCCCGCCAATGAATCGTCGCAGACGGTTTCCTTTGTGGCTTTGGTCGGTGCGATCAACTCAGCAAATGGCGGAACGGTGACGCAAGTTGGAGGTAACCTGATCTATACGCCAGCTCAATCCTACAACGGGCCAGACTCGTTCACCTATCAAATAAGTGATGGTCAAGCATTGAATTCAACTACGACTGCAACCGCGACTTTGCGGATTACCGAAGTGAATGATGCACCGCGACCAACCACATTGTCACGAGAAGTCTACGCAAGCGTTCCGACAATATTCAATTTGACCGCCGACTTGGCGGCCATGCCAAAAGGTCCTGCGAACGAAAGCGGTCAAACTCTTCGAATTTTGAGCATTGGAACACCAACGATTGGAACCGCCGTACTCAATGCGAATGGAACGATCACTTACACGGCACCATTAGGGGCCAGCGGACTCGCCACGTTCACTTATGAAGTGATCGACGATGGAACAACTAACGGTGTGGCTGACCCCAAGTCTGCGACCGGCACCTTCAATGTAGAAATTTCGCCATTCATACCGAGTTCGGTGCGAGGGGTTGTCTACATCGATGATAATGGCTCGGGTGTCGTCGATCCGATTGAACTCAAGATAGGTGGCGTTGAAGTAACGCTGTCCGTTGCAGCGACTGCTACCACTCCCGCTAAGACCATTACGGAGATGACACTTGCGGATGGTAGTTTTTCCTTCGATCTTTTGCCGCCTGGCTCGTACACAGTCAGTTACGTTGTTCCGGCCATGATGGACGACGCTCCGGGACCCAATAGTTACAGGACCGACGTGATCGCACCTGGCGACATCAACGCCGTCCACAATTTTGCGGTTTCTGGTATAAAGTCAAATTACGCGAATTTGCTTGAGTACATGTCGTCGAGTTTCGACAGTTCCAACCCTCGCAATCGAAATGCAGGCGTTTATGCAGCGATTGGAGCGTCCGGAAGAACGGAATGGACCATTGCTCGCACAAGTTTTGAAGCGGATACGTTCCAGGAAGTTGTGTTGAGCGACGACGGAACACTAGCTTATTTGACTTCGGTGCGTGGTCCAGATCATTCGATTTACACCGCAACGCTTACGAGAAAACAGTGGGTTCAAGTCGTGGATCCTGCTTCGGGAATTCGACTAGTGCGAGTTTTGGCCCGATCCGAAGACTTGAATTTCCAAAAAGTTTCCTTGGCTGCTCCTCCAGCGACCATCAAGGCTAAGGCGTATCTTGATACCGTCGACGACGTGTTTGCGGAACAAGGCTGGTCGCACGACGGTTTGCCGACGTGATTCCTGCGGTCGGTGTCATTTATTCGACGCGGAGCGTCGCACAACGATGTCTTTAGTGATTTGTTCGACGCGGAGCGTCGAACAATGAAGAAGGCGTCCTCAACTAGGGCTATGAAATGCGCTAGTTGGCGGTTACAAACGGCTCTCGCATCCGGTCCGCCTTGCTCTTGACCATCGGTGGTTCGTCGATTCGAACACAATCGACATAATACACCCGCTTGCCGTCAATCTCTTCTTCCACCAAACCGTGAATGTCGGTGTCAAAACCGGGGAACATTTCGTTGAACATGCGGGCAAACCGCAGGTATTCTACGATAATTTGGTTAAACCGCTCGCCTGGAATCAACAGAGGGATTCCAGGCGGATAAGGTGTTAGGAGCACTGCAGTCGCACGCCCCTCAAGCTCATCGATTTCCACGCGATCGATCTCGTCGTGCGCCATCATCGCAAAAGCATCCGATGGTTTCATGGCTGGTTGCATCGGCGAAAGATACATTTCCGTGGTAACGCGAGCAACGTCATGCTTTTTGTAGGTTTCGTGAATCTGTTTGCAAAGATCCTTAAGTCCAATGCGTTCGTAGCGAGGATATTGCTGACTGAACTCTGGGAGGATTTTCCACATTGGCATGTTCTTGTCATAGTCGTCCTTGAACTGCTGCAGGGAGCTGAGCAGCGTGTTCCATCGACCTTTGGTAATTCCGATCGTAAACATGATAAAGAACGAGTAGAGGCCTGTTTTCTCAACGATAACGCCATGCTCCACGAGGTAACGCGTCACGATCGAAGCTGGAATACCCGTGTCGGCAAAGTGGCCTGTCACATCCAGGCCAGGAGTGATGACGGTCGCCTTGATAGGATCAAGCATATTAAATCCCGGCGCCAGTTTCCCGAATCCGTGCCAAGTGTCGTCCGGCATAAGCATCCAATCGTCCCGTTCGCCGATTCCTTCGTCGGCCAAGTGATCGGGCCCCCAGACCTTAAACCACCAATCGGCTCCCCATTCGTCGTCCACCTTGCGCATGGCGCGGCGAAAATCGATGGCTTCCATAATGGACTCTTCCACCAGTGCGGTCCCGCCCGGCGGTTCCATCATGGCGGCCGCCACGTCGCAGGATGCGATGATGGCGTACTGCGGTGAGGTTGAGACGTGCATCAAATAGGCTTCGTTAAACGTATTTCGATCGAGTTTCTTCTTGATCGGCTCGCGGACGAGGATCTGCGAGGCTTGAGAGATTCCGGCCAGCAATTTGTGGGTTGAATGGGTTGCGAAAATCATCGACTCAAGCGGAGCGGGCCGATTCGGGCCGATTGCATGCATATCTTTATAAAATTCGTGAAAGGCAGCGTGTGGAAGCCAGGCCTCGTCAAAGTGCAGCGTTCCAATTCGGCCGTCCAACAGCTTGCGCAACGATTCCACGTTGTAGATGATTCCGTCGTAGGTGCTCTGTGTAATGGTCAAGATCCGAGGTTTGCGGTCGGGATGTTTCGCTTGTGCCTCGCGAGCGAACGGGTTCGCCTCAATCTTCTTCTGAATGTTTTCGGGATAAAATTCTTCCATCGGAATTGGGCCGATGATGCCTAAGTTATTTCGGGTTGGAGTCAAGAACACGGGCACGGCACCTGTCATGATGATCGCGTGCAAGATCGACTTATGGCAATTTCGGTCGACGACGACGATGTCCCCATTGGCGACAGTGGAATGCCAGACGATTTTGTTCGATGTGGAAGTTCCGTTGGTCACAAAGAAACAATGATCCGCGCCGAAAATTCGAGCGGCATTCCTCTCCGATGCGGCCACAGGTCCGGTATGGTCGAGCAATTGACCTAACTCTTCGACGGCGTTGCAAACGTCCGCTCGCAACATATTTTCACCAAAGAACTGGTGAAACATTTGCCCTACAGGACTTTTGAGAAAGGCCACGCCGCCCGAGTGGCCTGGGCAATGCCAAGAGTACGAGCCATCTTGTGCATAATTAACCATGGCACGAAAGAAGGGGGGTGCTAGGCCATCCGTGTAGGCGCGAGCTTCGCGGAGAATATGTCTAGCCACAAATTCGGGTGTATCCTCGAACATATGGATAAAACCGTGCAATTCACGCAAAATCGCGTTTGGGATATGCCGAGACGTTCTGGTTTCGCCGTAAAGAAAGATCGGGATATCCGCGTTTTTGAAGCGGATTTCGCTGATAAATTTCCGGAGATTCTCCAACGCGGTCTTCATCGAATCGTCTGTCGCGAACTCTTCGTCATCGATCGACAAAATAAAAGCGGAAGCGCGGCTTTGTTGCTGAGCAAATTGCGATAAATCCCCGTAATGCGTGACACCGGCGACTTCGGTCCCTTCGCGTTCGATAGCCTCCGCCAAAGCCCTGATGCCGAGCCCTGAAGCGTTCCCGGATCGGAAGTCTTCGTCGATGATCACAATCGGAAACTTGAATTTCATAAAAATCTTTCGCAAAGGGAAATCGAAAATCCAACAGGGGACTAGATTACTCGTTCCCAGGCTCTGCCTGGGAACGCATTGGTGTGGAGGCTCCTGCCTCCCGAGTTCACAAACTAAGGATGCATTTCGGCGAGGCGGAGCCTCGCTTGCATTGAGTTACCAGGCAGAGCCTGGTAACTAGATTGCACAGTGCAACAAAACTTGCGATCCGTGCCGCTAACTTCTAAGTGTCAGATTAGCGGAGCCTGGCCAACCGGGAAAGCGCCATTTTCCGTTTTCTGGCGAATGCCGGCGGCACCGATTCTACCCGGGATTGGCTATTCATTTTAGGCTATTCCAACTACGCTAGAATTCCTGGCGGGGAGCTATCATTGATCGATCTTCTCCATAACCTCCTCAGCCAGAACAGTTCGGCGGTTTCAGAATCTTTGAATGGAAAGCGACAAGCGAATGCAACGACTTTTTGGGATGGGTGTAAGCACTTCCTTCTTGTTATTTTTGGTGTGCTGTATTGGCACGGCCTTTGGACAACCTTTTCCCAACAAGAAATACGGACAGGACGACAAGTTTCGGCAATTGGAAGAAATCCTTCCAACTCCCAACGGCTATCGAAGTGCGGCCGGTGAACCTGGTCCGGATTATTGGCAACAGAAGATCGACTACAACATCGACGTAACCCTCGATGACACGAATCAAGCGATTCAGGGAAAGGAGAGTATTCGATATCACAATCGATCTCCCCACACCCTCCGTTATGTGTGGATCCAACTGGACCCTAACATTTTCACGCCAGATAGTACGGCAAACAAAACGCAAGGATCTAGACGTCGGCAACTGTCGGGACGCATGCCGACGACCCAGGTTGAGGCATTGCTGCTAAGAAATTCGTTCGACGGTGGTTGCAAGATCGAGTCCGTTACCGATCAGCGCGGGACCGAACTGCCAAAGACAATTGTCGACACGATGATGCGAATCGACCTAGTCGAGCCTTTGCTTCCTGGTCAAGAATTTACGTTTAAGATCCGATGGAATTATAAGATCAACAACGCCCGGCTTCTCGATGGGCGGACCGGCTTTGAGTTCTTTGAAAAGGACGGGAATTACATCTACGAGATTGCCCAGTGGTTTCCTCGTTTGGCAGCCTTCACGGATGTGACAGGCTGGCAACATAAGCAGTATCTTGGCCAAGGCGAATTCACGCTTGAATTCGGCGATTACATTGTCCGCATCACCGCACCCGCAGACCACGTCGTCGCTTCGACAGGGGTGCTTCAGAATCCTGCGGAAGTACTAACTGTCCCGCAACAAGAGCGATTGGCGAAAGCGAAAACCGCCGAGAAACCAATGTTCATCGTGACACCCGAAGAAGCCAAAGCGAGCGAGAAGGGAAAATCGGAAGCAACCAAGACTTGGGTTTATCATGCTGAAAACGTTCGCGATTTTGCTTTCGCTTCAAGCCGAAAGTTTATCTGGGACGCCCAAGGGCACCATGTGAACGGCAACAGCGTCACCGCCATGAGCTATTACCCAAACGAAGCCGAACCCTTGTGGAGCAAGTACAGCACACACTCCATCATTCATACGCTCAACGTGTATAGCCGATACACTTTTGATTACCCCTATCCGATTGCGATCAGCATCAACGGACCCATCGGCGGAATGGAATACCCGATGATTTGCTTCAACGGGCCCCGACCCAAAGAGGACGGGACCTATTCGTCGAATACCAAATATGGACTGATCTCCGTTGTTATTCATGAAGTCGGTCACAATTATTTCCCCATGATTGTGAACAGTGATGAGCGGCAGTGGTCATGGATGGACGAAGGGCTCAATACCTTTTTGCAGTATTTGGCTGAGCAAGAATGGCAAGATGAATATCCGTCGCAACGCGGCGAACCAGAATTCATCGTGCCGTACATGCAAAGCAGCAATCAGGTGCCGATCATGACCAACAGCGAATCCATCATGCAGTTTGGTCCCAACGCGTACAACAAACCTGCAACCGCTTTGAACATTTTGCGAGAAACCGTTCTCGGGAGGGAGCTATTCGATTTTTCGTTCAAGGAATACGCCAGACGCTGGAAATTTAAGCGCCCAATGCCGGCAGACTTCTTTCGGACAATGGAGGACGCGTCGGGCACGGACCTCGATTGGTTCTGGCGAGGTTGGTTCTATACGACCGATCACTGCGATATCTCGATCGAAAAGGTAGAGCTATTTCAGGTCGATAGGAACTCGCCCGACGAAAATGCCGAGCTAGCCAAGAAGACCAAGGAAGGTCGGCGTCCATCGCTTTCCCAGCAGCGCGACAAGCTGCTTAAGAAACGAACGGAACAGTTTCCTGAATTGAAAGATTTTTATAATGCATACGATCCAGACAAGGTGACCGACGAACAACGCAAAGCCTTCGAGAAGTCCAAGAGCGAACTATCGGACAAAGAAAAAAAGATGCTCGAGAACATCGGCAGATTTTATCGTGTGTCGCTGAAAAATGTCGGTGGATTGGTCATGCCGGTCATCCTGATGGCAACATTTGAAGATGGCTCAACACGCGAAATTCGTATACCCGCCGAGATTTGGCGTGTGGACAGCTTGGATTGCAGCACAATGATCATCTCGGACCAAAATCTCAAGTCGATCGAACTTGACCCGTATCGCGAAACCGCAGATATCAATCGCGATAACAACTACTTTCCTCCGCTTATCGAGCCGACTCGATTCCAGTTGTTCAAATCTCGCCAGATGGGTGAAGACAACCCAATGAGACAAGCCAAAAAGGCAGATGAGGCGAAGGCTCGCGAAGCTGACAAGGACAAGCCTAAGCCGGTTGAAGCAGACGGGCAAGCGAAGGTGGAGGCCAAGCCCGATACCGAGGCCAAGCCCGATACTGAGGCCAAGCCGGACGCTGTTGTTTCAAAAACGAAAGAGGAAAAGAAAAAGAAAAAGAAGAAGAAGAAGGACTAGTGACACGGATTGCAAGTTTTGTTGCACTGTGCAATCTAGTTACCAGGCTCTGCGGCTCTGCCTGGTAACTCAATGCACGCGAGGCTCCGCCTTGCCGAAATGCATCCTTAGTTTATGAACTTGGGAGGCAGGAGCCTCCACCACAATGCGTTCCCAGGCAGAGCCGGCAGAGCCTGGGAACGAGTAGTCTCCTGTGCAACGTTACTTCCAATCAGTGGCATTAGTGAGTTGCACGACGCTCCGCCGTCGTGATTACTGCCGGTGGTGTTTGACCTTCGCCCTACCAAGAAACGAGAAACGAATGCACAAAAATCAGCTCTTGTCCGCATGGCTCGTGCCGCTTTGCCTGTTGATATGGGGAACCACTTGCCTAACTGCATTAGCTCACCCGTTCCACTTGTGTGTCGGACAGATGAAATGGAACCAGAAAGCGGGGGCTTGGGAAGTCTCGTTGCGACTCCATCCTCAAGACCTGGAGGCGGCGATGACCTCCGATCTGTTTCGCAACGATCCGTCCAAGAAGGTAAGCGCAGAGGATCGAAACTTCCCCGAACTTGCACAGAAGTATCTCAGTCAGTGCTTCTTTATCCGACGAACACCCTTCGCCATGAGTTTGGAAGAAACGACGGCGGCCCTGAACGACGAGCGTTCATCGGATTCGACATCGAACCAAGCTGGCGAAATTCCAGCGGACCGTTCGACATTAAAGTGGGTTGGCACGGAACAAGAGAAGGGTTGGTTGTGGATCCATTTTGAAATGAAACCGCCTGAGACCAAAAAAGGGGAACACAAACTGTGGCTCGTGCATCGAGTCCTTTTGGAGCACGTGGTACGTCAAGAAAACACGGTCTCCATTGATCCAGCAGTCAGCTCAAAATTTGCATTGCAATTCAAAAAAGGTGAAGACGTCAGAGAAATGACTAGTCCCAAATAATTTCAAACTGCCGCTCGCCTTACAACAAACTATCTAGCAATAGCCGTAACTTTCGAAGCTCTTGCCGCATATCCATTCCCTCCATGGGTGTCATATCGACACTCAAGGCAAGATCGTAACCAACCGCCTGTAGTTGCGTGATCAGACGTCCATATTCGATTTCCCCTTGGCCCACACGGACTTGGAGTTGGTCTTTCTTGGAATCGCGAAGTTGGACGTGGTAGACGTATTTAAGCAGCTTTTCGTAGTTCTTGTTGCGATTGTTGCTGCATAGGTAATGGCTCGGATCAAGGGTCAATCCAACCCCCGGTACGTAATCGCAAAGGTTCTTTACGGTGTCCGGATCTTCGCTCAAGCAACCCATTTGACTCTTTAAACCAATGCGAACGCCTCGGCTTTCTGCGATTTCAACCAACCTTTGCAGGTGTTCGACTTCTTGATTGAAGGGAGTGCCGTGTTCGCCGCTAGGAATCGTCAGCGAAACGACTTTCGTCGCCTTGGCAAGATCGCAGATTCTCGTAAAGCGATCGTAAAAGGTTTCCCCCTCAGCGTCGATCTTGACGTTATAACTGCAGATATCCAGACGATGCGTATCTCGAACGATACGCAAGCATTCATCGAAATCCTCAAGAATCCTCGCTGGAGGCATTTGAATGCCTTTGTCATCGAGTACGATTTCCACGCACGTAAACTCCAGGTCGCTCAAGACCTCGATCACGTCAGGCAATGGAATGTCAGGGAAACAACCAGTAGATGCAGCAACAAACACGACGTTTAACACTCCTTTGGAACGGTCAATTTTGAGCGTCTCATTATCCGCAGGAACGACAAACTGACAACCTCGCTTTTAGAAACATGTCCATCGATCCACCACAAACTTCTTTGAGCCGACTGGCAGCCAATTCGCAAGTCGCGCCCGCTTCGGTCCAGAATGAGGCTCAAATCAAGGCCCCGTTGGTGGCCTCCACCCCTCTCCAATATGTCCCTGGGATCGGCCCGAACCGAGTCGAACTTTTCGCAAAACTCGGCATTCGGCGAGCAATCGATCTTCTTTTCCTATTCCCACGTAGCTACCAAGACATTGCTCCTTACCAGTCGATCACGGAACTGGAATCCGGCTTTCGAGCTAGCGTCATTGGCCAAGTTGTGGATATGGACCAGCGAGTCAGTTTTGAAGGACGCAGCACTGTCGGAGTTTTGCTTGCTATCGAGGGTGGGGGCTACGTGCGTTGCGTTTGGTACAACCAACCCTTTCGGCGACAGCAGTTTACGCTCGGAATGAGGGTGGTCGCCACAGGCGTTGCCAAGTCGACGGGAATCTCGTTTGAAATGCGCCATCCGGAAACGACCATTCTTGCAGCCGATCAACCGTTGCCGGAGGCCAAGCCGCTACCCATCTATTCATTGACAGACGGGCTCCAGCAACGCCATGTGGCTGCCGCTGTTTCGGCTGCTCTTGATGGTTTAGTTACCACGATGGAGGAAGCCCTCCCGGAGTCCATTCGTCTAGCGGCCAACAATCCAAAGGATTCGATTGAAAAAGCAGGCGAGGCGGTTAACCGGCCGCCGTTGCTTGGAATCACCGAAGCACTCAAGGCAATCCATCAACCCAATTCGATTGAGGAAGCAAATGAGGCCAGACACCGCTTCATCTTTCAAGAGCTTTTTGTTTATCAGCTAGCCCTCGCCATGCGTCGCCATCGATTGAAACATGATAAACCTGCCCCCAAAATCGAAGCGACGCCCATGATCCATACGCGCATTTTGAAACGCTTCCCATTTGAATTGACCCGGGACCAATTGCGAGCGATCGACGACGTTCGAGCCGATATGGCACAGGATGTCCCGATGAACCGGCTTGTTCAAGGTGACGTAGGTAGCGGCAAGACTGTCATCGCGCAATATGCCATGCTCAATGCAGTTGCCAACAAGCAACAAGCTGCACTCATGGCGCCCACGGAACTGTTGGCCCGGCAGCATTTTACGCGTCTTTCGCAACAGCTTTCCGGTAGCCAAGTCATGATCGAATTGTTGGTCGGGTCAATCTCGCAACGCGAACGCACGGAATTGTTGCAGCGGATCGCGATAGGGACAGTGGACATTGTCGTTGGCACGCAATCGTTGCTCAGCGAACACGTCCAATTCGAGTCGCTTGGACTCGTCGTCATCGATGAACAGCACAAGTTTGGTGTCGAGCAACGAGCCAGTTTGCGTGAATCGCGAATTGTTCCTCACTATCTCGTCCTTTCGGCTACACCCATTCCTCGCACGATTGCGATGACGGTTTTCGGTGACTTGGATGTTTCGATTCTGAAGGATAAGCCGCCAGGTCGCGCGACCGTTCACACCTACCTCGGAAGCACCCACCAGCAATCGAAATGGTGGGAATTCGTGGTTAGACAAGTCAAGAGTGGGCGACAAGCGTACGTTGTGACCCCTCGGGTGGAATCCGATCCAGCCACCGAGGTCTTGGGTGCCGAACAAATCTACGAGCAACTGCTCAACGGCCCTCTTGCTGGCTTGCGATTGGATTTGCTGCACGGCCGCATGGACGGCATTGAAAAGCAATCTAAGCTGGATGCATTTACGGCTGGGCGGACACAGGTGCTTGTTGCAACGACGGTGGTAGAAGTCGGCATCGACGTACCGAATGCAACTCTGATGACGATCTTAGACGCGGATCGATTGGGTCTTGCTCAGTTGCACCAATTGCGAGGTCGCGTATCTCGGGGTAGTTACCCAGGCTATGTTTGTGTGTTTGCAAAACAAGGAGTTGCGCCCGAGGAAAATGTTAGGCTCAGCGTATTGGCTTCGACCGATGATGGCTTTCGCTTGGCGGAGCAAGATTTGCAAATGCGCGGACCTGGGGATTTGCTGGGGACGAAGCAAATTGGCTTGCCTCCTTTGCGCATCGCGGACTTAGTTCGCGATGCACAAACACTGAATTTTTCTCGCGGGCTAGCCCAGGAATTGATCGATCGCGATCCAAACCTAGAAATGGCCGAGCATGCACTGCTGAAACGCCAGGTGACGCAACGACACGGCGCCGTGGTAACACTAGGGGACGTGGGCTGACCCCTAATGGTAACAGCCTGCGTCTCATTCACTGCCACTAAAGGCAGCCAGAACGCCAACGCCCGGCTATTTCACCGCAATTTCGACCAATATTCCCAATAAAAGGCCGAAAAACTTCCATTTGCTTGACTTTGGTTGTCGAAACGACTATACAAATGGAGTAGACCCGGGTCACCCTTAAATCCAGTTTATGGCGATCCTTTTCGACCTTGGGTCTGGTGTGTGAATGTTTTGTTATCTTTCTGAAAGGTTTGCTATGAGGAATTTTCTTCGCAAAAGGCGAGGGTTCACGCTTGTTGAACTCCTAGTGGTAATTGCCATTATCGGCATTTTGGTAGGCTTGCTGCTGCCAGCGGTTCAAGCCGCTCGTGAAGCCGCACGGCGCATGCAGTGTGGCAACAATCTAAAACAGATTGGATTAGCGATCCACAACTACGAAAGTGCTTTTAAGCGCTTTCCGCACGGTACGGTCGATGACGATCCAAGAGAAGTGGGAGCCCGGCGTTTGTGGGACGGTGGAAATCACCGCAAAGGTACCGTCTTGGTAAAACTGTTGCCATTTATTGAACAAACCGCTCTTTACAACTCGATTGATTTCAACCTGGATGTCGAAGCCCAACTGAACGCAACCGGCGTGTTCGCCGCGACTCGCACAAACATGCGAAACGTCGCTATCCCTAGCTTTCGTTGCCCGAGCGACGGCACGTCTCAGAGAGTGCTTACGCAACAAAACCATCTTTACAACTACTCCATGAGCATTGGCAACCAAAACATGGACGGTCAGTTCGGTTGCGCGCAGTTCCGGACGAATACGGCTGGTGCGTTGCGGGCTTCAGGCATTCTGGGAGGAAATCTATTCAGGAATGGTGGCAATGGCCACGGTTACTCCGGACCTTACAATGATTCACGCAATATTAGTGGGGTGATTAGCCGTTGTGACTGGTCAGCTAGGTTTAAGGACATAACCGATGGAACCTCGAATGTGATTGCTGGCGGTGAGATTCTTCCGTCATGCCATGACCATCATCGAGGCGGTGGCGGGTGGTATAACTCGAATGGCCAGTGGACAGCAACTTCCGTAGGGATTAATTTCAATACGTGCGGTAAGCGAGGCATAGCGGATAATGCTAGTAACTGCAACGATTTTCGTAGCTGGAATACATCGGGTGGTTTTAAGTCTGACCATACAGGGGGTGCTTCGTTCATCTACGCTGATGCATCCGTGCATTTTATTCCGGACAGCGTTGACTACTTGGCCTACCAACAATATGGCTCTAGGAATGACGGCGAAACGTTGACGCTGTCAATCGAATAAGTTTTTTTGAATCCAGTAAAACACTGTCTGGCTCGCGAGATCTTTGCATCTCGCAAGCCTTTTTTTTTTAAGAGGAGTAATGAAATGCGTGCCGTTGTCGTATTGAACTGTTTATTGGTGTTGTGTTGTGTTGGCTGTGGAAGTGCGTCGGAGAAGCCAGTACCCGCTGGCGGAAAAGTAACGTTGAAAGGCAAACCCGTGGAGGGGGCCATGGTGACGTTTACTAATAAGAAGGGTGGTCGTTCGGCATCGGGCAAGACAGAAGCGGATGGGAGCTTCAAATTGTCGAGTATCAATACAAACGATGGAGCTGTACCAGGGGAATTCCTCGTGACCATTTCGAAACAGGAGGCCAAAGGAGGCGGCAGCGCTGATGTGGATATTTCGAAAGGCTACGGAGAGAATTACGGCAAGATGATGGGAGCGGCTGCGGGTGGCAGTATGGCCAAGGTACTAACAGAAACTATCCCGGCCAAATATGCGGACCCCACGCAGTCCGGCTTAGCTAAGTCAGTCGTGAAGGGAGAGGAAAACAACTTTCTTTTCGACCTGTAGAGCAAACATGCGTGATCCGAGAGCGAAAGCGTGATCCTAGCGCGTTTTCTCCCCCTCGCCCCGCTTCGGGGAGAGGGGGGCCGGGGGGTGAGGGGTAGAGCCCTGACGTAGTAGTCTCCGGTTCAGTTATTTGTTAACGCTTCTGAAACGCAGCCAGACATTGAATTCACCATCAAAGAACCAATTAAAACCTAACCCCCATCCCCTCTCTTCGAGTACAGGGCGAGGGGAGCAAGATCGAAAGATGTGAGTCTACCCACGAATAAAATCAACTCGCGAACGGATTCTAGAAAGTCATTCTTTAAATGGCTTCTGATGTTCTTTTTTTTGCTACTCGTTTTGAGTTGGTGGGTCAACCTGCCTGGGTATTGGGTTCGAGACCTTGCAAAGCGAGCTCTGCAAAGACATGAAGCCCATTTGGCTTTGAGTTGGATCGACCGGGCGTTTGCATTTCAGCCCAACGACTCAAGTGCAATGTTGCTGGCTGCGCGCGCCAACCTTCAGCTCAACCTAAATAGCAAGGCCCATGAATGGCTTGAACGGGCACAAGCTATGGGTGCAAAAGAGGAGGCGACCAATCTGTTACGATGCATGATTGCTGCACAGCTTGGGAATGTCGACGCAGCCGAACAATTGCTTTCCGATTTGAGTTTTCATGATATTCCGATAGAAGCCAATGAAGCGGTGATTCGCGCTTATCAATATGGCAAACAGAGGCAACGGGCGGATCTGATTCTCGATCAATTTGAAAAGGATAGCGAAACCAAATGGATAGCACTGTATCATCGCGGTAGGTTGTTTGAGATTGATGAGGACTTTCAAAATGCGGGCCTTTGCTACTCGAAAGCTCTCAGTCTGCAGCCGAGTTCCAGTCGAGCGGCGTTTCGGGCTGGGATTTGTTTTTACCATACTCGCGATTTTGATCGTGCGGAAGAATGCTTTCGTAAGCCAGGTTTGGGGCCATACCAAAGTGTATTCGCGATCGAGCTCGCGAATTGCCTGTGGGAAAAGAATGAGGCGGAACAAGCCGCCAAGGTCATCGAACCTTTCTTGGAATGGAGACCTCACCAAACGCAGCCGCTCTATATCCAACTGGATGAGTACGTCGATTCCGATCGTGTAGCGATAGTGGCTGCACGCATTGAGGACGCACTGGGGCATCGTGAGCAAACGGTACGCTTGTTGGAGCGAGCACTTTCGTTCAATCATCGGGATTTCGAAGGGCGAGCATTGCTTGTCAAGAACCTGCAGGCTCTCGGGCGAACTCAAGAGGCCGAAAAGGTGGCAGCGGTGCAAAGCCAAATGGTCCTAGGCCGCCAACACTGCCGTCAGCTACGACAAGAATTGGAGCAAAATCCACGCGATTTCGACAAGCTCTGCGAGCTGGCCGAGCTATATTGGCAAGTCGAGTCGGATGCGGAAGCTCTATTAACGGTCAGCGAGATTCTAGATCAGGATCCGAATTGCGAGCGTGCACTTCAGTTACAAGCCGCCATTTTGCGCGAACAAAAAAGCCGCCAGCAATCGGGCACACCATCGAGTGGAAAATGAGTTCAGACAGTCCCTTGGGCTATGCGAGTACCGCTTGTAACAAATCCCGCAGGGCCGTCCTGCGGATCGTTCGTCTTTTTTGGCTTTTGCTTTTGGTGTGGACCTGCGGCTGTCAAAACCAGGCGACCTCGACTAGCCAGCCTGTGCAGGCCCCAGCCCATGCACCCGTGTCGCAATCTCATTTCGCGAGTCGCGAGTCGGACACTCTTGCCCTCTGCTCGTTTCATAACGGAAAGGAAGCAGGGCTGAACAGTATCCTTGAGATCGTGGGTGGCGGCGTAGCCTGCATCGACTACGATTCGGACGGAAACGTCGACTTGCTTTTCGCTGGAGGCGGGACGATTGATAGGGTTGGCCAAAGTATCAGCGGTCTCCATTGTCAACTGTTGCAAGGTGACGGTCATTGGAACTTCAAAAATCGAAGCGACCAAGCTCGACTGGACACCGCTCGCATTTACAGTCACGGAATCACCGCTTCGGATTATGATGAAGATGGTTTTGAAGATGTCTTGGCTTACGGCTATCGAGGCGTTGTCGTGTTGCACAATCAAGGGGATGGAACGTTTCTTGAAGCACCCTTGAGTGGTTTGGCTAACGCAGGATGGATAACCGCTGCGGCATGGTTGGATGTCAATCGCGACCAATTGATGGATTTATATCTTGGTTCTTACGTCGACTGGGATATTTCGAAGAATCAAGTATGCCAAAGTCGGACCGGTCAACCGGACGTTTGCTCTCCCAATGCTTTCAATGGCTCCAAAAATGCCGTTTTCATCAATCAAGGGGATGGAACCTTTTC
>JAIPFP010000083.1 GCA_021736575.1 Pirellula sp. | reverse complement strand
AGGATAAGGTTCTTCGCGTAGCCTCGAATTAAGCCACATCCTCCACCGCTTGTGTGAGCCCCCGTCAATTCCTTTGAGTTTCAGCCTTGCGACCATACTCCCCAGGCGGAGCACTTAACACTTTCGCTACGTCCGAGAATCTGTGACAGATCCTCAGACTAGTGCTCATCGTTTACGGCTAGGACTACCGGGGTATCTAATCCCGTTCGCTACCCTAGCTTTCGTTCCTCAGCGTCAGAAAGTATCCAGTAAGCCGCCTTCGCCACCGGTGTTCCAGATGATATCAATGCATTTCACCGCTCCACCATCTGTTCCGCTTACCCCTATACCCCTCAAGCCCTGTGGTTTGGGGCGCAGTTCCTCGGTTAAGCCGAGGGCTTTCACACCCCACCTACAAAGCCGCCTACGAACTCTTTAAGCCCAGTAATACCGAATAACGTTTGGAGAGCTCGTCTTACCGCGGCTGCTGGCACGAGCTTAGCCTCTCCTTCCTCCTAGGATCTCTCAAATACAGGGGAGAACCCCCGTACATTTGATTCCCTACGACAGCGGTTTACAACCCGAAGGCCTTCATCCCGCACGCGGCGTCGCTTGGTCAGACTTTCGTCCATTGCCAAAGATTCTCGACTGCAGCCACCCGTAGGTGTCTGGCCAGTGTCTCAGTGCCAGTGAGGCTGGTCGTGCTCTCACACCAGCTACCCATCATAGCCTTGGTAGGCCATTACCCTGCCAACTAGCTAATGGGGCACGGGCTCATCTTGGGGCGGAATCACACCTTTGGTCCGCAAACATTATCGAGTATTACTGTCAGTTTCCCGACGCTATCCTCGTCCCCAAGGCAGATTCCCGTGTTGTCCTCTCCCTTTCGCCGCTGTCCTGTATTGCTACATTCTCGCGCGACTCGCATGCCTAATCCACGCCGCCAACGTTCATTCTGAGCCAGGATCAAACCCTTCACTTTTGTATGCTTAGACCAACATCGAGATTGCTCTCAACATCAGCCATAACTAACTTGGTTGGTTTTTTGAAACCGGTTGGTGACCTTGGTCAATTGGTCACCGAAATTCATCTACACAAAAATTCTCAAAGTTATTGACGTTTGCTAAAAACATCAACATTAAAACTCATCCACCAGATTGTCAAAGATCAAATTGACTCAACTTACGTTTCGCTTGACCAAACCACCTTTGCAGGTCGTTCATCTCGCTAACACTCGTTTCGTCGGGCCCAACAGTGTAACCGAGTTTGTCGGTTCGTGTCAAGCATCAGTTCGCTTTTATTTTCGTCGCATCGGCTAGTTTGCCGAGGCAGAAAACTCAACCAACCGGAGTTGGTCTCAGCGAGGAGGCGAAAAGATAGTGGCACCTCGCCACGGCTGCAAGGGGCAAAGCAACTATTGTTGTTCTTTTTTTGCAGACTCGCTTCCGAGCCACCATATGCCAGGTTTTGTTGGTGAGGTTATCGCCATTTGTTTGTCGTCGCCGCCGCAAAAACGAGCCTTCGAACTGCTTGCAACGGATCGTATCGCATTTTTCTTGACGATCCTGACATCGACACAGTCGGCAAAAGGCAAAGTAGTAGCCACATTCCATGTGCCATCCACCTAGAAACTGGGCAATCCACCTAGAAACTGGGCAAAAGCTGTGTCTGAATGGCGTTGGCGGCAGTGCATGAGCGTCGAAGAATCGCTCAACTGTTGGGAGGAATCGCTCAAATGTTGGATCGTCCCGTTGGAAAAACGCTTCGATTACCTGACAGTCCCTATTCGCAAAAAGTCCAAGTCTCGTTCGATCAACTCGTTATTTCAACTCCGTTCCGCTCGAGCGAAAAAAAGAATACCTGGATTTCGCTGTAGAGAATTATTTCTCAATCAAGTAGGGTCTGTACTGGCTGTTCACTACGCTTTTGCCACAATCGAGGTTCTTTTTCAGGGAGACTCGATTAAGGTTAACGCCGGTTGACGGTTAACCGATGGTACGGAACCTGAATGGAGAAATTACTATGCTCAAACGGAGCTCAGCCAATATGGCTCTAGAAATCCCAGCGGCAGTCGTAAAGCCGCTCACGCTAAACCGTCTCTACCTCGGGACAATCGTGGGGATGCACTTGCTTGGCTTGTTGGCTCTCCACCCGTATTTTTTCTCGTGGGTCGGCCTGTTTACCATGCTGTTGGGAGTCCACGTTTTTGGACAAGGTATCACGATTGGCTACCACCGACTTCTGACCCACCGAAGTTTCAAAACCCCTCGCTGGGTTGAGCATTCCTTTGCCGTTTTGGGTATTTGTTGCTTCGAAGACTCACCTGCCCGTTGGGTAGCCATTCACCGCATGCACCACGTCCACTCCGATCATCAACCGGATCCCCATACGCCGCTCGTCAATTTCTTTTGGTCGCATATGGGCTGGCTAATGTTCAAGAACCGAGAAACGCATTCTTTAGCAGCCATCGAAAAATTCTCGAAAGACCTGCTCCGCGATCCGTTTTACATGTACATGGAAAAGCGTCCTATGACGCACCTTTACATTGCATTGGCCCAATTGCCTGCCTTTTTCCTCCTAGGATTCATCGTAGGATGGATTGGTTGGGGATCTGCGAGCGCATTGCAACTTGGACTGAGCATGATCGTCTGGGGCGTCTATGTTCGCATCATTGCTGTCTGGCACATCACTTGGTCAGTCAATTCACTGAGCCACTTGTTCGGCTATCAAAACTACGAAACCGAAGAACATAGTCGCAATAATTGGTTTGTCGCGATTCTAACCGTTGGTGAGGGCTGGCACAACAATCATCACGAAGACCCCTCCACGGCTTGCCTCCAACATCGATGGTGGGAAATTGATATCAGCTACTACGAAATCAAGTTTTTGGAGTGGATCGGCCTTGCGTCCGAAGTCATCGAGCCTCGGCATCTGCGGCGGGCTGCACGCAAAGCGGCTTAGCGAGTGAATGTCAGGGATGTTGCCCCGAATGGCCCGCCGGGGTCTCTGCTCGTTTTCAGCGCAGTTGACCTTTCGTTGCCCAAAACTCAAATGCCCGACGATAGACTTCGACACCTTTCTCAAGTTGGTCGAAGCTGATCCATTCGTCGCTTCGATGTGCTTGTTGAATATCGCCAGGCCCACAGATCAATAGCCTTTCTAGGCGTTGTAGGATGCCGGCATCGGTAGCAAAGCAGACGCTACGAGATTCGGCTTGCCCCACGATTCGCAACATGTCTTGAATCCACGGGCCATCGCTCGCAACTTGCCATGGATCAACGCAATCCCTGATGTCGAATTCCAACGCGTGTTGGGTACATAGTTTCCGGGTAGCTTCGAGCAATGGCTGATGATTTACGTTTGGCATGGCCCTGAAGAAGATGTTCACCTGAGCTAGCGATGGAGTGACATTGACGGCTTCTGGTTCATTGGTGATGGTCATGTTCCATGAGAGAGTGGGTGGATCGAACAAGCAGTTGCGATAGATAGGATTGGTTTCGCTTTCCTGCCGGATGGCCAATAACTCTTGAAGGGCAGGAATAAGTTGATAGTTGGCGTTAATCCCTTCGTTGGTGCTGGTATGAGCGCTGCGACCACGCGACCTGACCGCCAAGCGTTGTCCACCTTTATGCGCGTGAACGACGTTCAGGCAAGTTGGTTCCCCAACGATCCCGACGGTCCCGGAATCCACCATTTCTTGAAAATAAATCGATTGCGAATTGACTTGTTTCGCACCAAACATGCCGATCTCTTCATCGCTCGTCACGACGAAATAGATGGGTCCTGATTGTTGTTCGGCATCGACTTGGCTGGCCGCCACGATTGCGCAGGCCAGCGAGCCTTTCATGTCACACGAACCGCGACCGTAAAGCCGTGAGCCATGTTCTTTGGGTTCAAAGGGACCGCTGAGATCAAACGACCAATCTTCGGCGGGCACAACGTCCGTGTGGGCCAAATACGCGACGCCGCCTCGTCCTCCCCCTCGCTTTCCTACGACGCTCACCTTGTTTTTTCCCTTTTCGTCGACATAGTGGTGCCATTCAATATCGAAATTCTGGGCCGATAATTGATTGGAAACGAATTGGCTTACCGACTCATTGCTTTCATGGCTGACCGACGGGTAAGCAACCAAATCCTTGGTTAGTTGCAACGTCTTTTCGAATATGCGTCCGTTCATTGCAGGCTCTTCTGGAAGGTAAACTGTCCGGCTTTTGCGGTTTCGAGTATTCTAGGTAGTCTTAGTAATCCCTCCCATGCGTATTTTGGTTGAAAGGCTGCGTTTTTTCGATGCTCAATGATATGCGTCAAGTGATCTCGTTGATTCTGGGGGGTGGTCGAGGTACTCGGCTATTCCCTCTGACCAAGATCCGTGCGAAACCTGCTGTCCCGTTGGCTGGGAAATACAGGCTGATCGACATTCCGATCAGCAATTGCATTCATAGCGGTGTCAATCGAATCTACGTGGTCACGCAATTCCTCAGTGTCTCGCTTCACCAACACATTCGACAAACCTATCGATTTGATAACTTCAGTGGCGGGTTCGTCGAGTTGCTAGCGGCACAACAAACGATGGAGGGAGGTACCGAATGGTATGAAGGAACGGCAGACGCCGTTCGAAAAAACCTTCGCTACTTCGATGAAAACGATTGCAAATACGTTTTAATCTTGAGCGGTGATCAGTTGTATCACATGGACTATGGCCATATGTTAGACACCCATATCAAGTCCAATGCCGACGTCACGATTGCAGCGATCCCAGTTAATCGCTCAGAAGCTCACGCTTTGGGGATTATGCGGTGCGATGACTCGGGACGCGTGACCGGTTTCCTGGAAAAACCGGCGACCGACGAGGAGATCAATATGGTAGCGACCAGTCCGGCATGGATCGATGCACGCGGTATTCCGTCTCAAGGTCGCGATTGCTTGGCAAGCATGGGGCTGTATATTTTCAACAAGAAGTTGCTTTTCGATATCCTCAACAAAACCAACTACAGCGACTTCGGCAAAGAAGTATTCCCGGCGGCGATCCGATCGAGGAAAGTCCAAATTCATTTGTTCGATGACTATTGGGAAGATATCGGAACGATTCGCGCATTCTACAATGCCAATTTGTCACTGACGAAAAACAACCCGCCTTTCGATTTGTTCTCAGCCGATCGACCGGTCTACTCGCGGGCAAGATTTTTGCCGCCAAGCGTGGTGGAGGGCGCATCGATTTCGAGTTCTTTGATCGCGGACGGGTGTCGCATCGGCAAGGGGGCTCGGATCGAGAACAGCGTTATCGGGCTTCGGTGCGTTATTGGGGAAGGTGTGACGATCAAGAATAGCATCGTCATGGGCGCGGACTACATTGAAGCCGAACAAGTCCTCGCAACCCTTGCAGCCAGCGGCGAAGTGCCAGTAGGAATTGGAGCGGGTTCGTTGATCGAAGGTGCGATCCTCGACAAGAATTGCAGAATAGGTCGCCATGTTCAAGTCATCAACCGATTGAGCATGACCGAATCGGATCAGTTCGAGCCCGTCTACATTCGCGATGGGATCCCGATTGTGACCAAGGACGCGACTTTAAAAGACGGTTGGACCATGTGACCAAACTGCCCCAACAACCTTGAGTCGTGAGCCGCGCTTACGGCATCTTCGGTCGCTGGGGGCTAAAACCATCTCGCCCGAGGGTGTTTAGCCGAGAAAATGTTCGATTTTCTCCCAGGTGCGTTGGCTTGCACCGCGTTGAGATTGGCACGTTTGCGTTGCTGACCTTGACATGCGTTGTCGTTCGTTGGGATCGACAATCATGCTCTCAATCCATGGCCTCAATTCACTTGCCACCTGGAGTTCCTTGGCGGCATCTGCGTCGAGCAAGAGCTTTACAATATCGGCGAAATTCTTCGTGTTTGGGCCGAAGCAAGTCGCGACACCATAAGCGCACGGTTCGATCATGTTTTGACCGCCTCGATCTCCGAAACTCCCGCCAACGAAACCGATATCGGCCAATCCCCACCACCAACGAAGTTCGCCGACTGAGTCACCAAGAAAAATTTTCCACGTCGGGTCAAGGACGGTTGCAGGAAGTTCGCTACGGCGCGCCCATGGAAGTGTCGTCGACTCGATGAGTTTGGCGACCTCCAAAAACCTCTCTGGGTGTCGAGGTACCATAATGAGTTTTAGGTTTGGAAATAGGTGACTTAACTCGACAAAGGTTTTCAGTATTAGATCTTCTTCGGGAGCCTGAGTGCTTCCTGCAACCCAGACCAAATCGGTATCTGATATCCGCAACAACGTTTTTCGTTCAAGGACTTCCATGGCCGTTCGATTTCCCGAAGCACCATCGAACTTGGTGTTTCCGGTTACCATGATTTTCGTTGCGGAAACGCCGAGCGATTCAAAGCGTTTCGCATAGGTTTCGGATTGAGCTCCCACCCAGTCAATACTTTGCATGCATTTCCGCACAAGAAAAGGGATACGAACGTAGCCTTGAAAGCTGCGTTGACTGAGTCTTCCATTAATAATTGCGACGGGGCAGTTAACGCGTTCGGCCGTCAGCAACCAATTGGGCCACAACTCCAGCTCAGCCAGAATGATGAGTTTCGGCTGAAGTTGTTGAATTGCTCGACGGACGGCCCAACTGAAATCGAATGGAGCGTAGAAAACGGTATGTTTTGGGAAGAGTCTTTTGGCGAGTTCGATTCCGCTATCCGTTGAAACGGAAATGGCCAGATAGTGGTCTGGCCGTTCGTTTTCAAGTCGTTCGACTAACGTTCGGATCACTTGTACTTCGCCTACGCTTACTGCGTGAAGCCAGACAACAGACGAATGTGAATGGAATGTGAATGTGGGTCCAAATATTTTTTCATTCCATCCGTTTCGGTAACGTCCGAACCTCAATCTCCGCCACACGATCCATGGGCTGGCGCAAAATAGGATGAACAAGTACAATAGATCTAGCAAACGCGACATAAGTGGAGTTGGTAGGAGTCCATTTTGAACACTCTGATTTCCCGATGAGTTGTAGTTTGTTTTGCCCAAGATAATCTATGCAAGAAAAAGAAAATGAACCATAGCCATGACAAGCGCGGTACCAGCCTCAGCCATAACGATCGAAATGGAAGATCGAGACGACGCGAATATTAGCGGTCCGACCAATTGGTCTAGTTGTTGGATCGAACTCGTGTCGCTTGCATTGATAGTGGGATCGGCATTGCCCTCGCATCGGTTTTGGCAAACCTTGTTTTCAACGGCGGATAGAACTGTATTGTCAGTCTGTATCGCGGCTGGGCTAATCATTGCGATCGCTCAAGCGGCTTGGCGGGGCAATCAAAGCAAATGGCGAATCGCGTCGGCGGTACTTCTTTGGATTTCCGCATTGGTTCTGATCGGGCTGAGTTTTGGCGGAGACCAATTGGAGTTCTTTCAACAACCACTTGTCGCAATCGGTTTGGCGTTCGCTGGTTGGTGTACCGTGCGAGTCAGGGGAGAAAGCCTGGCGTTCGCGTTGTCATTGGGTGGAGCAATCACGTTTCCTGCTGGGATCGAATGGATGAACAGGACTGGTTGGGATACGTTGATTGAGTCGTTTGCCGCGAATTTGACTGCGGGCCTCGCGGATGCTTCCCATTTTTTCAATATTCGCGAGGGAAGCAACATTTTTTTTGTGAATGGGGTGGCGAGTCGCTTTTCAAGCATTGGAGAGCTTGACAGCGTGGTGAGTTTCATTGCCGTCGGAGTTTTCTTTTTGCTAATCCGTCGTCGGAACCTTTTGTCGGCGGTCGTTACCATAGCTTCCTCGATTCTCGTTTGGCTTGCAGTGCGTGCGGTTGCATGGGTCATTTTATTACACTTGGGAGCAAGGAATGGATCATGGTACGAATGGAGCTTCCAAATGGAGTTAGGATGTTTGATTGTCGGGTGCCTATTGATTGTTAGTTTGCAGGAGTTTTTCTCGGAATTGCTTCAGCCCATACCGCTAGAGTTCTCCAATACCGAGTTCCCATTATTCACGATGGGTTGGAACTGGCTTTGTGGACTCCCGAAGTTGACCGTTTCGGTGCCGCAACGAGATTTTAATTTTGGTCCGATGGACGAGGAGTCCTGATATGAGCTTGAACTCAGTTTCCTTTTTTTCAAATTTCAATTGGTTCGTGAAAGAAATCTTCAAGGTTGTTCGCAGTCCGATCGAAGTGTTGGGTGGATTATTGGATGCTGCGCGAGGCTGGAAATTCTCTCGCAGTTGGCGATCTCTTTTGCTGAATTTGCCCGCTGCAGTTTTCATTGCAGGTGTTTACATCGTTTATGGCTTCTCGCGATTCCACACTGCGGATGGCGAGATGCAACGTTTCCTTGTGGAAAGCGAGAAGATTTGTTCCACCAGCACGCTGGAGAAAGCTTGCGATCAGTTGATTGAGCCGGATTTCTGCAGGGAAATTGGGCTTGCTCCACCTGAAGCAGATCCCAAGTCCGCGATCGTTACTACCGAACTGACCAAAAAACAGGTTGAGTTGCTTTGCAAGCGGATTCTTTCTATCGAGGCAGATAACCAAACCGCTCACTATCGTTTGGGACTGATCTATTTCATCAATGGCAATCCTCAAGCCGCGACCGATGAAATGCGATTGTTAGCAGAAGGCAAGAATTATGATTTTCCGAAAGCAAACGCTTGGTTGGCAAAAAGCTCGATTTCTTCAGGGGCATATCTTGACGAGAAATTGTTGCCACAATGGACAGCTAATATTGCGAAAGCCGTTGCTTGGAAAAATGGTGATGTTCGACTCATGCAGATCTACTCACGACGGCTTGAGCTGGCGGGGGAAACTCAGAAGGCCATTGTGGTCGCTCAGAAAGCTGCGGTCATCCAGCCAGAATTGAATCTAGATTTAGCGAGACTCTATGCCCGAGTTGGCAATCAACAAGGGCTTCGCGAATGCGCCTATGCAGTGGAAGAATACTTTGGTCGCAAACTGAACACATCGCAAGAAGAAGACAAGGATCGTCTCGCCATAGCCGAAGTTTTGAAGCTGATGGGGAAACCGGATCTGGCATCCACCGTTTTGACTGAAGGTCTGCTCAATAAACCGGACCGACCACTTCTTAGGCGCGAACTCTCGGAAATACAACTCAAGCTCTACATCGAATCGATTGCGCAGCAACCAGACGGCAAGTTTCGAGCCGATCTTGCGTTGCTCGAAACGGCGGCCGAAACCGCTCCGGATAACCCAAGCATTTCAGTTGAAATTGCAAAGCTGTTGCCGATGAGGATCCAATCGACCAAGAAACTGGTCGATGTCTTGAAAAAGCAAATTCACGAAGACACCGTGGGCGTTCAAGCATACATGTTTCTGGCGGATGGACATTTTGATTCAGGAAATATCAAGGAAGCTATTCGAAATTGGGAAGTGGCATTACAGAAGGACTCTCGCAACACCACGGCAATGAATAACTTGGCGGTGGCATTGGCACGTTCCAATCCCGCTAACCTCGATCGCCCATTCGAACTTCTCAGCATGGCCTTGAGTTTAGCACCTAGCAGTCCGGAAGTCCTTGATTCGCTAGGTGACGTTTTGATGATAGCCAATCGTCCCAAAGAGGCGATCAATAAATATGAATTGGCCATCCGTCAGGACAAAAGTCGATTGTCTACACGAAAAAAAATGGTCGATGCGTACAAAGCGATTGGGATGGAGGACGAGGCGTTGGCACAGTCCAAAGTGATTCAGTCCATGATCGAAGCAGCCGAAATCGAGAAATCGAAAGATGGCTTGGAAAAAGACCAAGCAAACACTCCCCCGCAGTAGTGATCATCTCTAAGGACTGCCGCCCGCTTGAAGTCTATCGCATTGGCTGCATTCTTGCGAAAGTCTTCATTTCGACGCGATTAGCGCACTTCATCGCCCCCAAAGTTCCTAAGCTATAGGATGGTGCAGTATTCTAAAGGCGGAGGCGCGGGTCATGACGTTCGAATTGAAGCGGAAGCAATCGTTTAATGTTCGGCAAATCAGCGGCATGTCGCTCGTCGAATTGCTGGTTGTGATTGCCATTATCGTTATTTTGATCTCTCTGCTATTTCCCGCTGTCCAAGCTGCTCGCGAAACTGCGAGAAGGCTTCAATGCGCCAACAACTTGAAGCAGATTGGACTTGCAGCGCTCCTTTACGAGGATGTCAATAGAAAACTTCCGACAGGATGTTCGACATCAAAGGCCTTACCCGACTCGCATCGTTTCTTTTGGAGCGGGCAAGTGTTGCCCTTTCTTGAACAAACAAACCTTCGAAATTCCATTGATCCAAATCAACCATGGGACAGCTTCTTGCCGAATGTCAAAGCCTTGCAAAGCAATCTTCCGATGTTTCGATGCCCTTCTTCCAATGCTCCCGAAAAGCACACTCAAGTTGTAGAGGATCGGGCTATCTGCACCTATTTGGGCTGCGCAACGGGGCTTGTCCGAAACGAAACCGGTTCAGGCAAGCTAATGGGAGATTTGAACTTAGATGGATCGCTCTATACCAACAGTCAAACACGTCATCGCGATTTCGCGGACGGTCTGAGCCAAACAGTCTTGGTAGGGGAATCGCTTTTCCTACCGGGCGTCTCAGGTCCAGACCATGACGGTATTCCTCAGATCATCGACCATTGGTGCGTCGGTTCGCCGGGCATGGGGAGTAGTGAGATGTCGGAAGCTCTTGGGTCAACCGCCATCAAAATCAATTCATGGAAATTGGGCCCGCTCACATTCATCGAAGACATCGAGCTTGGGTACAGCTCTCGTCACACTGGCTTGATCCAATCGATATTTGCAGATGGTCATGTTCAAGTGATCTCGGATGCTATCGAATTGTCTATTTGGAGCGCGGCCGGCACGCGTTCCGGTTCGGAAATTTTTTCGTTGAACGACTAGTTGGGGTCTCATTCAGGACTTACTAGCACGGCGTTGGCCAAGTTCAAAATCTCGGCTGCGACGTCTTCGTCGAATTGCGTAACATTCTCTGTCAAGAACTGCATCAAGCCTGCACCGGACTCCGTCTTTCGCGCTTGTAACATCGCCAACCCTGTTACAAAGTTCGATTGTTCGTTCACGGTCTCTTCGGTCTTCAAGGATTCGAGATCGTAGAAGACGGCGTCCGCGCTCTGATGCGGAACATTGACGTAGTGAAGCCACTGTCCATCGGATCCAATGTCCATTCTCAATACGGCTGGAACATGACCACGGATGGAATCGGTTCGAGATCGGCGGGCAATGTTGCCCGGATTGACCCATGTCGTTTGCCCTCGAACAACGTTTGCAGAAGCCCTTCGATGAATGTGACCGTTGATAATGTAGTCGATTCCAGGCAGTTCATTCATCTGCGTGACGACCGCTTCATGGGGGTTGGGGAATGTCAAGTCATGGTGCGTAAGCCATACAGTTAATCCAGGCGTGTTCAGAGAGCGAATCCAAGCTGCTTGATCTGGTTCCGAGAGTTGGGTGCGACTCTGGTTCGTCAGTACAACATTCTGATTTTGGAGTGACCAGGCGCTGGGAATGGGGTGTCGATACGGCGATCCACCGACCACCACGGTTCGGCCTTCGATAGGACAAGCCCAGAGATGATGCGAGTCGAGCAATTGCACGACACCTGCTTTTGCTAAAAGTGTTAAGGTGTCGTTTTCATCCATCTGCGGATTCGCGCAGTCGTGGTTGCCAAAGATCGTTGGAATCGTGCAGTCTGCCAAAATGTCCAACAAACGCGAAATGATCCAGTTTGGGTTGTCGCGTGGTTTGTCAAAAATGTCACCTAATAGAATCGGCTGCAAGTCGTGCTGTATGGCATATTCAACGCACCATTGCAACTTGTTCAGAATCGTTTCGGGGTAGTTGTCCTTTCGAAACCCCGGCGTTCGTCCTTCGACGTGAGGGTCACCAATAAACAACAATCCTGACAATCTTTTTTGATTGACCGTAACATAAATGTTGTCGGCTTGATTCGATTCCGCTAAGTGTTTCGAGATGTTTTGATCCACTGCATTTTTCATCGAGCTTCCTCATGCTCATGGGAAGAAAATCGGATTGAGTCCGAAGTGATCTTAGCTCCGCAAGTACTGCAAACGGGATCTGTCTCGAGCCAAGCGGATGCTTCTGAATCGAGTTGTTCGATCGTCCGGCGAACTTGCTCAAGCGTCGAAGAAGTGTCTGAAAGATGCATTTGCATTTCAGAACATCGCTTGATGGTATCTGCAAGTGGCTCGATTGTTATCGCAGGTGCCGCCGGCGAAAGTGGCCCAAGAAGCGTTACAAGCAAGTTGTATTTCTCGAAGTCGCGAGCCGTCTCGACCATCACGTTAATCCGCTCCTCCAGTTCTTCCATGCGAGAATCAAGACAAGGAGGCAAACCCAGTTCGGATTGCAATTGGAAGCAATCGCTCCAGAATGCGACGTCGCGATCGAAATGCTCAATTTGTGAGGTTGCCTTTGCGAGTGGAGCAATGTCTTCTACGGTCGGTACGGGCCCAATATCAATCAAAACGTTCTGCGTTTCGGAAAAGCAGGCTTGGTTGATGGAACTCGCGTGCCAGCTAGCGACGATGCTCGCCAAATACTCGGTCGGGTGTAGGGCCGGAACGACCTCCAGATGTTGAAGGCAAGAAATACGATGAGCCTCCAGTCGTTGTTCAATCATGAGTCCCGCAAAGCGTTGAACGTGAGCTTCCAGCTGAGCGATCTCCCGCTCAAATTGGTTAAGCGATTCTCCGTCGCGTTCCAAACCCCCGAGTTGCTGTTCAAGAAAAGGAACATCCACCAGCACATCGATCGATTTCTGAATCGATTCGTTCTGTTCTGCCAATAGTTTGGCTTGCGTTTGAGCCTCGGAACGCTTGCGTTGATGCAATCGCTGCATGGCAACGAGTCGCTCGGCATCCGAAGTTGTAGAAAAGAACTGAGCGATCTGGCTTGGCGACCGATTGAGTAAGAAAATAGGGGACTTTTGGTCCCCAAAATGCGGTTCGAAATCTTTGTCTTCAAATTCAACCGGGGCAAGTCGTAGGGTTTCGTCGAGTTCCGGCGGCGTTCCACCTCTCCCAAGTCGATCTTTGGTTTGACCGTTGATAACGTAGCTAGGGCTTTTGCGTTTCATCCACTGAATGGAGTGCCCCTCGCTCGTCTCTACGGAAATCGAGCATTCCTTTTGATCGTGCTGCAGGACAAAGTTTGAGTTTGTATTGCGAGCTAAAATTTTCAGAGCGACTGCGATTGTGCTCTTCCCAATATTGTTGGGGCCGACAAGCACGGTGAGTCCTTCCGCCAGATGAATCTCGGTATGAGCATGAGCCATAAAATTGGAAAGCACAATTTTGCGGATCATCGAGCAACACTTCTAGAAGGTTGGAAAAGGTGTCTGGTTGGCAACTCCTCGCATTGTACCGATTGTGCTCCAGGCGCTTAACAAAACGACAAAATAGCAACAATAATTCGATTGATTTTAGCGACCAATCCTCATTCCAATCCACTCCTTGATAATCAACTGCAGTCGCTCCAGCTCGCCTATATTCGGCATGAGATCTTGGACCATGAAAGGCCCTCTTCCAGCGCGATAGTCTGCGCCAATGGGTGAGACTTGAACCCCTGCTCGCTCCGCCAACTTCAATGCTCGCGGCATGTGAAAGGCACTCGTGATGAGTCCGCATCGCTTGCCCTTCCACCATTCCGGACGTTCTTTCAAAGCGGCCATTTCAGACGACGTATTTTGACCTGGGAGTTCGAAGATCACATCCCCGGGGATACCGAGGTCTTTCCAAATCTGTCGTGTTTGTTCGCTTGGATCATACTTCGCTTCGAATTCGCGGGCCAAGATCCCTGTCAAAACAAGCGTGTCACCGGTCGTAACCAGATTCTTTGCCTTGCCCGCCAGGAAAAGCTGCGCGGCATACCCAACTCGATCACCCGCTCCCCCAAATTGCGCACGTCCATCAGGAGCTATCCCAGTTCCACCCCCAAGAACCACAACGTAGTCGAATGGCTCGATCGCCGACGGTTCGATCGATTCGAATCCCGATTCCCAATACGCGAAAACCCGTTCGACTACAAAGCCGCTACTAACGCACCAAAGGATACAAGCACCGATCACTAGCAACCAACCCATTGGCCGCTCTCCGCGACGTAGCAACGTAGCTCCGATCGCCATTGCTGCCACAATCGCCACGAACAGCGGCTGAGCCATGCCCGTAAGCATCTTTTCAGTAGAACTTTTGCCGCTCACTATTGCTGTGACCGTCAGCGGCAGTAGCACCGTACAGAACCCGATCCAGACTACAGGCTTGAGCCAACTATTATTCCGTTCAGGCAACGCAACATCAGGCTTGGATGGTGAACGCATCATTTCTCGGGCAGCCTTATGAATCCTTGCCAATCAGGTGGGGCCGTACGCCCATGTTGAGCGATTAGAACCGTCAAAAAATCCTTCACGCGATCTTCCGCGGGGACTTGGTGCAACAAACGAAACGCTTCGCTCCAATTGCCGTCCTGCAACCCATCCAACGCCTTTTCGTAGGCTAAAATATGGGCATTGCTAAGCAGTTCGTTTGGGCCCTCGGGCGGTAACAACTCACTTACCATCAGCGGCGTCGTCATCCCCATGGGCAATACTCGAGCCACCCGCCGTGTGCGCGCAACATTCGGTGCGACTTCGCTTCGCACACGACTCGCCGTCGCTTCGTCGATCAAGATGGGTGCTCGCAATTGTTTCGTCATGCTCTCTAATCGAGATGCCAGATTGACTACGGGTCCAAAGACCGTAACTTTGACTTGATCGACTGTTCCAATACGCCCAGCCACCGCTTTGCCAGTCGCGATACCCAGACCCGCTCGGAATCCTGCCAGCGGATGTTTCTCGATTGCCGACGCTGCCTCAAATTCAGCTCGAATTGCCAAGGCAGCTTGTGCGGCTTGCAGCACCGAACTTTTCTGTTCAAGTGGCCAGCCCCAAAAACCCATCGCGGCATCACCATGAAAATCGCCAACGACACCGTTTCGATCGAGAATATGATGTGTCATGACCCCTAACGCGTCGCTTACTCGCCGCAATAACTCCAAGAGCTTGTCGCCGGACTCCTCGCTTTGTCTGGAAAAACCTCGCAAATCGCAGAACAAGACGGATACATTGGCTTCGCGCGGCGCAAGCACTTCATCGGGATCACGCGTTGCAAGTGCTTGTTGAACAACGGGTGCAAAGAATGGCCGTAAGGAGTCTTGCCGGCGTTGCAGCATGCGCGTTTGACGCAATGAGCCGAGCGTGGTCGCGGTCAGCTCGGTAAACTTGAGATCATCTTGCAAGTCAACCGCGATCGCCGCCGTCGCGTCCCTCGCGTTCTGCGGATGCAAATTCGCAAAGTCGCCCGCGACGTAGATGGCCCATCCTGGACAGGACTCGCTGTTGATGGGTGTGCAAAATGCCCAGTCTACATTCTCGCTTTGAGTATAGGATGCTTGAGTTGCGTCGATGGCTCGACTCCAAACATGCAACACGCTTTCGCGACTCGTGGTTGCCTGTTGGATCAGCTGAGCCGATGGCGAGAACTGATGCCCGATAAGATTTCGAGCATCCCAATGCAATAGACGGATTCCGAAGTCATTGGACTCGCTAAGTGCCTTGCCTTTGGTAATCGCCGAGTTGAGCGGGGTTGAATGGAACCCATTGTCACGTTGATCTGCAACGATGGCAACGAAGCCTGCTTGTTGAATCCCCTGCATCAGAACATTGACGACACGAACGCACATCTCCTCATCACTGCTGCTGCTCGAAATGATCTCAGGGACGCGGCTCAGGACTTCGATTCGTCGGTCGGCGTCGCGATAACGAGCTTGTCGCAATTGATTTGGAGCGTACGAATGCTCGGTCAGCGCTGGGGCTTCATCGGATTGGGAAAGCACGCGAACACGCTGGTCGACCAGGCTAAATGTTGTTTGCCCGATGACAAAATGGTCGCCGATACCAACTTCGAATTCTTCTTGTCGCAGTCCTTTGTGAAAGACGGGATTGCGTGCATCGATGTGTCTCGAGACCTCAAGTCGAGCACCGTTCCATGTCAAGCTGACATGGTTGCGAGAAATACGATCATCCCATGGGACCGACCATCCAACCGAGGTTCTGCCAAGCACAATGGTCTTTTGTGCTGAGCCTTCTTTCGGTAAAGGGCGGCGCCAACGATCCGAGGGAGTTGGCCCTTGAGCGATCAAATCGGGCATAGGAACGAATTGGAAAGTAGTCGAAAAGGAAAGGAACGCGTTCGTACTACTGTAGCCCAACAAGATCACGAATCATAGCTTCATTGTCACGTCGATTCGGTCTGTGTAACCCATTCGCTGGGAACATTGACGTCCACGGGGGCTTTCGTGCGACGACGGCGCGGTTTGTTTGTCCCCCATTCTTTGGTCATGATTTCGAAAACATCGGGACTTTCGTAACGAACGATGTTTTTGCCCTCTGGAATCGGACCGATCAGGCCTCTGAAAATCGGCATCCCTCTCAGATCCAGGTCAGTGCTACTGTCATCGACACCGGATTGAGAATGGGTCGAGAGAATGAATTCAGGGCTATGGAAATCGCGAATCTTGAGCGAACCGTCCTGGGCTCGAGTCACAACACGGAAAACATCTTTTTTGGCCATCGGTCCACTCCGTTAAGATTCCCAAAAATGCAGATTGAAAGGCTCCTTCCGTGAAAATCGTTTGGTGGGGTTGTGAGCTCGAATCCTCGATCACTTCGCAGCATCCTGCGGCGAATCCACCTCCAACGGGGTACTCATCGACAGGATGAATGAGAAAGTTGCGGTCGAATGCCAGCCCTATCCTTGATCGATATGACGCGTGCAGCAGCGAAATACGGATCGACCGCTACGCGTCTCATTATCGTCCTACGCGTTACCATACTCCTGGGCTCAGTCCATTTCATTGGACGCCTTTTCAAGATGGAGCAACCCACGAAGTCCCTCCAGAACACGCTGAAACCTCACCTTAGTTCGATCGACTACCTGTGTTGTTTGATTGTCTTGAGCGCGTTTCGCTAGAAGATCCTTGGGGGATATCTTTTTTCGTCCGCTGGCAATCTCCGCCTCCTCGCGTTGCAAGCGTTGATTGCGTTGCGATTCCGCGCCAATAAACGTGGTATACAACGTCTCCATCATTTGAAGGCCCTTGTTGAACCTGCCGAGGCGAAACTCGCAATCGCGAACTTGAATGATGACTCCCGAGCCTGGAACAATGCCGCTCCGCTGGGCCGCGTCGAGCAGTTGTGAGAATGCCCCCACGTCCAAAATCTTGTCCCTTTCGGCCGTGTCCGAGTTCTCACCGCTGCGATCTGTTCCAGGCAGCTTCGAGCTGAACGCTGGCACTGGAATCGTTGGAACCGCAATCGTTGGAACAGCCTCTCGGGCGAAAGGTTCAAGCTTGAGGACCTTGCTTTTGGAGGCGGACTTATTCCACTTCGGGAGAGGAATTGGGAGCATCCGCTTTCGATCGAGCCAAGTCAGGATCCTGACAGAGTTGTTTTCCAGCGGTGGTTCGTCAACCTCGACAAGATATCCAAGTCCATTCGAGAAAATGACAAATCGTTCACCGGCATGAAGTTCGTGATCGTCCGCAACCATCGTCAAATTGCAGTGTTGGGAAAGAACGCGTCGAACATCGGCATCGGTCGTTGCAAGTGGGAGTTTCTGCCGCAAGTCATTGTCGAGCTGGTCAGATGGACTAGAAATCCGATGGGTTTCGATGGACTTTGGCGCAGCAGTGGGCGCGGTGGTGTTTGGTTTTTGAACTTGCGGTATTTGAAGTGTCAGCATGGAAACAAGTCCATCCATTTGACCGATTGCATCGACGGCTTTGGACTGTCGTTTTAGAAGTTGTTTGGATTCTTTGTCGGCTGGATTGGAGTCATCGAATTCGGTAGCGAGGGTGTTCTTGCGGCTCTCTTGGTAGGTATGACGGATTTTCTTGAGTTCCGCTATGGATTCGGCGACGTTTCCGGAGTCGAACAGAGTCCGTGCGCTGAGTAGTGGGGAAGCGCATCTCGATCCGCGGAGCAGTCTGTAGAGGTCGTCGAATGATTGATCGATGGTCATAGTTGGTTGCGCAATATCAACATAAAGTCAGAATTTGTGTCTAAAAGGGTCAAGGAAAGCGGGTTGAGTGAACGAACCTTGGCCGATGGATGACTCTGGTGTATACTCTCGGGATTGTGAGAGTCCTGAATCGGGCGTTGATTATACGCTTGCTGACAGGAGCGACACAATAAATCGGGCCGTAGCGCAGCCTGGCTAGCGCGCTACCTTGGGGTGGTAGAGGTCGTGGGTTCGAATCCCGCCGGTCCGATTTTATTTTTTCCCTTGCAAATTGTTGATAGCTCGTGTGGGCTGGCTTTACCGGCATCTGGATCAAATCCTACGAACCGGATGACGCCATCGCTGAATTAACCCAGCTTTGTCAATCTGAAAACGGGTCACTGATGACCTGGGATATCGCACAAGGACTTCGGTCCAACCGCGACCAGCCCATGCCATCGGATGCAATCGCATTCATGCGCACGCTCGGCGCCTATTTTGCTACCGCTTTCGCATCCTGCTTTTTCTGTTTCGGTTTGACTTTGTTCTCTCCGGTGAACGCGAGATCGAAGTCGTTCTTCTGTGGAGGGCCCACGGTGCTGCGTCCGTTGGCGATATAATCTTGCATGAGCGTTGTCAGTTTCATCGCGATGTCCTCGTTTGCGGCCAAGACATCCTGTGTCTCGCTCAAGTCCGAATGCAAGTTGTAAAGTTCTCGCTGTCCGTTTTTGAGGAAGACCAGTTTCCATGGCCCCTGACGGATCGCGAGATCGCCAGCCGCGGACTGATGAACGGTCGCGTCGCGCGCGCCGTTCGTGGTCGTGCCGAGAAGTTCAGGAATGAGGCTTATGCTATCCTCGCCCGCATGGACTGGGATTTTTGCACCAGCGATTTCTGCGGCCGTAGCCATGAGGTCGTTGAGGCAAATAGTGTGATTGTTGACCGAGCCTGGCATCACTTTGTTCGGCCAGCGAGCGATGAACGGCACGCGATGCCCCCCTTCATAGATGCTGCGTTTGGATTCGCGGAGGGGCTCGTAGGCGCGATGCTCCGCGCCATTGTCGCTGGTAACTAAGATGAGTGTGTTATCGGCAAGTTTATTTCGATCCAGTGCTTCGATCAGTTTCCCGAGCATCGCGTCCCCTTGAAAGAGCCAGTCGCCGTATTTCGGCTCTTGCTTCACAAGATCTTGCGCGCCGCTTTTTCCGTTGAAATCCGCTGAGGGCACGATTGGCTCATGCGGAATACCCAGCGGGAAATACAGAAAGAACGGTTCACTCGCCTTACGCTGGTCGATCCACTGAATCGCCTTGGTGAGCATGAGCGGCTGGTTATCGACAGGCTCAATATGTGTGGCGACGCGATCCTGCTCGATGATCGTGCCGATGTTCCGTGCGTGCGTGAAGCCGCAGAAGTAATCGAAGCCAAGGTCGTTCGGGCCACCGGTCATCTTCGCACCGATAGGCACTTGTTTCTCGGTGCCCGGCTTGCCGTCTACCCAGTCCATGCCGAGGTGCCATTTGCCGATGCACGCGGTCGCATACCCCTGTCGCTTGAGCATCGAAGCCACCGTCATGCGGCCCGCAGGAATGATCGGCTTTGAAAACGTGGTGAGCACGCCAAACTGTCCGAGGCGAGATGGATAGCGGCCCGTCAGTACGCCGTAGCGCGTGGGTGTGCAGACGGCGGCACCAGAATGCGCATCGGTGAAACGCATTCCTTGTGTGGCAAGCTTGTCGAGATTCGGCGTGCGCAATGCAGACTTCGCATTGTAGCTCTGCGGCTGACCGTAACCCATGTCGTCGAACAGGACAAAGACAATGTTGGGTGCTGGCTCACCAGCTGCGACGCGATGCGATAGGGATAAAGCCAAGCAGCTGATTAAGCAGATGACGATGAATTGGATCTTCATAATGTTGGTTCGCTAAAAGTTAAGGCCAGCATGAAGTAGGTCTTTGATCCGTTCAGGAGCATCACGTTAGGTCTATCAGGGTTCCGGTGGTGACGCTTCGCTTACCACCGGCTATTTTCTACGATACTATCAGGATCATCTCGCGAACGCCGGCACCAACCTTGAACAGCGGGCCAAACGGTTTCGAATTGTTCCCCTCGAGCGCGTGGATAAATAAGGATGCCGCTTGGGTGTGTTTTTCCTCGTCGGTCGTTTTCGCACTCGCGGTGAGGAGCTTCCCTTCCGTAAAGGCGCTTTCAAGAGCTTCTTTGCGAGTCGCCGTTTCGTGTGACTGGTTATGGAGTCGCTTCCAACGGAACCCATTCAACATTTTTTGGGTACTTGTCTGGGTCCAAACGAGTTGAATGCAACAGTTGGATTTTCCAGCGGTCGTCCTCTCTGACGACCACTGCACTTTCGAGCCAAACGACGGTCCGCAGCCCGCTCTCACGACGAATCTCAGCCTTGTTCCAGTAGCTCACCCAGGCCACGTTGCCTTTCTGTCGAGCTCGAATCTGGCTGAGGAAGTTCTTTCGTTCAACCGGATCGCCTTTGGGCTGGACCGCATCTACAAGTTTCTGCATCGTCCAGTCTTCGCCATGCTCGAGCAATTGGAAGTCCTCTGTTGAAGTCTCCTGCATAGCCTTGCCATCGTGTTTGGACATCGCGGCAAACAGTTCTTTCACCGGTTGAAGTGCAGGATGGTCCGCAGCTTCAACAATGCCGCTCAAGAATAAAACCCCACAGAGCCAAAATCCGACACACGAAATTTCTCGCAACCTACCACTGATTTTCACGACTTCCACTCCAGCAATGTAAAAGAATCGGGGACGATCTGAGCATTCTACATTGAGGCGCAGCCGTGTATCGGGCCGGTGCCAACGATTCGATTCCTTTCCTGAACCGTGAACGGCACCCCCCGCGCTCTGCGGTTCCATCTCACAACGCCCGGGCTTAGACTCGGTCAAGGCCGCCCTTGAAGCCGGCGAACTCGTTGGTTTCGATACCCATTCGTTTCAGGATGGTGACGAAGAGATGAGCGAGGGGGAGTTCATGATGGTCGGGGTCGCTTTGCCAACCTGTGTCATCCGCGATTCCGGCGTAGGCCTGATTGTTTTCGTCTCCTTTTCCGAACTTGAGGTAGCGGCCATTTTGGAAGCCGAGGTTTTTGCCGCCGGCGGAGATGATGGGGTAGTTCCGCGAAAGGTGGAAACTGCTGGAGGCCGACCCGTGCATTGCGAAGGTATTGTCGAGAAGGGTGCCGTCTCCGTTGGGCTCGCGGGTGTCTTTGAGCTTTTGAAGGAAGCGACCGAATTCCTCTGTTTGAAAGCGGTTGTACGTTCCGAGATTGCGCCAGCCGTTGGGTTTCTTGACGTCGTGGGTCAGGCTGTGGGCGTTGTTGAGACCGACGGCCCGAGCGAGCAGATCTTGGGGTCCCCCGGTGTTTTCCCTGCCCATCATGTAGGTGGCGACGCGTGTGGAATCACTGAGGAAGGCGAGGAAGATGAGTTCGTAGATGGCCTGAAGGTAGGCTCGGCTATCGCGGACGGTAACTTCGAGATTCAAGTGGTTGGTATCGACTGCGGGAAGGGCCGTATCGATCCATTGTTCGGCTTTATGCAACTTGACCTCGGTATCGCGGACCGAGTCGAGGTATTGCTGGAGCGTTTCGCGGTCGCTGATCGAGAGCTTGCGGTTGAGCGTGTTGACGTTGGCGATGAGGAGGTCGAGAGCGCTTTTGCTGCGGGCAAGTTTGTCACGGGTTTCCCTTCCTTGGGTGACGAAGAGGAGATCAAAGATTTCCTTGGGTCGGTTGATAGAGGGGATGGGGCGGCCTTTTTGGTCGAAGGAAGAAGTGTGAGTGGCCCGGGGTGCGCCAGTCCCGGCATTGGTGGAAAGGACGAGCGAAGAGTGGCGGGTGTGGTTGCCGACGTGTGCGGCGATGATCTGATCGAGCGAGATCGTGTTTTTGTAGGGTCCTTCGCTTCCGGTTTCGGCACCAGTGAGGTATTGGTCTGCATTGGCGTGGCCGTGGACTTTGCGAGCGGCGGGATGGGAGAGGCCGGAGTAAATCGTGATCTCGCTGCGCAGCGGTTCGAGGACATCGAGAACCTTGGAGAGGCGGAAGTCGCGTTCGCCTCCCTGGGGGAACCAGCTCCAGTCCTTCCAGGCGGGGTCATCCTGCCGGGGCAGGCCCACTCCGTCCGGATGGTAGATGCTCACAAAGCGGGCCATTTTTTCCCGTGGCTCTTTTTTGGCGGCAAAGGTCTCCATCCAGGGGAGGGCGAGGCCAATGCCGGCGCATTGAAGGAACTTTCTTCGTTTCATGAAGGGTCGGTTATTGGTCATCGACTTTTTCTTGCGTGATTTTATGACTGAACAAATTGCTATGAATGATGATGGAAACGAGGTCCTTCAGACCGTTTCCACGTCTCTTGAGCTCGTCTGCTATTTTGGCGATCTCACCCCGGTCAGCGAATGACATCGGGCGGCCCAAGGCATACGTGCTCAATTTGTGAACCATCGCTTTTGCGAACTGATCTTGTCGGTAGGCCATGAGGTAGCTTTTCAATCCCGCCACTCCGTCCAAGGGTTGCTTGTTGTATAGAAGGGCGGTGGCATCGACAGGTTGGTCATTGATGGTGGTGCGGAAGCGACCGATGGCATCGAAATTTTCCAAGGAAAGTCCCCATGGATCGATCTTGGCGTGACAGGACTGGCAGGCGGCTTGGTTGCGATGATCGGCCATCCTTTCCTTCGGGGTCATGCTGAGAATCCGAGGGTCGGTCAGGTCCACCTCGGGAACATTGGGCGGCGGTGGTGGCGGCGGGTCACGGAGAATTCTTTCCAGGAGCCAAACGCCCCGCTTGAGGGGATTGGAATCAACGCCGGTGGAATTCATGGTGAGGACGGCTGCGGTGGTGAGTAGGCCGCCACGGTTGACCTCGAGGCCGAGGGGGACTCTTCGAAATTCCTGCCCGGAAACGCCTGGGATCCCGTAGTGCCGCGCCAGGGGTTCGTTGATGACGAGATAGTCCGAATTGAGGAAATCCATGATGCTGCGATTGGTTCGCAGGATGTGGTCAAAGAAGGCGAGCGGTTCGCCGAGAAGGTTTTCTTGGAAGGCTTCGTCGTAAACCTCGAACTTCTTTTGATCGACGAAGAGGTTGTCCATGGCCTCAAGGCCCAGCCACTGCCGGACAAAGTGTCGGGTGAATCGCTGTGATTTGGGATCAGCCAACAATCTCTCGATTTGGGAATCCAGAATGTCCGGCGATTTGAGTTTACCGGCAAAGGCGAGTTCCAGGAGCGAGGTGTCCGGGATGCTGGACCACAGGAAGAAGGACAGACGGTTGGCCAACTCAAGGTCGCTGACGGTGTGCGAAGCGGAGGGTGTTTCGGATTCGGTTTGGACCAGATAAATGAACTCGGGGGAGGCCAACACGGTGGCGAGGACTTCGATCATGGTCTCTTGAAAGCCGGAGAAGCCCCGCCGGTGTTTTGAGAAGAGTTCGTGGAAGGGTTCGACGTCCTCATCGGCGATGGGGCGTCGCCAGGCCCGCGTCATGAATCGCTTCAGGATCTCCCGGCAATACGCGTCTTCATC
>JAIPFP010000082.1 GCA_021736575.1 Pirellula sp. | reverse complement strand
CCGCGTGGTGGCCTCTTCGTTTCGACGGGGCTTGTCCCCGTCGGACGGCACTCATAACCAGCATGCGAACTGCTTCTGTCTGATACAATCGCACGTTGTATTTGTGTGGCAAATGAGATTGCGGCTAGAGGGATCAATCGCGAACCATCGAAGACATGGACCATTAATATGCCTGACATCATCATCAAGACAGAGCGTCTGCGGGTTGAAGATCTACTCGCACGCTACCGAACAGCCATTGGAAGCGACTACGACGGCTATAGGAACCACGTGTACCGAGCAATCACGTACGCAATGCACTTTCTGAACAATGAATTGCAATACGAACAACTCGTAGAAACGGCATTCGTTTATCACGACATTGGACTCTGGACGGATCACGAACTGGCTTACCTCGAACCGTCGGAAGCAGTAGCACTCGAAGACAACGAAAAGTTCGGTTGGGGATTAGACCCGGACGCTTTGAGTGGCGCAATCCATTGGCACCACAAGTTGTTTAGGTACCAGGGAGCGCATCAGGACGTAATCGAGGCCTGCCGCAAGGCGGATTGGATTGATGCCACACAAGGTTGGGTCCGCAAGGGAATGAGTAGATCCTCGATCTCCCAGGTCGAGTCAACGTTTCCCAACTGCGGTTTTCATAAAGCCCTCCTGCGTTTGGCGAAAGAATACGGTGGTTCAACCATCGTTGGCGGCTTCAAAGTCATGCGTGGCATTGTAAAATGGTAGCGCACCTGGATGGAAGCCAAGGGAAATTTCGGGAAAATCTAAACTTGAATTGCCCAATTCACTTTGTGGACCACAACAGTACCTCATCCGCTAATGAAGATCTTTGGCTGATGACCGCAGCTGAGAGTATCATCATCGCGAACAGCACGTTTAGTTGGTGGGGGGCTTTCTTGGGTAATCGTCGCGATCGAATTGTCTATGCACCGGCACGTTGGTTTCACCCTAACACGTTGGACGATCGACATCTTAACTGCCATCGCTGGCTGCTGGTCGGTGAATCCGTGTTGGATCGAAAAGTTGCATAGTAGCGTGTTAGCGAGACCGGATTGCAAGTCTGCGTTTGGACCGACACACGGAGAAGTTGAAGTCGACCATTCGCGAGCAGCCCCCTTCCTTGTTCTCAACGCGAAGCACTTCGGTAACGATGAGGAAAAGGAAGGGTCGGTTTTAGTTGGCTGACAGCCCACGCAACATTTCCAGCGCGTTCGATTCGAAGATCTTTTGCCATTCCGGGGCCACAATGCAGTCGCAATCTTCCTGTGCGTAGCCTGTGTTGTTCCGTTGTTGGACGGTCGGTGTATAAAAGATATACCCATTGGTGTAGGCGGCGACAAAGGCGTGAGGATCCTGTGCGGCCTGCTTGATGCTCAGTCCAATCTCCACGGTCACTTCGCCGGGAAACGTGATCATTTTGAAGTCCCCAACGCGCAGAGCGCACATTTCCACGTCAAGCGTGCGGACGGCGGCAGCATCGGTCATCGCCTTATTCTTCTTCAGCAGCTCCAGGTTCGTGTTCAATCGGGTTAACTGCTCCATAATCTGGATGTTCGCGAGATAGGTTTCCACCTGGGAACGGTTTTGGACGTCTTGCCGATCTAGTTCGTCGCGCTTGATATTCCGATCGTGCAAGTATCCCTGAGCATGTACGGCGGGAAACTCCGGATCGAGTCGCTGCTGAATCAAAAGCGGAAGAAATGATTTGAAGTTAATATTGGTGCCTTGCAGCGATTGAACTAGCCGTAATCGCTGGGCTTCGAGTGCCACGATCCGTTGCTCAAAATCGGCGGCCCTAGGAATCGAGATTACTTGATGTTTCACAGTAAGCTTTCCCTTTGAGGTCGTCGAAACGTTTCGCAGTCCTTCGAGTACACTTGCGCCCAGGAGGTTGCCAAGAGGCTCGGCATCGGCAGCGCTTTGAACCTCTTTGTAACGGACGGGATTGATGTCGCCACCACATCCCTGCACGAAAAAAGCCATGGCTTCGTTGCCCAACGCGTTTTCGAGCATGGCCGACGCGTAGGCCGGGAAGTCCGCCGAAGTGCCCTTGCTCGGCGGGTTCATGATCGGATGGCAAGCGAAATTGTAAACGACCGCCAGCGGCCGACCATCCTCGCGATCAAGACGCAACAATCCAACTTGTGGGTCGATCGGTCCGATGGAGGCGATCTCCTTATCCCAGGCCATGGAGTAAGCCCGACGCATATCGACCTGGCTGCCATCTTTGAGGATTACTCGCCGGTTCTCGCTGATTCGTTGCTCCCGTGCGGTTCCGGCACCCACTTTAACTGGAGTCAACGCTTTAACGGCTTCCCGCACAATCTGGACGACCAACTGGTCCGAATCGCTCCGCACGTTTCCGTGGCAGTGGCTAGCATTGACGATCAAATTTTCGGGTGCGATTCCCGGGTCTTTCGCCAGTTCCTTTCGTATAGAACCCAAGAAAGTGTCTGGGATGTTGCCGATTCCACCAATGGCCACCGCGTCAACAGTTACTAAGACAGCCGTAACATCACCTTGCCGCAGCACCAGGGCCTTGGCATACGATGGGTCGTTGATCCGACCTGCCTTGGGATGGGTAATATCGATGCGGGAGACGCCCGCCAGCAAAGGTTCGGCGGCACTGCTATCCGATGGAACTAGCGAGATCGTCGACAACAGTGCGATTAGGATTCTGGCAGTAATCTGGTTCATCGGTAGTGATTCCTAACATATTGGAACTCAGGCGTAGATCTAGCGTAGACAGCACTCAGTCTACCACCATCGACACCTAGCTTCCCGAATTCGGGAATAGCTGCTAATCGTGCCGCTACCGCGACTGGTCCACACTCTGGTCAATGCCAAGATATCAGCCTCGCGAACGAATAGCGATCATCTGCCACTCGGAACTACTGCGAGTCTCACAATGCCGGACGATGAAGATAATCTTGGAAACGCAATTTCTGGTACGTTCTTTGGTGCTCTTGCTGGTGGAGGTCTTGGAATTGGAGCGTGCATGCTCCTTTTCGATGATCCCCCATTCTTTATAGGCGATACCATTTTGATTGGTGCGATTGCCTGCGGACTTTTGGGATTCTTTTTGGGTGCCGGTTTCATTGAATGGCTGAAGGAAAACTGGTGGGGATTCTGGTGGTAGGCAAAGCAGAACCGTAAAATGCGACGAACATAAACAGTTCCGTCCCAACAGGCGCATTTATACAAAGTGTCTCGAAATTTACGAAAATGCGCGAAGGCGGCTGTCGAACCCATATTGACCGGCAAGGAAAACGCAAAACAAATGCCATACTCCTGCAGGATCGACCTAGCAGCAATCAAGCGTTTGTGGGAGATCACGTGAATCAGATCATGCAAATCTTGGAATCGCAAACGAAAGGCTGCTGAAACGGGTACGATATGCCCGGTAAAGGCTTTTTTGATTTCTGACCCCCGGCTTATCTCAACGGCGAATCTCAACAGTGAAAATCGCAATCATCCATGTATCCGTGCACCATCATAATACGCGAGCGGTGGCGCAGGCGATGGGGCAAGCAACCGGGGCCTGCGTCCTGACTGTGGACGAGGCGAAAAAAGTCGACCTCGCCGACTATGCGCTGGTCGGCTTGGGTTCCGGGATCTTTTTCTCCTCGCATCACCCCGCTCTCCTGCGTTTCGCCCGCGACGGTAACCCCCTTCCTCGAAAAGCCTTCCTCTTCTCCACCGCGGGTCTCCCCTTCCTGCATTGGATCTGGCATCGCGCATTAAGGAAAATCGTCAGGAAGAATCAAATGACCATCGTTGGAGAAGCCTGTTACCCTGGATGGGATACCGTCGGCCCGCTCCGGTGGTTCGGGGGGATTCAGCGGGGCCACCCTAACGCAAACGATCTTGAGCATGCTCGCCAATTCGCCGGCCGAATGGCCGCATCCCTCCACGAGCAATCCAACACCCAGTAATTCGGGGTGGCTAGGTGTTTTCGAGCCCAAGTTGGATTATGCTTCCTCTGTTCCATCCATTTTTAGGTCCCCTGACTTCATCATCACCGCATGCATAACTTACTCGTATCTCGTTTTGGGGTTGGTTTCCAAAACTACGTTCTCCAAGGGCTCCTTACGGCCGTCACCGTTTCTCTACCGCTGGTGACCTTTTCCACCCAACCAGCCCCATTGGCGCACGCTCAAGATGCCACGGCAACCGAAGCGTTCAAGCTTCAAGGGGAATACTTGAAGGCTGGCAGGGGCATCCAAGCGGCGGCACTGGCGGGAGATCAATTCCGCGTGTTGTTCTTCCAAGGTGGATTGCCGGGTGAAGGCTGGGATCGCAGCCCAATCCAAGTTGTCGAAATGGATCTCGAAGAGCTCAAGGAATTGGTCGCAAAGGCAGAAAAGATCGTCCGAAAGAGCCCCAGCCTCGGCGCTAAGCCCCCGGCAACAGCTATTGTTCTCTTTGATGGATCGCAAGCCAGCATCGATCAGCATTGGCAAAACGGCGCCAAGCTGGTCGAAGAAAACCTACTCCTCGCCGGCGTGACCTCGAAAGATACGTTTAAGGACTATCGACTCCACCTTGAGTTCCGTACCCCGTTTGTTCCCCAAGCGATGGGGCAAGGTCGCGGTAATAGCGGCGTCTATCACCAAGGCCGATACGAAACACAAGTCCTCGATTCGTTCGGGTTCGACAACGAAGGAAATACCTGCGGAGCTATCTACGGTGTCAAGGCTGCTGACTTTAACGCAGGACTCCCACCGATGGCTTGGCAAACGTACGACGTCGAGTTCGTCGCCGCGCGTTTCGATGCCGACGGCAAAAAAACCTCCGACGCAAAACTTTCTGTATGGCTCAATGGATATCCAATCCATCGCGATCAAAAGGCACCCGGGGAAACAACTGCTGCTCCCGTCCGCGAAGGAAAAGAGCCTGGGCCGTTGTACCTCCAGGATCACGGGAACCCCGTCACCTATCGCAACATTTGGGTCGTGCCCATGGATGCGGATGCCGCAGCCCTGCGGCCGCGAGTCCCAGGCTACGAACGACTCGCCTCCCAGAGCAGCAACACAGATTCCTTAGTCATGAGCGGACAAATCCTCGTCAGCGAATTGGGCTGCCTATCTTGCCACGCCGCTGGTCAACAGAACTCGCTTCTGGAAAAGAAAGAAGCACCGATCTTGGACCAATCCGGTAGTCGACTGCGCCCTGGGTTCGTCGCCTCGATGCTCGCCGATGTCCACCGCTCAAAAACCGGTACCACCATGCCGGACCTGCTCCATGGTCTCGATGATGTTAAGAAAAAGGAAGCCATCAACGCGATCGCAGCCTATCTGGAAGGCACCGGTAAAGCTCGACGCCAGTCCCGTATAGATCCTCAATCGATCGAGCGAGGCAAAGACCTCTACGCAAAAATCGGTTGTGCTGTTTGTCACGGGAACATCGATGGGTCCAAGATCACCGCGACCAGCGTACCACTCCCAGATCTCACCAAGAAGTACTCATTCGACGGATTGGCGTTGTTCCTCAAACAGCCTCATACCGTCCGACCTGGCAATCGAATGCCAGGGATGCATCTCAATGACAACGAAGTCAAAGATTTAGCCAGTTACCTGCTTCCCAGCGTCGATCCATCCGACGTTCGCCCAAATACCAACTACCAATTGTTCTACGGCAGTTGGCAAAAAATTCCCAACTTCGAAGAGATGAAACCCGAGGCAACAGGGACCTGTGAAGGCCTCGATCTGACCGTATCCGGCAAAGGTGGCAACTATGGGATCCGCTTTGAATCCTTCATCGCCATCGATCAAGCTGGCAAGTACCGCTTCCACCTTCGATCCGATGACGGTAGCAAACTCTACATCGATGGGAAACTGCTGGTCGATGTCGACGGGATCCACCCGCCGCAAAGCGGCTCTGGAGAAATCGAGTTGCAAGCGGGCTCGCACCAAGTGCGCGTCGACTTTATCCAAGGTGGTGGTGGCGCCGAACTCGATTTGGAACTCGAAAGCTCCACGGTGGTTCGCCATGCGATCGACGCGTGGTTGATGCTCAAACCCAATCAACCCAGGACCATCGATGGGACCAACACTCCTGACGCAAAACTGATCGAAACAGGCAAACGCCTTTTCCAATCAGTTGGGTGTGTTCAATGCCACAAGATGAACGGGACGGATTTGGCGACGTCGTCGATGGCGAAAGCTCCTTCGCTCGATGGAGCTAAACCCGATTCAGGCTGTTTGGCGAGCCAACCGAAAGCAGGTGTGCCTGATTACAAACTGACCGTGTTCCAGAAGGAAGCAATCGCCGCCGCACTTTCCAAAAAATCTGCAGAACCTCGCTCGCCCGCGATGCACTCGAAATATCTGATCAGCAAATTGAATTGTATCGCCTGCCATCAACGAGACGATTGGGGGGGGCCCGAATCGGACAAACTCGATCTGTTCACTTCTACGATCCCAGAGATGGGCGACGAAGGCCGATTACCGCCTCGATTGACGGGCGTTGCGGACAAGCTCAACGACAACTACCTCAATAAAGTTCTCGCCGAAGGTGCCCGTCAGCGACCGTACATGCTGGTCCGAATGCCTCAATACGGAAATGCCACCCAAGGCCTCGCAGATCAATGGAAAACACTCGATCGACCATCGGAAGAACGGGTTGCGAACGGTCCAGACGAAGCCCAAATCCGTACCATCGCTGCTGGCCGGCAATTGTCAGGGACCAAAGGTCTGTCATGTGCGCAGTGTCATACCTTTGGAAACGAACGCGCGATCGGGATCCAAGCGATCAACTTGCAGACGATGACCGAACGACTCCGACCCGAATGGTTCTATCGGTACTTGCTCGAACCTACCAAGTACCGACCCGGAACCCGCATGCCCGCAAGCTTCCCCGAGGGCGTCAGTGTCCTGAAGACGGTCTACGATGGCAACGCAGAACATCAAATCGCAGCCATGTGGAAATACCTTGCCCAAGGCTCGCAAGCTGCAGCGCCGGAAGGATTGCAACGCAATCAAATCGTTCTCGAACCTACCGATAAACCGATCATCTATCGCAATTTCCTCGATGGGCTCTCGGCTCGTGGTATCGCCGTCGGTTACCCCGGCGGATTGAACATCGCTTGGGATGCTGAGTCGATGAATCTCGCCAAGGTCTGGCAAGGTCAATTCATCGATGCGTCGATGCACTGGCGAGATCGAGGTGTCGGTCGGCAAAAACCATTGGGCGACTTGGTTCTCCCTCTCGAATCCTCAGCACCCGTAGCCATCCTCGAATCGGTAGATACACCATGGCCCAACGCCAAGTCGGTCGCAGAAGTTTACCGGTTCAAAGGCTACACGCTCGACAAAGCTGGCACGCCAACCTTCAAGTACATGATGGAAGGGATCGAAATCACCGATCGATCGGAACTCAGCCAAGGCCTCAACGACGCTCCTGGTTTGAAACGTACCTTGACGGTTCGACCCCTCGTTCGGTCTGTTCCCAAGGGGACGGTGACGTTGCGACTCGGCGACGGAAACAACATCGTCAAAGATGGCGAGAACACTTGGAAAGTCGACGACAAGTATCGCGTTACCATTCCCGCGGCGCTTGCCTCCAAGGTCTCGATACGCGATGCCTCGGGTAAGAAGGAATTGGTGCTACCGATCCCGGCAACCCCCGCTGGCACAACCATCGAATACTTTGTTCGCTGGTAATTCCTTCGAATGCAACAACCACTCTTCGGGTTCTCTCGTGGAACTCGACGAGACCTCGGGGGACCCATCCCTCGGGACTTACCACTATCTACAATCCATAAGACACCCATATCTTTCTAGTTGACCATGCAACGATCCATCAAAACCGCACGAAAACGAGCCGCAGCGACCCTGGCCTCCACGCTTTGGATTGCACCCTTAGCCTTGGCGATGTCCGCGAGCCACGCTTTAGCTCAAGACACCAAATCAACGGCTGAATCCGAGGCTGCAGCGACAAAGCCCGCTACGGAGGCGGACTTCTACACGATCGCTTCGTTCCAAGTCCCCGAAGGCGTTGAGCTCGAAGCAACCTCGTTCCAGATGATGCCTGATGGCAAGATGGCGGTCGCCTCCCGACGTGGTGAGATTTGGATGATTACGGACCCGTTCTCCAAAGAGTTCACTGCCAAACAATTCAAAAGGTTTGCGCATGGACTTCATGAACCATTAGGCATGGCGTTCAAGGATCGCTGGCTCTACGTGACCCAGCGGCCCGACGTTTCCCGTATTCGAGATACCGATGGCGATGGAGAAGCTGATGAGTTTGAGGTCGTCACGGACGGATGGCAAATCACCGGTGACTATCATGAATATGCATTCGGCTCGAAATTCGACAAAGAAGGCAATATCTGGGTCGTTCTATGCTTGACCGGCTCCTTCGGCAGCGATGCGCTCTATCGCGGATGGGCCGTTCGCGCCACAGCGGACGGAAACACCATCCCGACCACGAGCGGCATTCGCTCGCCAGGAGGCATCGGTATGAACGCCGCTGGCGACGTCTTCTATACCGATAACCAAGGCCCATGGAATGGAACGTGCGGTCTCAAGCACCTCAGTCCCGGCAAGTTCGTTGGGCACCCCGGTGGGTTCAAATGGTACGAACAAGCAGCACAGTACATGGGCAAGAAACCGACGGAACCGAAGGACGGTAGTCGCTTTGTTATCGAAGCGGACCGAATCCCCGAGTACGAACCAGCGGCAATCCTGTTCCCCTATGGCAAGATGGGACAGTCCGCCGCCGGTATCACGTGCGATACCACGGGTGGGAAATTCGGTCCGTTCAAAGATCAAGTGTTCGTCGGCGATCAAACCTTCAGCACGGTGATGCGATGCTACATGGAAAAGGTTCAGGGGCATTACCAAGGCGCATGCTTCCCCTTCCGTGAAGGACTCGATTGCGGCGTCGTCGGGTTGGAGATGCAACCCAACGGTGCCATGTTCGTAGGTGGAACGAATCGCGGTTGGGGCTCGCGCGGAACCAAATCGTTCTGCGTCCAGCGGCTTGATTGGACCGGAAAGACTCCTTTCGAAGTCCTCGAAATGAAGGCACAGAAGAACGGATTTGAACTCGTTTTCACCGAACCTGTTGATAAGAAGACGGCAGAGAATGTGGCATCCTACGAGATGAAGACGTTCACGTACATCTACCAAGGATCCTACGGCAGCCCCGAGGTCGATCCGACCACACCGACCATCACATCGGCAAAACTGTCTGACGACGGAAAACGCGTTCAGCTGGTCATTGATGGACTTCAACGTGGCCATGTTCACCACCTGGTGTCCAAGGGGATCGTCTCCGCCAAAGACAAATCGCCGCTTCTCCACAGAGACGCATACTACACCCTCAATTACATGCCCTAAGGTAGCGGCGCGTGGCCCGATCGGCTCAACTGGTGTTCCGACGCTTCGCGAAGGTCTTGATTTGGGCCATGAAGTGTCGGTTCGAGAATTTCTCGGGATGGTATCCCCGGACGTCAAAGCTACTTGGGAGAAAAAGTAATGAGTACAGTACTTGAACCACGAACCTCGGTGCTAATGGGCCGAGAACGATACAAAGATAATAGTCGTGCAGGTGTCGAATCGACAGCGTATGTCGCGGACAATAGTACTCGATTGCAATGGGAACGATGTTTCGCAAAACTTCGCGAAATCAGATCGTACGATGACGAAGGCGGGATGCCGCCGACTCTCCAAGTTGTTTCACAAGCGATAAGTATTGCTAAAAATTTACGCATCAACCGCGAACCAGCTCCCAGTCGTTGTCATGCAACCGACGAGGGGAACATCATCATGTCATGGGAAGACACAAACGAGTACTTCGAACTTGAAATTGACGAAAATCTCTGCTGCACTGGTCGATGGCTTCGACCAGGAGCGTTACGTGCGGAGTCTGCGATTATTGAAGCATTCTCTCAATCCTCCTAATCATTTCGACTAGGAACGGACTTGAGTTGAATGAAGGACCAAGGAGCTCCGATAACGGAAGAGGAATGGCTACTTCGGCGAGTTCACTTAGAAAATTTCGACTCCATCAACCCACCCAAAATTAGTCTGTATGCATTCAAGCCGCAAGTCAAAGGACGCTTCCCCGACACCACGGGAATAAGCTTTTATAGGCAATCCTGCATTCAGGACATTGAAAAAGTCCTTGCGAAAACGGATGAGACCAAACGGCCGAAATACGGCATTGTTCGGCTGCCCGTGTCATCCTAATTTTCAATAATCTCGTGGTTGTCCAAGACTCCGCTCCTCATCCCCCAGCCCCTTCTCCTCGGAGTACCGAGGAGAAGGGGAGATGGAATGAATGGTGCACGAATTCACTTGGGTGTGACAAGAAAACTGGGAGTTAGAACCGCGCGCATTGTCTTTCCCCCCTTCTCCTCCTGTAATCAGGAGGAGAAGGGGTCGGGGGATGAGGAGGTTTGATCACTGCGATGGAATGGCTAGAACCTCAAGATTTTTCAAAACACCTTCGCAAGGCAATGACGCCCGCAGAGTACCTGCTTTGGCAATGCCTTCGCAATCGTCAACGATGCCATGCCAAGTTCCGTCGCCAATACGTTAAAGGAATCTACACGCTTGATTTCTTCTGTCCCGAAGCTCACTTCACACTCGAACGGATAGAGAAAGATCGCGTTAGGACACAATGGCTAAACGCTCAAGAGATCGAAGTTGTTCGATTCAGAAGTCAGGAAATCGGGAACGAAACTCAACGAGTTCTCAACGAGTTCTCAACGATATCGATACCGTTTTGAAACGGTTGCTGAAAATCGCTCCAACTCCTTATCCCTCAACCCCTTTTGGCCAATGCACCTAGCCTTGCTCACAACTTCGCCCAACCTGGTGATTCATCGGGCCAAAGTGCGTTTGACCTTGCAAAAACAGCGCGGAAAAACGAAAAAAGCCAGCGACAGTGCATTACACCATCGCTGGCTCAAATACTTAACCCAGCGGTCAAACCAAGTTTGACGGGGGTTGGTAGAGTTGAGCGAGGTTCGTTCATGCGACGCCAATCGAAATCACATAACCCCAGTTCAGCCCCTCTCCTGACGCAATTCATTGAGCGTTGCTTTTCAGCCCGGAAGGAGCGAGTTACAATTGAAATAAACACAACAAACGGGAGGCGGAAATGACGCAAAAAGAACTGCTGACGGCCATCGAGGCCTTACCCAAAGAACTTCAATTCGCCCTCGCGAACTCAGTGCTGGATCGTTTGGCAGTCGACGGTCCGCCGCCAATCTCAGAGCAAATCAAAGCGGAATTTGTGCGACGCGAGGAGGCGTTTTTTTCTGACCCGCATAAGGGTGAAACTTGGGAGTCTGTTCGTGAGGAACTCTTCGGAAAGTGAACCGAGTCCCGATTGTCATTGAGCCTGAAGCCAAGTCAGATATCCGTTTGGCCCGGGACTACTACTCTGACAAAGGCGACCAGACATCGGATCGTTTCAGGGATGAGTTGACTCAGATATTCGAGCTACTGTCGCGCCATCCCGAAGCCGCTGCTGTCGCTTTTGGTCGTACGCGTCTCAAACCAATGCGATACTTCCCGTATGTGATCGGATACATCTATTTCGAAGGTGTGGTCCATGTAACCGGTGTTCAATACGGTGGATTGGGATGGGACGAATTTGACCGCCGACAATTTTGAAGTTGGATGACTACGCACGAGTCAAGAATCAATAACTTCAATCTCGACACGGCTTTCCTCCTGCCAGAACTTATCAGCTCGTTCGTCCAGCAGGCTCATGGCCTCCCGGCGAGCTTCTCCGCATCCTCTCGCGATTTCTCGCCGCGGTGGGCCGAGTGGTCGGATAGAGAGTCCTACTTGGAGACCAAGAGATTCGCGTGAGACAGGGACAAAGTGCGTTTGCCCTTGTAAAAACCAGTAAAGATCTTTGGGGAAAAACGAAAAAAGCCGGCGACAGTGCATTACACCATCGCCGGCTTAAATACTTAACCCAGCGGTCAAACAAAGTTTGACAGGGTTGGTAGAGTTGAGTGGAACCGACACCTCGCGAAACTCGCCGGTTTTCTCTCGACTGGGTTATGGCTCTTTCTTGCTTTTGGCGAATAACCTGGGCAAAGGGCGTCGGAGAGTCATCAAAAAGCCTCGGGGTTATTCGCAAATCAGCCTCAGGCTCCGAGTCCCTTTTGAATTGAATAGCATGCTAACCATCGCTTTTCCGTGTATAACGCAAACTCAGCGTTGAGAAGTTTTCAGTGATTTGGTCGCAGAGTTTAGCAGCCGAGCTACCCTTTACTTCTGCAAGCCGATTAACCGTTGACTCGATTCGCTCAGCGAGACTCTGGTGATCTTTACCTTGCAAGAACGGTGCATCTGACTCTGTTAGCAATCTTTCCAACGGGATGCGTTTCGCGATGGCTGTACCAGATTTTGAAGAAAGCATTTGATCATTGATGCTAAAGTAGCAATCCATACCTAAGGCGCGATCCAGTTCCTTCAACGACCCGGAGAACCAATGGAATACAAAGGATCCAGCGCTAGGCTTGTTTTGAAGCAAATCTAGAACCGAAGTTGCGGAAGCACGACTGTGTATGCTTAGTACCTTCCCGCCAGCTTGCATGCATTCGTCCAGGATCTGCTCGAAGACAAGGAGTTGATCCGCCCAACTGCTTCGAAAGCGAGCGCTACCATCGAGGCCAACTTCACCGACCCAAGAAACTTGATCAAGGTACTTCGCAAACTGGGACATATCGCTCTTTCGAGTGCCTACAAGCTCAGGATGCATCCCTAAGGCCGGCAAAACACCGTTCTCAAAGTCGGTGTATCGAACAGAACCTTTAAATGCCGCGGGAGTAGTTGTTACAGCGATCACCCGTAGTCTCGACCGAACAGCCAACTCAAGGATTCGTTGCGGATCAGGATGGAGATCTATATGGCAATGAGCGTCTACGAACATTTCATAGCGTCCTTCAAGAAGTCATTTACTTCTTGCAAACCTCGTTTTGCAACCTGGACTAGTGCCTCGCGATCGCTTATATCGCATTCAAAGAGTGACGGCAAAACAGACCGATGAATCCATGTCATGTCGTTGTGGTTCGACGAGCCCAAATACGCGCACCTCACGTCATCTGATCTCAGAAAGCCATTCATGTCAGAATTGGGCCCGTACTTGTATTCTGTCGAATCCAGAATGCCACTCTTTTTGAATGCCGCTCTTCGAATTATGCACGGAACGCACCTTCCGCAGTGTTGGTTGATTCGACCACTTTTCCCACAGCTCATTGATTGAGCTAACAGTTTCCGAAGGGAAGCAGGGTCTTTGCAGTCCTTGAACATTTCGCCTTTAGTCATGTGCTGATACATGTTCTTCAGTTGAACATTTACACCAATTGAATCGAGTAGCGATTGCAACTGGCCAACAAAGCACGGATGTGTCGTTCGAGTACTTGCACTGCCAATTCTTGCTTCCGTCAAGGCGGGGTTCAGCGATATAAGCCCATTTTCGCTCGCGTGGATTTCTATACGCTCTCCTTCATGATAGGATACCGTCGAAACTGCGGCGATTACGGCGAACGCAAAGAAGCCCATTGATCGCGCACGCTGCGATCCTTCTTTGCTAAAGGGAATGTGCACTCCATGCGTCCATCCAATGTGACTACAGGCACTGCCCGAAGTTGCAAATTTCGCCTGAACAAGCGTCTCAGAAGAGGTTTGGCTTACGGCTATCCATTCGCGTTTCTGAAAACCGAGATCTAGCGCTCCAACCAAACTATCGGCACCTCCGGACAAAAGCGAAACAACATTGCCTGGGTAGTGGCTGGCCTCGTACTTATCTTGGCCAACGTTTCCTCTCGCCTGCTTGAAACAAAGTGTCCATATATCACCGGTAAGAAACTTGAGCATCTTCTCAATTGCGTATTTATTCGAAGTCCACAGGCCCGTGTCTTCAACGGGGATTTCCATTTCAATCTCCCGTGTCCATCCATCCTGAGAGTCACTTCGGTGCACGGCGTGATCGGCCGCAACTACTGACAAACAGACGCGAAGCAGATCTTTTGCCTGCGGGCATACATCAATTCGGTCGATCCGAATTCGCTCCGCGACGGCCAAGCCGACTGATGCCCAACCTTCATCGCACGGTCTACCGAAGATGCGAACCGGAAGGACTGACCGAGTGGGCTTGCATTTGGCATCAATGTCAAAGAATCTAAGCTTCATCGAGAAACCCCTCAAAGATATTATAGGCGTCGCGAATAACCTCCTTACATATCCGAGAAATATCGGCGTCGGTCGACTGACCAAGGGTCGGTCGGCTCTTCTCCCGACGTGACTGATTCGCTTGTCGAAAAACTTCACAAAAAAAGTTCTTGATCTGAGTAACTCTATCCATATGGGTATCAAGATCGACTTTGCTTTGTATGTGCTTTCCATTTTCGGACATGAACAAGCCGTAACAGTCAAACGCCAAATATCGCTCGAGTAGGACTTCGCGTTCGGTAGCGTCTAGGTCGAAGAGATCGGCTTCAGGGAATCGCACCAGTACATATTGCATCGCTTCCGATGCTGCCCGCAGTCCAATTTCACTGTCGAGCGTTCCGTCATTGGGACTTGCCGCTGAAGCGATGGCCGCGATCAATAGTTCTGAGTTTCCGCTTTTGGAAAATGCTTGGCGAATGCCCTCCCTTACTTCTTTGAAAATTGGGCTCCCACCAACAATCCCAATTAAAGCCGCACCGCGTTTGGCCGCACCGGTCGAACGTCTCGTCGCTGTAGATGATCCGCCTCGTCCATTTCTCACGTAGTTACCTACGGCAGAACGCAGGCGATATTCGTCTCCAGTTTTCGCAAATTTCCCTAGCTGTAATCGTGTGCTACCAAGACGGTTTTTGGGAGAGATTGGGGCTTTAGTCGCACTTGTTTTTGCATCTTGCTTGCTTGTGGGCAAACTTGAGTCGATGTCATCAACCCAGCTGGGCACGAGTGGCACTCCATGCCCAGCCCCTGATACGGATGCCGAGGTACCCATCTTAGCCTTGGCCTCCCAATGTCTTAAGCACAGTGGAGTCAGACGGAAGCTTTCCTTTCAGATTCTCTTCCAGTTCTTTGCACCAGGGTTGTTGTTTAATTATGTAGGCTTCTGCTGCAGTGTAGCGTCTCGGATCGATACTTTTTAGCACTGACAATAGCAATGTGGTTTGATTCGGGTGGGCTTTCACGAAGATCGAACAGCAGTTCAACCTGTCGCGAAGAGCTTCCTTGCTAGACGTTCGAAGTTGCTCTACCAAAGCATTCATAACTGCCGAAGCCTCATCTGCTGGAACCGCGACGATGCGAGACTGAAGTTGATCAACATTATCAGGATGTTTTCTTAGGGCTTCAATCAAATCGAGACTCTCACGGCTGAGCTTCGAAGTATGCAAGAATATCTGATCCGCGCCTCGGCTCACGTGAAATGCTGCTCGGAGGTCAATTTCTCGTAATGAAGGCTCCATAGCAATCCACTCTTTAGCGAAGTCGTTTTTCCAAAGATCGCTAACCTTCACTCCATCGCTTTTAACTTCTTCTATCTCAGCGTTGGATTTCGACGACTTTGTAGCAGTCTTTTTTACAGTAGGTGTTTCAGGCTCCTCCAGCTTCTTAAGTATTGGTGATCGTCCGTCGATCGACTTGAGAACGTCAACCTCTAGCTCCGTGACTAAGCCTGGCTCTCCACATCTTTGGAGCAACAAAATCTTTGCCAAGACATCCTCTCCGATTTCTGCCGGCGCCCCAACCGATTTGGCGAGTGCTCTGTGAATGGACAAGCTATTCATAAATCGCTTAATCAACCGCGGGTTTCCCCCAACTCGTTTCGATTTCACAAGTGTTGGAGCAAGTCGCTCTATCATCGCAACGCGACTTTCAAAGTCACCTTCGATTTCCGCACCTCCTACCGTATCCATAATCATTTGGCGAGTTATCCGACTACCATCCCAAGTCTTACCCAGCGATGCGCAGAGTTTCCGCCGGATCTCATCGAGTTGAGGTTTCGCGATTTTGGGCTGTCGTTCGAGAAACATCAGGGTCAAATAGATCACCACATCTGGCACGGTTAGACTTGGAATCCGAAACGGTATTTGAATCAGCTTGTCGTAGTAGCTCTGCAAATGGCTTTCATCAAGCATGTGATTGCCAGTCTCAAAGTGCTTTCGGACCGCGAGCCTAAGCATCTCTTCATCGGCGGCAATGACAAACACCGTGCGAGGAACAAAGAAGTATAAACGCATCGCCTCAAGTGCCTCGATCGTAGTTTCTGGGAGGCAACGATCGAGATCGTCAATCAGAACGATGAGTCTTCGGTCAAGCAGCTCTAATGCCGCACCGAACTCCTCACATATTTTTTCAATATTTTCATAGGGACTATGTTCTTTTTCGCCCTCAGGAAACCACTCTCCAATCTTCTGTTGGGCGGTTTTAGCGAAGTCGACGGCATGTTCAATATCAGCTTTCTGTAGGTCTCCGTCAATTGTTCCAGCAATCGCATCAATTCCCTTGGAGAAGAAGCCCCCAATTGGTAAACCTGTGGCCAAAGTTAATGCACCACCAAGCCCATACCCAGCGATTCGAATTAGATTTGCTCGTTTCAATATCGACTGAGCTTTCTTCTTTATCTCGCCCCCAATGCCCTCACATTTCGTTATTTCCCGTGCAATACATTCGGCGAATGCTGCCCTCACGTTGTCCTGGGACTGGTGCCGCCAAGGATGAAAACGAACAATCAGTGGCTTGGGCTCATATCTATTGAGCTCTGCTGCAAGAAGCTCGAGTGTCGAAGACTTTCCAACTCCCCAGGCGCCAGACACACCGATAGAAAGGGGCTTATCACCATTGGTCTTGATTGTCTCCGCAATGACAGAGGCAAGTATACTAAAGTTGAGGAAGTCGTCTTTTGCTTCGTTATCAGACCACATTGCTACTACCCATTTATCCACTAAATTGACGGTGCTATCTCGAATTTGCCGATAAATCGTACCAGATTCAGCTCTCGATCGACTATTTGGTTTTTGTTTGTTCTACCGATGCTTCATCTTGATCAGACGCCCGAGGCTTAGACGCTTCATAATTCCGGATGGCAATTGTCCAAAGATCAGAGCCATAAAAGGAGCGAACGACTTCCATCCTCATCACATCAGTTGTTCCGTCTGCGATTCGTAGGCCCATGAGGTCTCGAACGCGATCACCCAGATCGACTTGGCGGCTATAGCCAAGGGCTCCGTGAGCACGCATTGCCGCATCGGAAGCGGCGAGAGCAATCTCTACACCTTCGGCTTTGATTCCGTTGATCAGTGGTGACGCAACATCGTATTTCCCTTGATCGATGAGTTCTGCTGCCTCCCGCGACAACGCCATCGCCATTTGGAGCTTGGTGGTGTATTCGCCGATAGGTTGCTGCAAGTGCGTGAAGCGGCCAATCGGACCACCATAAGCATGCCGCTCCTTTATTCGATCGGCCATTTGTTGAAGTGCGGCCTCGCCGCATCCAATGGCGGCTGCTGACTGCATCAGTCGCCAGTAAGTGAAGTGTTCGTTGAAGATCTTTCCTCCATCACCGTCTTCACCAAGTAAATACTCAGGTCCTACGAACATGTCGTTGAATTTCAGGCCGCCAAATGAGTTGCCGGTCAATCCGTGGGCATATTCGTCTACGATCTGAAGACCAGGGTGATCGATGGGTAGTAAGAAGGCGGTTCTTGTTCCTGCCTTGCCGTTTGCCGCCAAGGTATACAGCACGACGTGAGTTGCCTGTCGTAGGCGAGCGTTCCACAGCTTTTGTCCGCTCAACGAGAACCCGTCTCCGACTTTCGTGGCTCGACTTTCCATAGCCCTCATGTCGCTGCCAGCCTCTGGCTCTGTGATAGCAACCGCAACATACGCTTTGCCGGCTACGATGTCATTCAAGACGCGTTTTGCATATGCAGTGTTCGACTTCGCCAATGGTCGGCCATGAGCGGCTCCAACAACATCACGAAGGTTGAGATTGTGTTTGCCTGCATGTCGGAAGACTTCGAGCATGTCCACAGTTGACCAACCGCTTCCTCCAACTTCGGTTGGTATATCCAAGCCAGGCAATCCAAACGCTGCACCGTGCTTACGCCAAGCAGTTGGGTTACTGAGATCGCCCTGTTCTCGAAGTAGGGCTGCTAACTGATCAATCTTTTCTTTAATTACGTGGACTGAAACGTCCTCTCTTTCTGCAACGCCCGGCTGTTTGTTTATCAGCCGAATCGTGAAGACCGTATTCAGCTCGTAAGTCTGATTGGTTTTGTCGAAACCGGCTGGACTGTGAAAGAACACTTGTCTCTTCAGTCCAGACGAATCACCGCGATATTCGACGATAAACGTGTAGTCCTTCGTTGGCTTACCTGGGTTCACAAACGAGATTTGATTTCCATCACCGCCGCCCTGAAGTAGAACAAAATGTCGGCCACGGACAGTGCCGCTAGCTGTCGTGACGGTGTATGCAAGAATCTTGATCTGACCTGCAGCAACCGACAGGTCAGGTCCATCGGTTTGAGTCCATCGTGTGCCAGTAGTTTCGTAGTCGCTCGTTGGAGCGGACACTGTAGTGATGGCCACTGGCGTCTCGTCGAGGTCCTCGCAAAGAAAAGCGAGCAGCTCGACAAATCGATGATTACTGATTCGTCCCTCTTTCAATTCGGGCTTCTCTTGGAAGAGACGAAGCGCGGTTCTATGTGGATGAAGATCCAAGGGAAGACCCATCATCGATCGCAAGGACTGCTCGGCAATTAGAGCGGCGGCGATTGGGCAAGCGCCGCCACCATCCTGCTGAATCAGTTGGTCGAGTTCCTCCTGTGAAACAAGAAGTGGCGTAGTGTCGTTGTGTTGTGCCTGAAGGCGATCTAACGCTAGTTCTGGAATCAGTAACGGCTTCGCAGCCCCAAGTTCGGTTTGGCTATCCTGAGCAGCAGCAACGACCTGATGCGCAAACAGGGAAACACAAATAAGGATCCCAACTCTACTACACATTGTCGAAATCTCCGCCTTGGCAAATGTGATCCGACAAACAAGTCGGCAGATATGGATGAAAGCCCATTCGTTTCTCGTGACCCTTAATCTTGGTGTGTTGCATTCTCAAAAATCCCCTCAAGTCGAAACGGTAATCGATCAGGAGGAACCTTACAGATTTCCTTCTTGAAATCATCCCACGAATAATCGCGAGGCAGGTAACTAAATGCTTTCAGGTCGTAGTAGTCCCTTGCCGTCATGTATTCGCGCGCAAGATCGGACGAAAATCGAGTGGCAAAATCGTGATCGACTTCCGAGCTCAAGTGAAGGTGCGCGTAACCATCACGGTCTAAGGCTTCCTCTTCAACTACTGTCGCGCCCAATGATTCGAATTCTGATTTCACCGAACGCGTAGCTTGTCCATATCGATAAAGAATAGTTGGGCCAACGGAAAGTCCCTTAATAAAGTCCATGTTTTCATTTAGCCAGTCGGTTGTTTCCAGTAGCGTACTACGAGTCTCGCCGGGAAAAAGCAAAACGTTTACTTTTGCCCAGATCCCTTCGTCGTAGCATGCCTTCAGTAGCTCTGATGCCTTCTTTAAGTACACATCAGGCTTCGGTGTCTTCTTCATTGCCAGTAGCTGTTTGGGGCTTGCTGACTCAAGTCCCAAATCAATGACGTGCATTCCAGTCTTCCGCAGTTGCTCAACCATTTTAGGGTTCCATGCGTCAACTCGACTCTCAGTTCGCCATGGAATCAAAAGCGATCGATTCTGCATTTCTGATAGGAATGAACTTATCCAATTGCTCGTCGGCCTGAAAAAAGAAGTTTCGAAGTATGCATGGAAATCGGTATTGCCTGTAAGCTTCCGGTATCCATCTAGTTCATCCGCTACCTGCCGAGGATCCTTCATCGCTCCCAATGGAACAGTGGCTTCTGCGCAAAAGCTGCACCCCTTTCCGCAACCACGAGAAACCTCAATGCTGGGTTGGTACAGATGCGTGTCCTCAAGGAGGCGATAATTCAGAACTGGTGCAAGATCAGACGTCGCGCCGTCGGTGGAATGCTTGTTCGATAACTTCGCAACAATCTCGACAATTCGACCTTCTGCGAGTCCCTCTATGAACGTCGAGGCATGAGGAAGCATCCCTCTAATCCAATTTGGATCATCCGCAACAACCCAACGGCCGCCAACAATGATCTCAAGATCGGGTACTAGCGAACGAAGGGCAGCCATTGTCTCCCTTGCCCAGCCGATTGCAAAACTGCTGGGAAGCGAAAAGAGCACGGGAATGTCTTTCGCGATCAATCCGAGACTATTTAGTCGACGAACAAAACTGGTAGGATCTTCAAATCGTCCATGTGTGACAAAAGGTTGATAGCCATGTTTCTCTAAAATGCTCGCTAGACCGAGCAAACCATAATTGAGATACATGTGACGTCGAGCCACTGGATTGTCGATTTTCTTGGGTGCAAGCAACCCCGAAGATATGCATAGTAGTCTCTTGCTCATTTCGACGCTTCCGGGGACGCAAACGATTCCGAGTTCAGTTGATCAACATCGGCATCGTTTAGCCAGATTGGGCGTTGACCAATCTCCACTGGGAACGCATTAGCTTCGATGTCCATGCCGGCGGGAATACAATCTTCGAACCGATCCAAGACGCTTTCGGGGTTCAAGTCAATGGAACCAACCCTCTTTAGACGCCGACCTTCGCGAACGGCTGTGCGAATTGTTTGCGTTAGCAATTCATCGCTTTGAGGCAATGAAAATCCAAAAAGCAAAATTGACTCCGCATCTTTGATGGCCGCATGGCAAGCCTGCCACATTACAGCAATCTCTTTGATTTCGTTTAGATTTTTACTCATCGTCGGTAGAACCATCACGGGAGCGCATTCTGTCTGGCAAAAATTACATTTGCATGGCTCGAAAGGTCTGCAATGTTGGTCTGCGACTAAACACTCATGATTGCAACAACCCTCATTCAAACATCGACGCCACGCTACCGAGCCATGCGGCTTGAGGACTGCCCCTCGCCAAAGTTCATTCAATTCGTCGTTCCGAATGTTGCAGGAGCATGCAGCGTTGAGAAGCAAACGCATCCTGCAGTGGGGGCAATTCGGATTATTGTCTCCATGGCGAATGCCGCGTCGATTGGAGAGAATTGATTCCGCTAGATTGTCATAGTTCATCGAAATGACGGTCGTCGAAAAGCCACAGCTTGCCAGCAGCTGCGCAGCCCAGTTATCGGCTTCAACACACGCCCCAGATTTCAACCGATGCAACGTATAGACAGTCAATTGCTTCTGAATGTCTGGGTGTGATTCACTGAACGTAGACAACGTACCACAAAGAGCTCTCTTCGGAGCTGTTCGCATCTGCTCAAGCGCGGTAAGCACCTTTTCAACATTTGCTTTCGCAATCGTTGGACAGCGACTTGTGCAGCCCACTTCGCTTACGAACGCGAATAAATCGGGGAACTGCTGTTGCTGAAGTTGATCAAAGAAGCCGGTCATCAATGGCATCTTGCCGTCGCTCGCCGCTGCCGAAAATCCTGCGCCAACGATCACAACCGAAGTTTTCTGCATATCCCAGTCCATTGAATCCGTCTCCTGTTTGGTTAACTGGTCAAAAAGAATCGCTTAGCTCGCGTCGAATTTGGGATCGACGCGACATTACTTCAAGTAGCTCATTGAATTCAGTGTTTGGGACCGCAGTGTCCACAAGCAAGATGAGAATCTCATCGGGATCGGCAGGCAGGTCGGATGCTTGTGCCGCTAAAGTCTGAGCCAGTCTGCGAGGAACAATTCTTCCGGTCTCATGAAAGACGGAACGCATCGAATGGTAAGTGAATCGCATTAGCGCATTTTGAAAGTCATCTTCCGTTAGCCGAGCTTCGACCGTCGGAAGAAGCGAGTCATCAATCATGAGCCCTGAAAGCAGCCTTCGCTCGACGGATTCCATGATCTCTTTGAACAGTCCGCCAGGCTTGTCGGCTATCGTAGGCGAATGACATGCGGTCGCCATCCAGGTGTGTAGTGCCTCAATGGGCATTGGCGCAACGGTTTGCTCTGATGGCTTCAACCACCTGTTATTCCAAGTCGGGTCACTTGGGTGCTTGAAGAACATACGTAGCAACTTGTCGGTACTGACCGATTGAATGAGCGCACCGGTCTCCCATCGAGAAATCGACTCCTTCGCTGCGCCGATGCACTCGCCGAGCTGCTCTTGGTTAAGGCCTAGTGCGGTACGCTGCTGCTTGATCTGTTCTGGGAATAGTAGGCCAACCTTCTCACGAAGTGCCTTCGTTACCTTGTCGCCGATCTCGATCCCGGTTTGTACGTTGCCACAGTTCTGGCAGGTAGGGATCTCGATTTGCGAAAGAACGATGTTGTGAAGCTTTCCGTCGTGCTTGAAATCGACCGAGTAGTCTCCCACTACAGGCTCGACTCTTTTTTGAGCGCATTTGCCGCAAGTCCACGGATAGGGTTTATCTGGCATAAGTATTTTTCTTGTTTATTTGTTCCATCGACTCCACGTGACATCTTCAGGTGGATGCACACTGACGACGATGATTTCGCGATTGTCCAAGACAGGGGCGTCTACGAAGCGAGTCTCCACATAAAGTTCCTTGGCCGCGAGTTCGGGCCACAGATCAAAGTGAAATCGCCAGTGCTTCCAATCGGGCCGAGACTCGTCCACACGGTCCAACCTGCCCCCCGAACGCAAGTACTTGATCATCAGGTCGATGAACCCCTTTTCATCGAGTTCGAGATGCTTCGCTATGGGTTTCGTAGCCCGCTCCTGGTCAAAGTTCACGTAACCATTGAATCGGTATCCGTTTTCAAGTGCTTCCAGATACCGCTTCCGCTCCTCGTCGCCTTCTTCCAACTTCTTTGCCATCTGGCACTCCTTCACAAGAGGGGTCCCCAGTGGCAAACATCTTTCAAGTCATCGACTTTACTTGACGGTTGACTTAAGTCAACTTCCAAAGGGATAATACGACACTAAATGACCTGAGATCAACTCCAGGTTCGACATTGAATATATTTTTACTGCAAGCCTTCCCAAAAAACAACCTTATCAATACTATTGTGTAGTCACAGAAACGAAAACGAGCGAGTTGGATCGATGCGGCTAGCCAAAGTAACCCCGAATATGCTGGAAAACGAAGGATCTTGGGATCCTGTCGTTTTGTGCGGGCCTATGGCGGGCCTGCTGGGGGGCAATGTTGCTGGCTCGTTGGACACTTGGGAAGCAAGCGTGGTTGATGGAACCCGAGCTCCTGAAAAACCGGTCGTTGGCGCAGCCCACATCGGATTTGGTGAACTGATGCTCAATTCCGACTGTCTTCTTCCGGCTCCGCCTACGAATCGATTTAGCCTTCACACAGGGGATGTACTGCTGGCAAAGGCTATTCCTATTAAAGCCGCATGGATCTCGCCATCGGTCCATCACCACCGCTTCGATTCGACTTGCTATGCAGCGAGGAACCTGACGACTTCACAGGGTGTCTGGCTAACTTTCTGTCTTAACCAATTGGAATATGCGTCCTCATTGGCTCGCCGCTCGGTGGCTTCGGCGGTGCCAAGGATTAATAGTGGTGAACTAAAGCGGTTCCCGATTCCCGATGTCCCCGCCGGGTTCGAACTGCTAGCAGAAGGTATTGCCGAGTGTATTGACCAGCGAGCGTTAAGCTCCATGGAGTTGCTGCGAC